>JBFKLX010000313.1:0-4793 GCA_041630155.1 Acidobacteriota bacterium
CCAGCTGGAGGATCTGGGCTGCCGCCTCGACCCGGTCCACCTGCCCCACAACCGCTATGCCATCGCCACCTACTACATCATCGCGCCGGCCGAGGCCAGCTCCAATCTGGCCCGCTACGACGGCGTGCGCTACGGGTTCCGAGCGACCGGCGGCGGGGAAAGCCTCGAAGCCATGTACCGGGCCACCCGCTCCAGCGGTTTCGGGCGCGAAGTGAAACGCCGCATCATGCTGGGGACCTACGTGCTCAGCGCCGGCTATTACGACGCATACTTCGTCAAGGCGGCCCGCGTGCGCCGGCTGATCCGGCAGGATCTGGACCAAGCTTTCGAGAAGGTCCAGCTGTTGCTGGGACCGACCACACCGTCTCCGCCGTTCGCCCTGGGAGAGAAACTGGCCGACCCTCTGCAGATGTACCTCTCGGACGTGTTCACCGTCACGGCGAATCTGGCCGGGATCCCCGGAATCAACCTCCCGGCAGGCTCGACTTCGGAGGGCCTGCCGGTTGGAATCCAACTGCTGGCCCCACACTTCCAGGAGTCTCGGCTCCTGCAGGCGGCCTACGCCCTCGAGCAGGTGCTGGGTGTGGGGCGTGGGGCATGGGACTCGGGTCAGTGACACCGGCATCATGCCGTTTGATGGAACGGCAAGGCATGAGGCTCCACGGGTCCAAGCCTCTACGCCCTCCCCTCCCCACGGCTCAGTTGCCCACGCTGGACCGTGTTCAGAGCTGCCAGCCCCGACGAGGTGAGTTCCCTGGATCTCCCGCGATCCTTTTCAGCAAAGCTGACCAGGAGGGTCAAGAAGCCTCGGGCATAGGCTCGGGAAGGCTCGAGCCTTACGCCACTGCGCCCTACACCCTTCATATCGCCCCAAGGGCGTTTCAGTGACAGCCCTGGCTGCCCGAGTCCTGGAAGCTCTTGTCGATGGAGAGGAATTCCCAGGTGTAGGCGTCGGGTTGCAGTTCGAGTTTGAGGACTCCGAAGACGCCGCTTCGAGCGACTTCCGAGTTGGGACCTCCTCGGGGCCTCTCGCGCAGAAACCAGCGTCCGCCGCGCCCGCCCGTCCCAACCACGAACTGGCGCACCCCGCGGGGATCTGCAGCGCCGCTCGGGTCCTGGGGTGCGAAGCGCTCATAGTGATGGTCGTGGCCGGCCAAGGCCGCTTCGACACCGAATTCGTAGAGCAACTCGTAGAGCGGCTGCATCTCGTTCTTTTGGCCGTGTGGGCCCGTCGACCACAACGGGTGGTGGAAGTAGGCCAGGGTGCAGCGGCGGCCGTTCTGCTTCAAGTCCTGCTCGAGCCACTGGTATTGGGTCGATTCCGGCTCGCAGCCGCCGGCCCGCCGGCAGGCCGAGTTGAGGACCACGATATGCCAGTTCCCCAGATCGTAGCTGTAGTACCCCAGCCCCGGCGGCCCCGCCGCCTCACCGAAGTACTCGAAGAAGGCTTCGCCCCGGCCGCTGCCGTATTCGTGGTTTCCGATGGCGGGCCGGGTGCGTTCGAGATGCCTGCCCCAGGTGGGCTCGTAGCATTTCCGAAACTCCTTTTCCCTGCCTCGCGGATACACCGCGTCTCCCAGGGTGAAGACCACCACGGGCTGAGGAGGGGTCTGCCGGGAAGCTTGGGCGACCACCTGGTCCAGAAGGCTGGCAGTGGCTTCCGCCCGTTTCAGAGTGCCGCCGCACTTGGCGATGTCCCCGGCGCCGACCAGAATCGGGTTGGCGGCCTCGAGCGTGCCGGCCAGGGTCGTCAAAGCCACGGCTAGGGTGAGGGGACGCAGGAGTCGGTTCCGACTCGATTCCCAGATGGTTGGCATCGAATGGTGGTCTCGCATTCCATAATCCTCAATCGAGAGTACTTTCCACAACGCGCCTCACTCCCGCGAGGCCGGGAGGCGTAAAGAGCGCTCGGACCGTTTGGCGCTCCCCGGGGCCCCTCCTCACCGGCAAGATGCCGATGTCGCGCCCTAACCCTACGCCCTAAGCCCTAGGCCCTACGCCCTCCCAAGAGTGATCTCGGTGACTTCCGGGGGGCAGTTGAACCGCACCGGCACGGTCACCCCCAGGCCCACGTTGGTATAGAGCCACATATCGCCGACCCGATAGAGACCCTGATCGTACTTGCGTCCGTAGGGCGGCAGGAAGGGTGAGCCGATCAGGGGGAATCGCACCTGCCCGCCGTGGCTGTGGCCCGAAAACTGAATGTCGATGCGTCCATCAGTGGAAAGCTCGTCGGCGAAGTCGGGCTCGTGCATCATCAGCAGCGTAGGGATCTCGTCCGTCCGCCCGTCCAGGGCTTGGATCAGATCGTGCCGCCGGACCCAGCCGTCGTCCAGGCCCGCCAGTTGGAAGCGCTGCGAATGCCAGGTCAACTCGAGGCTCTGGTTGCGCAGCAACTGGACGCCGCTCTCGTTCAATCCGCGCGTGACCGTTTCGACGCCTTTCCAGTGATCGTGATTTCCCAGGATTGCGAACACGCCGAGCTTGGCGTCGAGCCGGGACAGCTGGGGTGCGAGGTCGAAGACAGCATCGGCGGTGGACAGCACGTAATCGCCTGCCAGCAGCGTCAAGTCGGGCTGGAGGCGGTTGGCCATGTCGATTGCCTCTGAGATCAGTTCCAGGGTCGTGTGCGGGTAGAGGTGAAAATCGGCCAGCAGAGCGATTCGCATACCTTCCAGGCGGCTGGCCCTTCCCGACAAAGGAATCCGGACTCGCTTCAACCGCAACCACTGCATCTCGTTGATGACGACGTAGCCGAGGCCGGTCGCCAAGGCCGTGGTTCCGGCGCCCGCGTAGCCTAGCCAGCGCAGGAAGCGCCTCCGGCTGCTGCGATTGCTCTTTCCCATTTCTTCGTTCATCGCTGGCTCGCTCCCTCCACCGGAAGGGGGAAAAATTCCTCTTCCAGTCCCCAGGGGCGGCGGCGGATCTGGTAACCGAACTCGGGGACGAAGGGAAGGACCTGGCTGGCGTCGCAGTAAAGGAAGATACCGCGGCTGAGATCGAAGCGCCGGCGCAGGCTCTGGAAGGAGGGACGTTGAGCCAGCCCCGGACGCCGGCCCGACCAGGTGTCCAGGCTCTGCCGCCAGCCAGCCTCGCTATTGGAGACCAGCAGCCAGGCAGGGAGGCGAATCTGGTAGAGCAGCTGTTGCGGCGCCGGGCCGCGCAGCAACCGGACTTCCCCGTCCTCCAGGACTTCGGCCGGAGCACCGAAGAGAGCTTCGGCCAGTCGCTTGATCGAGACTTCCAGCTTTTGCTCCAGGCCGGCGGTCCACTTCAGCCAGAGGCTGAAATGAATTTTGTTCGAGCCCCCGGGCCTTCTCTCCAGGCCGTGAACCACGATCCAGAGCCGCTGCGGGCCCGCCCTGGACAGCTCGCGAAGTTGATCCAGGGCTTCGGGCCGGCCCGAAGCCCAGTCGTCCGCCTGGACGTCGAAGGACTCCAGTCTGATCTGGCTGAGCAGCCTCAGATTCTCGTTGGGGCGGTTGATCACGGCCAGCGCCAGGACGTTGGCCGGCACCGGTGGAGCCGCCGGATAGACCGAACTCGGGTCGCCCACGACTCGGTACAGGGTTCCGCTGAGAGCCAGCAAGATCGAGAATATGAAGAGGGGAGTGCGCATGATCCACGATCGACCCGCCCCCCCGCCGACCTCGGTGTCGCAACGCGGTGCGGGTCGCCCGCTTATGCTACCATAGCGCCTCGTTTCGGCCGGGCAGGAAGTGTGAGATGCCAAATCTGCTGCCAACCCTGCAACAGCTGTCCCATCCGCAGCTCCTGGAGGGGGCCCTCGAGGTGGTCGGCAGGCTGCGCCGGGAGGGCCACGAGGCGCTTTTCGCCGGCGGCGCGGCGCGTGACGCCCTGTTGGGCCGGACGGTCTCGGACATCGACGTGGCGACCTCCGCACGCCCCGAGCAGGTCGAATCACTCTTCGAGGAGACCCATGCGGTGGGCAAGTCCTTTGGGGTGATCCTGGTGCTGCTGGCCGGCCATCAATACGAAGTTGCGACCTTCCGGAAGGAGTCGGACTACCAGGACGGCCGGCACCCGGCACGTGTCACCTTCACCGATGCCCGCCGCGATGCGCAACGCCGCGACTTCACCGTCAATGCACTCTTTCTGGATCCCTCCAGCGGTGCCGTCCTCGACTTCGTGGGAGGGCAGAAGGATTTGAAAGCAGGCCTGCTCCGAACCGTGGGCGAACCCTCCGAGCGCTTCGCCGAAGACCGGCTGCGACTGATCCGGGCCGTTCGCTTCGCGGCCCAGCTGGGATTCCAAATCGAAGAGAAGACCTGGGGGGAGGTCTGCGCCCGCGCCGATGAGCTGCTCCAGGTCAGTTGGGAGCGGATTCGAGACGAGCTGATCAAGATCCTGACCGGGCCCGCGCCCGATCTCGGTCTGCGCCTCTTGCTGAAATCGGGAATCTTGCGCGCCATTCTGCCGGAAGTAGCGGATCTGGACGGCGTTCCCCAGCCGCCCGAGTTCCATCCGGAAGGCGATGTCTTCACTCATACCTGCCTGATGTTCTCGCTGGCCCAAAAGCCTCTCGACCCTGCCCTGGCCCTGGCGGTGTTGTTGCACGATGTCGGCAAACCCCCCACTTTCAGCGTTCGGGAACGCATCCGCTTCGACGGGCACGCCGAATTGGGGGCCCTCATGGCGGCTCGAATCGGCCGGCAACTCCGCCTTTCCAGCGAACAGAACGAAGAAGTGGTCGATCTGGTGCGGAACCACTTGCGCTTCATTCACGTCCAGGAAATGCGCGAAAGCACGCTCAAGCGCTTTCTGCGGAAACC
>JBFKLX010000314.1:0-4764 GCA_041630155.1 Acidobacteriota bacterium
CAACTTCTGGAACTCGCGGCGGGCATCCGCCATGGGCATGGAAGGGGGCACGCGGACATCCAGAAAGAGGTCACATCGGTGGGGGAGGCGGCTGACCCGCCAGGGCTGCCCGGCCTGGACGCAACCCAGGTTGACCAAGCCTTGCTTGTTCCCGTAGGCGGCTTTCTCCTCCCACTCCCCGGCCCATTCCAGGACGGAGTCGGTGACCCGGTGCATGCGGCGAATGGCATTCTCCGGCTGGCGGCCGGTGCTGAACCCCGTGTGCATGAAGGGGCCGGTGGTGGATATCCGAGCCCACATCGACCCGTAGTGTCCCAGCACGAGTTTCAGATCAGTCGGCTCCCCCAGGATGCACATGTCGGGGACGACACCCTGGTTGACCAGCCGATGGGTCCCCGCGCCGTAGCCGCGGTACTGCCGCCCGCTGAACGCCTCTCCCCACTGCGACTTCTCGATCTCGCCGACGACGGCGGCGATGTAGACGTCCCCCGCCAGCGGGATGCCGCTGGCCCGCACCGCCTTCAAGGCATGAACGTAGCAGACCAGGGCCCCTTTCATGTTGTAGATGCCCAGGCCATAGACGACACCCTCCTGCACCACCGGGTGGGGCTTGTAGCCGATTCCGGTCAAGTGTTCCTCCCGGCCCGTGTACGACGTGTCCATGTGGCCGTTGAACATCAAGCTTCTTCCGCCCCCTTGGCCCTCCAGCAGTCCGACCACGTTGGGTCGGCCCTCCTCCACCTCGCTCCAGCCAACCTGCAGCCCCATGTCCTGGAAAACCGCCCGCATGTAACGGCCCATCTCCAGTTCCTCTCCGGTGGGGCTGGGGATCGAGATGACCTCCCGGGACATCCGTACGATGTCGTCTCGGTCTATATTGGAGAGCAGGCGCTGTCGCAGGTTCTCGTGCAGTTGCATCGGCGGCTCACATCCAGCAAGACTGTCTCAGAAACCCCGCTGAATCTCAAGCACTCGAGGGGCTAGCCGCTCGGTGTCGCCTGCCTGAAATCATCTGGAAACGAGCACAACTGATGGGTGCCTTCGGGGGTGATCCAGTAGTTGTCCTCCAGCCGCAAACCGCCCCCTCCTGTCCAGTAAACACCCGGTTCGATGGCCAGCACCATCCCTGCTTCGATCTCGCCCGGCGCCGCCTGGTGAGCGAAGGGAGGTTCGTGGGCGCGGGCACCCACGCCGTGAGCCACGGGGTGGGAAGGCTGGCCTGGATATCCCGCCTCGGCGATGCGCCGGCGGATCAAGCGGTCCAGGCCGCCCAGAGGCGCTCCGGGGCGTGAATAATCGACCGCCTCGTGCAGGACGTCCAACAGCAGGTCCAGCAGGCTGGAATAAGCGGGAGTCGGGGGGCCGGGGCAGAGGTTCTTGGTCAGGTCGGTCCAGTAGCCGTCGGCGCAGACCCAGATCTCCACCAGCGTGGGCTCGTTCTCCTGAATCGGATTGTCCTTGGTGGCGGTGAACGTCGCGATGCCGGGTCCCGACCAGACCAGAGTGAATGCGCGGGCCATCTCGACCCGCCCGCCTTCGAAACCCACCCCGATAGCGTGGATGTGGCCCTCGATCATCGCGGCCACGTCGCTCTCCTTCATGCAGGCCGGCTCGAGGTTCTGGCGGGCGTGCTCGAGGCCGAGGGCCGCCAAGCGGTTGGCCAGCCTCATGCGTTCGATTTCCTGCGGCGTCTTGATGGCGCGTGCTTGCACGAGTAGCGGCACGGCGTCGATCACCTCGCGGCAGAGCGGCGGAAAAGCCTCGAAATAGCCGAGCGTGAAAACAGTAGGCTCACCCACCATCCGGTCACAGATCTGGGAGCCCTGCGAGAGCTCGACCCCGACCCTGCCCGCCAGGCCCCGCTCCCGAAGCACCTCCAGGGCGAGATCCAGCGAACGGGCGGTGGGAGGTCGGGGATCGCGGTCGTCGTAGAAGCGAAAGGTGCGGATGTCTCGCGTCCAGGCGTTCCTTCGGGCATTGGGCAGCTGGGCTTCCAGGACCATCAGGGTCGGCTCCCCCTGGCGGGGAAAGAGCGCCATGGCGTAGCCCTTCATGGGCCAATAATTGGTCAGATAGAGCACGTTGTCCGGCGCGCGCACCGCCAGGCAGTCGATATCCTGCTGATCCATCAACCGGCGGACCCGGTCCAGTTTCAGATCGTCGAGTGGGTGCGACATAAGGACGTCCCAAAGATCGAAGCACGAGGAGAAAGTCGAAATCTACGACCGGAGCCTCAGGCACTCCCGGCACTTCGCACTTCGAACCTTCCCCTCACCTTCCTCTTCTGTCTACGCGGACGGCGGTCCTCGGTCCCTCGCCTCGCAAGGCGTGGAAGATCGAGTCAGGGGTGTTGTGGGAGTCGCCGATGACGATGCCGGCTTCGAACAAGGCGTCCTGAAGCGCGGCCGACAAAGCGTGCAGGGGTGCGCCTCCCCCCTCCCCCAACCCCTTGGCTCCGTTGAAGCTGAACGGCGAAGGCGTCTGCTGGTTGGCGCAGCGCAGAGGGGGCATGTTCAGCGCCGTGATGGGAATGTAGTCGCTGAAGGTCGAGGTCATCATGTTGCCCTCAGCGTCGTAGGCGCAGGTCTCATGGAGAGCGGCTCCGATGCCATGCGCAGTGGCCCCGTGCACCTGGCCTTCCACGACGATGGGATTGATGACGGTGCCGCAATCGTCAACTACGGCGTATTCCAGGATGCGCGGCTGAAAGGTCTCCCGGTCGATCTCGACCACGGCCAGGTGGAGCTGCGAGGCGTAGGTCAGCGTCAAGTTTCCATACTTCTTGTCGACGTCGGGGACCGTGAATGGCGGCACGTAGATGTAGCGGCAATTCAGGGTCAGCTCGCGCAGTTCTTCCGGCAGCTCGGCGTTGTTTACGTTCACGAGGTTGGCCAGGCCCCAGTAGTTGGTCGACTTCCCGCCTGGTCCCCGCAATTCCGGTCCCTGCTCCCCCGCGCCGAACTCCAGATCCTCCCGCTTGCACTGTAGGGAAAAGGCCGCCAATTGGCTGAGCTCCTCTTTGAGCTTCCGCACTGCCCCGTGAACCGCTGATAGGCCCGTTACCGCGAACTGGCTGGCGTACGTACCGGAGTGTCCCGTGTAGGTGTTCCACTCGGTATTGAACCCGGTGCGCACGCGGACGTGATCGGGGTGGATATTGAGGTCGTCCGCGACCACTTGAGCCGTCGTGGTCTCGTGGCCTTGACCCTGAGGAACGCTGCCCAGACTCACCACGATCTGGCCGTCCATGTCGACCTTGATATTGGCCGCTTCGGAGTTCCCGGAAAAAGGCAGGAATCGGTTCAGGATCCGCGACTGCCCGAAGTTGTTGGTGCCGGAGTCCAGCGTGGTGCCGATGCCGATGCCTAACCAGCGGCCCTCGGCGCGTGCCTGTCGTCGTCTGTCCAGCCACTGGTCCCAGCCCACCAGTTCTTTCGCCTTGGCCAGCATGGCCGGGTAGTCGCCAGAGTCGTACACGCAGCCGTTGGGAGTGGTATATGGCATTTCCTCGGGGCGAATGTAGTTTCGCAAACGCATTTCGTCCTGGGGAATCCCGAGGTGATGCCCGCAGATGTCCAGGGTCCGTTCCATGAACCAGAGGTGCTGGAGCCTGGAGTAACCGCGGTTGGGAGCGGTGGGGCACTTGTTGGTGACCAGCTGAGTGAAGTCGATGCGCAGGTTTCTGAGTCGATACACGCCGCACACCACCTGCGACCAGATCACGCATCCCAACGGCTCGTAGCGCAGGTAGGCCCCCGCGTCGTCCAGGTGCCGCGAGGCGACGGCAGTGATCACGCCGTTCTCGTCCAGCGCCACCCGGGTGTCCAGATAGGTCCGCTCGTTTCCATGACCCGAGCCCAGCAAGTGCTCGGTGCGAGTCTCCACCCACTTGACGGGGCGTCCGCCGGCCTTGCGGGAAGCCAGCGCGCAGGCGGCCATCTGGGGATAGTTGGTGATCTTGATGCCGAAACTGCCTCCAATGTCGTGCGTTTCCACGTGGATCTGCTCCAGGCTCACTCCCAGCGCCGGCGCCAGGAACTGGATGCCGAACGTCGGGAAGGAGTTGTTGCAGAGAAAATGGATCTTCTCGGTCGGGTCCCACCAGCAGATGATGGCGTTGCTCTCCAGCGGTGTGCTCGAGAAGCGGTGGAAATGGAGCCGGTCGATGGAGACCACAGTGGCGGCTTCCTGGAAGGCACGGTCCACCTCGCCCCATTCGAAGACGTCGTGGTAGATCCGGTTGGTGCCCGCCTCTTCGTGCAGCACCGTCTCATCGCTCGCTGCCGTTTCGGCGTCCACCACGGCCGGCAGCGGCTCGTATTCGACCTCCACGAGTTCGGCGGCATCTTCGGCCAGCATCCGCGAATCGGCAAGGACGGCCGCCAGCGGCTCTCCCTGGTAGCGAATCTTGTCGACAGCCATCGGGTAGTCCAGGATCTTGGCGCCTGGCTCGGGCCCGATCTGCATGAACGGCTGGACCTGCCCGACCACCTCCCGGCCCGTCAGCACGGCGTGGACACCCGGCAGAGCCTCGGCCTCTGATGTGTCGACGCTCAATATGCGCGCATGGCCATAGGGCGACCGGACGAAATGCAGGTAGAGCATCCCGGCCATTTTGAAGTCGTCGACGAATCTCCCCTTGCCCTGGACCAGCCGGCTGTCCTCCTTGCGCCGAACCGGCTTGCCCACCCAGCGGGAGCTCGTGCTGGAATTCGATTTGTGCTCAGTCACCGCCCTCTCCCTTTCGATCGACCCTCAATCGAC
>JBFKLX010000315.1:0-4741 GCA_041630155.1 Acidobacteriota bacterium
CACTATCGTGGGCGGCCGGGGATCCATCTGCACCTGGATTTCTGAGCCGGCTTCGGCTATCCAAGGACCTGCGGGCCGTAGTCAGGGTCCGGCCGCGTGCCCGCAGGTCGCAATGGACTGGAAACGCCGCAGCCAGGCTCCCGAAATCATCGATTCGCCGGAGACCATCTCTCCCGAGCGCATGGCGGTGATCTCGGCCGAGCTGCGCCTGGTCAATCGCTTCCTGGGAGGCACCGCCGCCTGCCTGGCGGCCGTCGCACCACTCTTGAGGCAGCTGGCCACGGGGCAGCTGGGCAGGCCGTTGCGGGTGGCCGACTGGGGGGCGGGCTCCGCCGACATCCCCAGGGCGCTGTTGGAATGGGGACGGGGCGAGCAGATCCCACTGGAGGTCCTCGCCCTGGACTGGAACGGGCAAGCCTGCCGCCAGGCCCGAACGCTGCTTCAAAGTTCCTCGGGTTCCCGCGTGATCCAGGCGGATGTATTCCATCCTCCGTTTCAGCCGGGCAGTGTCGACCTGGTCCTCTTTTCCGCCTTTCTCCACCATTTCCGGGGAGAGGAAATCGTGGCTCTCCTGACGCGATTCCGCCAGCTGGGTGTCGCCTGGGCGGTGATCAACGACCTGCACCGCAGCCGTCTGGCCTATTGGGGAATCAGATTGTTGACCGGGCTGTTCTCCCACTCACCCGAAGTCCGCCACGACGGGCCGCTGTCGGTTCTCAAGGGTTTTCGCCGTGGCGAACTCGCCGAACTTGCTCGGGGAGCCGGTTGCCCCCTGTTCGAGATTGCCTGGAGATGGGCCTTTCGGTATACAGTTCAGATGCAGCTGAATCCATGAAACAAATCGCTTTCCGTACGTATTGAAAGACGGGGATGGCCAAAACAGATCCGGAGTTGGTGGCGGACGCGCTGGACGGCGATCCCAAGGGCTTCGAAGAACTGGTCCGCCGCCACCAGTCCCTGGTCTTTCGGATCGTTTACCATTACCTGGGTCGACGCAATGAAGTCGAGGACATCGCACAAGAAGTCTTTCTCAAGGTCTTCCGCTCGATGGGCCAGTACGACCGGCGCCGTCCCTTCAAGGCTTGGCTGTCGCGGATTGCAGTCAACAGCTGTTTCGACGAGCTGCGCAAGAGTCGAGTCCGCAAAGAACGGCTCTTCTCTCAGCTGGCCGAGGAGGAACAGAGTCGGCTCGAAACCTGTTACGCCAAGTTCCGAGGCGGGCAGGGGCTGGATGAAGCCGAAGCCGAAAGTCTCTGGCAGTGGCTGCAGCGACAGCTACAGGAACTGTCTGAGAAGGATAGAATGGTCTTCGTTCTTCGAGAAGTCGAAGGATGGGACTACAGCGCGATCGCCGAAAGCCTGGACACCAGCGAGCTGGCGATCCGCGTTCGCATGAGCCGCGCTCGCAAGCTCCTCATCGAGGCCTTGGAAAAGCGCGGCTAGGGGGGAAGGGGAGCGACTCCAATGAAGGATCATATTCCCATCTGGGAGTGGGAGCCTGGTGACCCGCTGGACGAGGCACATCTGGAGCAGTGCCCGCAGTGTCGCCGCCAGTGGGAATCGCGCAGGTATCTCGATTTTCAGGCCAGCCTGGCCCCCGAACCCGACCCGGCGCCGTTTTTTGCCTCTCGTGTGGCCCATCGGGCCGTGAGCGAGGCGACTCCGATCTGGCTGTGGCTGGAGAAGGTGGCGCGAAAGACGATTCCCGTGTTCGCCACACTGGCGCTGATTGCGGTCCTGGGTTTGCTGCTGTCGAACTCCCGGCAGCCCGAGCCTGTCGAGTACGCCGAACTGTTGGGTGAGCCGGCGGGCCCGGCGGGTGTGGAAGAGCTGACTCTGGACGATGTCATCTACTCTTTGAGCCTGCCTTTGGAGGAATCTTCCGGTGAAAACCAGTAGCCGAGCCCTGGTTTGGGTCATCCTGGTTTTTGCGGCCGGAATCGTGTTCGGTACGGCCTTGACGCTGTTGATCGTGCGCCCCGATCAAAGCCTGGGGGCTGACGTTCTTCCGGAACCGCCTCCCCAGACCGCGGTGCCCGCGATCGAGCCCGAGCCCGAGGTCCCCCCGGAGCCTGCCGTTGAGCCTCCGCCCGAGCGGCCCTCACCCACTTCGCCTTCCTCCGGCCTTGGCCGCGAAATCGTGACTCGCCGCATCATCCGCTACCTCCAGCTGGATGCCGAGCAAGAACGAGCGGTGCGGCAAATCCTGGAACGGAGCCGGCAGAAACAACAGGCAGCGGAACGGCAACGCCGCCAGGATCTGGACCAGATTCGCCGGCAGACGCTTCGGCAGATCCGCTCCGAGCTTCGCCCCGATCAGCAGAGGCGGCTGGAACAGATGCTGCTCCGCCTGCAGCGCCAGCGCCAGCAGCGGCGCGGCCGCTGATTCATCCGGGGCCGCCTTCGCAAGGCCCGCTGGCCAAGGGAACAGTCTTGACGGATGGAGGCCGCTGTCAGGCGCGTCTTGCACCTGGCGCCACCCAGTCCCGACACCCGCGGGCCACCAGCGAGGCCCAAGCCGGCCTCTCCTCCACCTTCTGACCACCCTCCTGACAGCGCTTGCCGCTGGCCCCCGGAGGGAGCGGGAAGTTGGCACGAGCATTGCTCGCTGAAACTCCGTGCAGAAGGTTCATTGGGCCTCGGATCGAGCCAAGAGCGCCAGCCGCGCATCCATATTGAGGGTGCTACAATGCGGGCGAGGGGACGACTCCCCTCCTTTCCAGGATGACCTCATGAGAAAAAGACTGCTCCTCGCGCTGCCGATCTTGGCTCTTCTGCAAACTGCGGCCCCGGCGCAACCCCAGCCGATTCCGCTGAAACGTCCTCCCAAATGGGAGTTCTCGGGGTTCGGAGGCTGGGGGACGCTGGCTGGAACCGACTTCTTCCCAACGGTCGTCGACGGGGGGTCTCCCAACGCCGTTTCGCTGGCTGCAGGGTCCGGATACGTGTTCGGTCTCAGGGTCTCCGAAAATCTCGGGCAGCACTTCGGTGCGGAGTTCGAATACACGTTTGCAGACCAGCCAATGGATTTGAGGAACCTCAGCCCCCAACTGCCGGCTTTTCGGGTCGACCAACGGATTCACAACTTCTCTTACAACGGCCTGGTGTACCTCAAGAACGCGAGAAGCCGTTTTCGCCCCTTCGGCACGGCCGGTGCCGGCGTGTCGCTCTATCAGCTCTCGGGCGACACCGAACAACGAGGCGTGGCGTTGGGGCTGGACCTGCGCAACCGCTGGAAATTCGCCTTCAGCTACGGCGGAGGCGTGAAGTATCGAGGTGGTGACCGATGGGGTGTGCGCTTCGATTTTCGGGACCGTCTGACCGAGGTTCCGGATTACGGCATTCCACGCTCGGGCGCGGTCGTCGACGGAATCCAGTCCCCCAGCTTCCGGCCCGACGGCCTGTTCCATCACCTCGAGCTCTCGGTGGGTTTCATTTACGCGTTCGAAGTGCGGTAGAGGCGAGACATGTCGAGACGACTAGTCGCGAGCATCATGGGAGTTGCGCTATTGGCCGGTCCGGGCCTGGCCCTTTCCCAGCCGGTCGATCTTCGCAACCCCGAGTTCATGGCCCAGGTGGAGGTCGGGTTTCGGCACATCTACGACCTCGACTACCAGGAGGCTCGGAACACCTTTGAAGCTTTGCAGGAGCGCTACCCCTCGCACCCGGCACCACCGATCTACGTCGCCATGTCGATCTGGCTTCGGGAATTGTTCACCCGGCAAGAGCTCGACCTGGACAAATTCATCGCCCCCAGCCACTTCGACCGGCCTACCAGCCGGACCATGCCCGCTTCCGACCGCCAACTCTTCTTCTCTTTGATCGAGCAGTCGCAGCAGCTGTCGCAGGCGATCCTCGAAAAGGAGCCCGCCAACCCGGATGCCCGGTATTTTCTGGGCAGTTCCGAGGGCGTTCTGGCCTCTTTCGCCATCACCGTCGACCGCAGCAAGAGCACCGCCTTCGACCACGGCAAGAGAGCCTACAAGCTGCATCAGCAGCTCGTCGAAGAAAATCGGCAGTACTACGACGCGTATCTGAGTGTGGGCCTCTATGAGTACGTAGTGGGTAATCTGCCCTGGTACATCAAATGGCTGGCTGCCATCGTGGGTTACCGCGGCAGTGTCCAGCGAGGGTTCGAATACCTGGAACTGGCCGCCACCCGAGGCCAGTTCGTCAAGGACGACGCGCGGGTGCTCCAGATGGTCTTGTTCGTTCGGGAGAAACGATTCAGCGAGGCTCTGGCAAATGTTCGGCTGCTCGAAGCGAAGGCTCCTCGCAACTTCATTCTCCGGCTCAATGAAGCCCATGTACTCGAGAATCTTCAACGGCCCATGGAGGCTCTGGCCGTCTATCGAGAAACGCTGAAGCGGGCCGAGGCCGGCGAGCCCAACTATCACCTGATGCCCCTCCAGACCATGCGCTACACGCTGGGGAAAAAGTTCTGGGAGCTGGGCCAGCCGGACCTGGCCCTGAGAGCTCTGGACGAGTCGTGGAGCCACTCCGACACCCCCGAGCGGGAACGAGCCCTCTCAGGACTCCTCTCCGGGCAGATCCTCGATTCACTGGGGCGTCGCGGGGAGGCCCTCTCTCGCTACCGCCGGGTCCTGGAGTTGCAGGACATCGAACAGTCCCACCGGCAGGCGCGAAAATACCTGCAAAACGCCTACCAATCGGACTCTTGACCCGAGCAGAAAACCGCGGGTCGAGGGTTACTTTCCGTAGAGCAAGTAGCAGCTGCGGC
>JBFKLX010000316.1:0-4724 GCA_041630155.1 Acidobacteriota bacterium
CCGGGTGCTGGAGGACTACTGGCGGCGGGGACTGTACCGGCGCAAACGCCAGCCCATCTCCCACCTGGGGGGAATCTTCCACAGCCCGCGGCGACGGCGCTCCTAGACCACTGCTGGTGCCCGAGGAATTGGGTTGCCACGTTGCATCCTGCCGTGGTGGCTCTAGATCTTCAGGGCGCAGCCACGGAGTGGCCAGACGCCGATCGAGCAGCAACGTACAGGACGCCTGTCAGGAGGCGCGGAGTTCCAAGCATCTCAGTCACAAACGCGATTTCGACCCTTCCGCTTCGCCACATAGAGAGCTGTGTCCGCAGTGTCAACCAGAGCGCCACAGTCCGGGGTCTCAGCCGAGACAGCGGCGACGCCGATACTGACAGTGATCGGGCGTCTTCTCCAGGATGCCTTTTCAATAGCCTCGCGAAACCTCTCGGCCAGAACGAGCGCACCTTTGTGTTGGGTGCGTGGGAGGATGATGCCGAACTCTTCGCCACCATACCGCGCCAGTGAATCGATCCTGCGGCAGTTGACTTCGAGCACCCGGGCTACCTTCTGCAATACCTCATCCCCAGCCGAATGACCAAACTTGTCGTTGTAGGACTTGAATCGGTCCACATCCAGGAGCAAGAGTGCGAGAGGGCTTTCGAAACGCAGGGCTCGCTGGAACTCCTCGTCGAGCTTTCGGTCAAAAGCGCGCCGGTTTGCAAGACCGGTCAAGGCGTCAGTATTACTTTGAACCTCCAGCTTTTCCACGGCCCGGCGGAGTTCGAGCTGGGCCATTACTTGGCGGGACAGAGCTCTCAAGGATTCTGCCTGCAGAGGCGTGAGTTCACGTGGTTTTCGATCGATCACGCACAACGTGCCCAATGCCATGCCGTCTTCGGTCACAAGTGGTGCGCCGGCGTAGAAACGAATGCAGGGATCGGACATGACCAGCGGGTTGTCTGAGAAACGCCTGTCCAGAGTGGCATCAGAGACGACCATCAGCTCGCTCGGGTGGAGGATAGCGTGAGAGCAAAAAGCGAGATCCCGAGGGGTCTCGGAAGTCTCCAGGCCAACCTTCGACTTGAACCACTGGCGACTCTTGTCAATCAGACTCACGAGGGCAATCGGTGCTTCACAGATTTGCGAGGCCAAGAAAGTAATGTCGTCAAAGGCCTGTTCTGGGAGCGTGTCGAGAATCTTGTAGCGGCGGAGCGACTCGATCCTCATTTTCTCATTACCGGGAAGCTCGGACTTCATTCCAGCCTCCTTCTCGGGCCTGTCGAACCCACTCCCGCCCTCCATCGACTCGATCGTAACAACAACTATAGACATTGATCCTCTCTCACACAATCAACTGAGGCTGGCCCCTCTCTGGGTAGAAATCAGAAGGCTCGGGTCGTTCCCGGGGTCGAGGACGAGGCGTGAGAATGCCCTGTCCCCGAAGCCGCTGTCCCCGAAGCCGGCGTTCCAATCCCAAACAAGCATGGCTTCAGCTGGGTGCGCCTTGACCCGGATGTTTCGAGCAGGTAAAACTCGGTCTGACTGAGCTTCGTGATGTCGCAGAGCCCTTCGACCCAGCTCGAAAAGGAGGATGAACCAGGATTCGAGGAGCCATGGCGAAAGCAAGAATCCGTTGGGACCTCAAAGCCTTGACGCGAGCTCTTTGGACGATTGCCTCCATCTTCATTGTTGAAAGCCTCGTTTTCGGACTCGCCGTGCTGCCGGGCGCGATTTTCTGGGAGTGGCATTTCCACTGGCCGCTGTCAGTCCTTTGGCTGCGCGTTGTGTTGCTCAGCATGTCCTTCATCCCCGCTTACCTGCTCTTTGCCTTCTCTTTGATATTTCTTTCCGCCGCCGCCGGCAAGCTGACTGGCTGGCGGACGCCTCGGCGTGCCGAGATGCCGATCGTTGAACTAGGCTGGCCACTACTGAATTGGGTCCGCTACGCGATCCTCAATCACTTCGTCAAAATCTTCGCCGGCACACTCTTTCGATCCACGCCCGTCTGGACGCTCTACATGCGCCTCAACGGCGCACGGTTGGGCAGGGGAGTATACGTCAACAGTCTTTCAGTGACGGACCACAGCTTGCTCGAGTTTGGCAACGACGTGGTTATTGGCGGCGGCGTCCATTTGTCGGGTCACACCGTAGAGAAAGGGGTCGTGAAGACGGCGCCGATTCGGCTGGGTGACCGGGTCGTTGTCGGGGTAGGGGCGGTCGTTGAAATAGGAGTCGAAATCGGAGCGGACACACAGGTCGGGGCGCTCGGGCTGGTCCCCAAGTACTCGGTGCTTAAACCCAATAGCATTTATGTGGGAATTCCGGTCCAACGACTGGCCCGCCGAACCTTGTCCGAAGACACGGAGAGCCTGGAGTCGAAGGCCGTCACCCCTGCGGCAGTGAAGGATGGACCCTGAATGGCTGGCCGCGCCCAGGGGCCCACGACTATCCTTCTCGTTCCCGGACTGGACGGCACGGCATTGTTCTTTTACCGCCAGATCCCGTTGCTGGCTCGGAGGTTCCGTGTCGAGACCTTCCCTCTGCCCAACGATTCGGGCTGCACTATGGATTCCCTGGTGGCAAACCTGCTCGCCTGGTGCAACCAGCAGGGCCTGGACCGGCTGCTCCTCTGTGGAGAGTCTTTCGGCGGCGCACTGAGCCTGTCTTTTGCCCTCGCTCATCCGGAGCGCCTTCATGGAATCATTATCGTCAATTCGTTTCCCGTGATTCGCGAGCGACTCAAGATTCGGCTGGCTCCGATTCTGTTGCGTCTCCTCCCTTGGGGGGCCATGCGGCTGGTTCGCCGCTTCACCGCTGCGCGCCTCCACTCGCCACACGCCAGCCGGGAAGACTTGCGGGAGTTCCGGCAGCGTGCCCGAGCCATTGAGCGCGAAGGCTACATCCGCAGGCTGGAAATCCTGGGCTGGTACGACATCCGCAGCCGCCTCAGGCGCGTTGAGCCGCCCGCCCTCTTCCTGGCCGGCGACCAGGACCGCCTGGTACCCTCAGTCGCCGAAGCCCGTTTGATGGCTTCCCGGGTGCCCAATGCAACCTTGAGGATCCTCGAGGGATACGGCCACATCTGTCTGATCGACCACGACCTCGACTTGCTTGACTACGTGGGACCCTGGTTCGATGGGCTCGAAGGTCTGCAGTCGTGAGACTCCAGGGCCCAGCCGAACTCGACTGATCAGCTGCTCGATTGCCACCTCCTCGACTACTCGACGCCCAGTCCCCAGGCCCCAACGGGCTGGCGGGGGTATGATGGGTGTGACCTTTGGGAGAGCTGGGGCGGGTCGAGGTTCGACGCCTACGCCCGCGCGTCAGAGGAGTGTTTCGGTGAGCTACTTTCTGTCCGGGCTTGCGCTGATTGGCAGCCTCTACCTGCTTCACTGGGCTGCCCTGTGGATGGAGGGCCGTGGCTGGATCCGCTACCAGCGAAAACGAGGGAGCAGTGGATCACTCGGTAACGCGATGCTGGAGATTCAGACGATCTTCGAGCCCTCCAAGCGGTACGTCCTCGAGGAGAGACTTCGAGAACATTCCGAAGCAGAGCGGACGGGCGACCCTCCCTCGAAACCCGCTGCGAGCTGACGCCCGGCGGCGCGTTTCATTGATGGGGACGTTCAGGCCCCTGGCCAGGTCGCCTGTCTTTCCTGGTCGGCCTTATCGCTCAACAGGGTCGGGGAGCCGCGGTTTTTCGGCCCTGACCAGGCGCGTCCCCCTTTTGCCGCTCGCCCTTCCGCGTCCAGGAATCTCGAGGAAGCCGGCGTGAACCGGCGGCGTACTGGCCCTCGAGCGTATGTTAGGCTGAATGGATGATCTCGGCAGTTCCCCAGATTCCTTTCTCGCGAAGACTGGTGCTCACGGGCCTCGGTCTGCTCACGGCGCTGCCCGCACTGCAGGCCTCTTCCTTGACCGCAGAGCAGGTGCTAAACCGGGCACTCGAGCGGGCCGCCCAAATTGAGTCCGAAGATCACGAGAGCAGCTTCCGCCTGCGCGCACGCCGAATCTCAGAGAAGCTGGGCGATGACGGCCAGGTCAAACAGCGCGAAGAGAGCGTTTACGAAGTGTTTCCAGTGGAAGGGCGATGGTTCGAGAGAATGGTCGAGAAGAACGGCCGCCCCCTCAGCGACGAAGAGGAGGCGGAGGAAACCCGGCGTCAGCGACGCTTCGCTGAGAAGATTCGGCGTGGAAAAGATCCCGACGCAAAACGGCAGCAGGTTCGTCTCGATAGAGAACTCGTCGATAAATACGACTGGAAACTGCAACCCCAGCAGGCGCTGGACGGACGGACTTGCCACGTTCTGGCGTTCCGTCCCCGGAACGACGACCTGCCAGTGCGCAATCGAATGGATTACGCGCTCAACAAAGCAGAAGGTGAGCTCTGGATCGACACCGAGCGGTTCGAGGTGGCGCGAGTTCGTTTCGAACTCAAGGAGAAAGTGCGACTCTGGTGGGGAATTCTCGGCGCCATCTGGAGCGCTCAGGGACTGGTCGAACGGCGGCCCGTTTCCGAGCGGACTTGGCTGCCCCGGCAATTCGAGATGTATCTGAACGGCCGGATCCTATTCTCGTCGCTCCACCGCCGCGAAGAGATCCACTGGACCGATATTCGCCCGGTGCAGCTGCCCCGGGCGCAAGACTGAAACCCCCCGGCCGTTTCTCTTGCGATCTTGCTCGAGAACCGCACGGAGAAACCCCCAGACGTCCGTATCTCTTCCCGATTCGCACCGGAAAAG
>JBFKLX010000317.1:0-4717 GCA_041630155.1 Acidobacteriota bacterium
CCGTCCCCGCCCCTGGCAGCCTTTTGGAGCCGGTATCCAAACCCAAACCTGCTGCTCTGGGACAGCGAGGCTCACCAGCCCGTGTGTCGCGTCTCAGGACCCGGCTTCCTGGCGGCCGGCTTCTCGGGTGACGGCTCGACTCTGGGGGTTCTGGAGGGATCCCGGGGGGCCGGACCAGCTTCCTCGAGGAATCCTTCACCTGTCCTGACGCTCCACCGCGTGCCGGGCCAACCCGTCGATCGCGAGTTTTTCCAAGGAACGCTGCTGCTCCCGGCGCCCGAGGAGCGACCCGGGCTGGACTCGCAGGCACGCCAGCTCGTCGACGAGCCGGACCTGGGTGCTTTTGTCCCACGGGGCCAGGGGGATCACTGTGAAATTCACCTGGTGAACCTCGCGTTCGACGAAGAATCGATCGACGCCATCGACAGGTCCGGGACGCTGGCCGAGTTCAACCAGCGCACGCTCGAAGCCGGTCTGGGCGGAAAGGTGGGCGAGTTCGAGACGGAACTCGGAGAGGAGACGCTCACCCAGCGGTCTTTCCCTTTGCCGGGACTCGATTGGACGGTCACGGCGGCCGTCTACTACACGGACGAGTCGATGCTGGGCCCCATGGGTTGGGACAGCATGCGACTGAGCCTGGCGGCCAACCCCGAGGGCCCGGTCGAGAATCCTTTTTCGGAGGGCGACGCCGTGGTGGCGGAGTTCACCTACACGAGCCTGTCGGGCAAGGCCAGAGTGGTCAAGAGAATCGCGGGCGAGTTCCTGATCCTGATGGAATGCGACACGACCCGTAAATTCTTTTGAGTCCAGCCATCCCGTTTCCCGACTGATGAGCAGTCCGACTCAGGCCGGACTACCGGGCCGACAGAGGGGGGAAGCCCTCCGGTGGCCTGCGGTGGCGAGTCCCTTGCTCGTAGGCGTAGGAGAATCGGAAGAGGGTCCCTTCCCCGTACCGCCGAGCCAGAATCTGCAGCCCCGCGGGAAACCGGCCCCGGGTGAATCCCATCGGGACCGTCACGGCGGGCATCCCGGTGGCGGGCGCAACCAGCTGCGAGTTGTCTCCCCTGTACTCTTCACTGGCTCGATCCAGCGGCGCCGGGGGATGGGTCCAGGTGGGGTAGACCAGGGCGTCGACCTTCTCTCGCTCCATGGCTGCTTCCACGTCGCGCAGGTATTGCATCCGGCCCGGGTGGTCCCAGTAGTCGGGGCACGGCTGCTCCCATTCAGCCGGATGAACGTCGGCCGGCCACTTCCCGAATCGTTCCAATCTCTCCTTGACATACGGGGCATACTCGCCTGCCTCGTAAGCCTGCATCACGTCCTGGATCGGAGCCGCCTCGCCCAGAGACTTCAAGTAGTTGGCCACGTCGTAGCGAAAGCGGGGACAGAAGTAATCTCCCTCGAGATGAGCTTCCAAGTTCTCGACCTCCACCGGGTCGACGAGTTCCGCGCCCAGCTGCTCCAGATCCTGTAGGGCCTGCTCGAAGAGCGCCTGCACTTCCGGATCGGTTTCCTCGGGGTCGGCCAGGGCTCTCAGCACTCCGAGCCTGGCTCCTCGAAGCCCGTCCTGGTCGAGAAAAGCGGTATAGTCCGCCTCGTTCTTTCCCTTGCCGTCTTCGGTGTAGGGATCGGCTGGATCGTATCCGGCCACGACGCTGAAGATGCGGGCCGCGTCTTCCACCGTGCGGCTCATCGGACCTGCAATGTCACGGTCGAAAGACAACGGGATGACGCCGTCCCGGCTCGTCAGACCGAGGGTCGAGCGGATGCCGAACAGGGCCAGGTGCGAAGACGGCCCGCGGATCGAGTTGCCCGTGTCCGACCCCAGTCCGGCGACTCCGAAGCTGGCGGCCACCGCCGAGGCGGTGCCACCGCTCGATCCGGCCGGCACCCGGTCCAGTGCGTAGGCATTGGACGTGGTGCCGTAGGAGGAACTCACCGTCTGGCGGGGGCTGAAGGCCCATTCGGCCATGTTCGACTTGGCCAGCACGATGGCGTCTGCTTCGCGCAGTTTGCGAACCATGAAGGCGTCATCCGGGGGCGAGCTTTCCATCAGCGCTACTGAGCCGCCCGTGGTCGGCAGATCGTGAGTGTCGAAGTTGTCCTTGACGATGAGGGGAGCGCAAAAGAGCGGTCCCAGCTGCCCCCCTCGACCCAGGCGGCCGTCGATCTCTTCGGCCCGCTCGAGGGCTCGGGGGTTGACGACGGTGATCGCATTCAGGCCTGAAAGGTCATCGTAAGCTTCGATGCGCTGCAGATAGGCGTGAACCACCCGGCGACAGCTGGTCCGGCCCTCCCGAATGGCTTCCTGGATCTCAGCGATGGATTTCTCGA
Organism: Acidobacteriota bacterium; assembly: GCA_041630155.1. Taxonomy (GTDB): domain Bacteria; phylum Acidobacteriota; class UBA6911; order RPQK01; family JANQFM01; genus JBFGHG01. The sequence goes on from JBFKLX010000317.1 coordinate 2,335, forward strand.
CCACCTCGAACTCCGGCGGCTCCCGATCGTCCACCCGGCAGGCGCACGAAACAGAGATGAAGGCCACGAGCAGTGGATTGAGGTACCGTGTCATCAGCAGCTCCCGGATTGATTTCCCGCTGGTGCTGAAAAGCCGGCGAGTGATCCGCTCGGTTCTCAACGGAGTCGACCCGAGGTCGTTCCGGCTCTTGTATCGCGACATTCTATTCGGGTGGCCAGCGAAAAGTCATTGCTCAAATCCGCGCACGAATTCACGCGGCAACTCTGATTGATAGGGCACCTGAAACTTGCGCCGGTAAGCGCCGGGGGGAATCCCGGCCAGCCGCTTGAAGAGACGACGGAAGAAGGCGGGATCTTCGTAACCGACCGCCCAGCTGATCTCATCGACCGGTTCGGAAGTTCGCTCCAGGCGGCGCTTCGCCTCCTCGACACGCAGGTGCTGCACGTACACCAGAGGAGCATATCCGGTCGCCTTCTTGAAGCGGCGCTTGAAGGTTCGTTCGGCCAGGCCCGAACGTTTGACCATCTCCTCGACGGGATTGGCGACAGTGAAATGGTCTCGCAGCCATCGCTGCGCCTCCAGGACGGTGGCGTCTTGATGATCGCTCGGCGCTTGGAACACTACGTAGGGCGCCTGCCCGTCGGTGTGCCACTGCAGGAGCAGGAACTTGGCGACCGCACGGGCGGCTGCGGGACCGACCTTGCGAGCGACCAGATAGAGCACCAGGTCGTGCCAGGAGGCTGACGCCCCTGACATCACAAACTCCTGGCGTTCACCTGAGGCGACGAGAACCTTCTCCAGCCGCAGTCGGACCTTGGGGAAGTTCCGGCGAAAGGTGGGGGCGTAAGCCCAGTGGATGGTGGCGTCCAGCCCGTCGAGCAAGCCGGTCTCTGCCAGCAGCAACACACCGGAACAGGCCGAACACAATGTTGCCCCACCGGCATGCATTGCCGACAACCAGCGGACCAATTTGGGATAACGGCCCGCCACCCACTCGCCGCCCTCCACCATCACGGAAGGGACGATGACCACGTCCGTCCGATCGACCTCCTCGACGGTGCAATGCGACGGAAGCGGCAGACCACTCGCAGTGTCGGTAGGGGCCCGGGTCGGCCCGACCAGCTCGACTTGAAAGGGCGCCTGCTCCGGTACCGAGTCGTCGAAGGTGGCCAGCAGCCCGAAGCAGTTGAGGACGTCATAGACGCCGCTCAGCGACGACACTATGGCATCCGGAATCACCAGGAGACTGACTCGAAGCGGGGGTTTGTCGTTCATTCGGCTCCCTGTGGCATGAATGGACCGGTTTTGGCAATTTTGGCTCTTACCCTTTCTGATTGCAAGGGTTACCTTCTACTCGCGGACCGACCAGTCAACGGCCGCAAGGAGGACCAAGATGAGTATCGAGATCAATGATGACTGCTTCTACCGGCGCATACTGTGCGCATTTCTGTTGCTGGCTTCGCTGCTGCTCCTTTTCCCCCGCCCGGCTGCGGCGCAGCACCACAACCGGCACGACCCGCGAGCCCTGGCCCAGGACCCCCGCCTGGAGGCCGGCCAGATCGCCCCGTTGCTCACGGGGTTGGGCGAACTCCATTTTCCAGTGACGACGAAATCGGAGCGGGCTCAGCTGTTCTTCGACCAGGGACTGAAGCTGACCTATGGGTTCAATCACCGGGAGGCCCTGCGGGCCTTCAAGGAGGCGGCACGGCTCGACCCGGACTGCGCCATGGCCTACTGGGGATGGGCCCTCGTGTTGGGACCCAATCTCAACCTGCCGATGCAGCCCGAGGTGGTCGACCAGGCGTACGAGGCGATTCAGCTGGCAGTGGCACGCAGGGACAAGGTTTCACAGAGGGAACGCGATTACATCGACTCCCTGGCCCGGCGGTACGGCAAGCAACCCGAGCCCGATCGTGCTCTCCTGGACGCGGACTACGCCGAGGCGATGGGTGCGCTGCACGCCGAGTATCCGCAAGACGACGCCGCCGCGACGCTTTACGCGGCGGCTCTCATGAACCTCTCCCCCTGGGACTACTGGACACGGGACGGGCGTCCCAAGGACGAAAACATCGAGACCTTGCTCGAGGTCCTCGAGACAGTCATCGACCGGAATCCCCGTCACCTGGGTGCGCTGCACTACTACATTCACGCCGTGGAAGCTGCGAACCCCGAGCGCGGCGAGCGGGCTGCAGATTTGCTCCGGGGCCTGGCACCCGGAGCGGGACACCTGGTGCACATGCCCTCCCACATCTACATGCCGCTGGGCCGGTTCGCCGAGGCCTTCGAAGCCAACGAAAAAGCAGCCGAAGCGGACGCGGGCTACATTACCCAATGCCGTGCCCAAGGGATCTATCCCTTGAATTACTACCCGCACAACCTGCA
>JBFKLX010000318.1:0-4676 GCA_041630155.1 Acidobacteriota bacterium
GCAGGTCGGCGCGCAGGCGATTGGCGTCTTCCAGCCATTTCGGGATGCTGAGGGCGGGCCCGGCCAGGATGAGGCTCACCACCCCCCGCGGCTTCTTCGTGAGCATATACTCGACGGCCAGCATGCTGCCCCACGAATGGCCCAGGATGTGAACCTTCTGGAGTCCCAGCTCCTCGCGCACCCGCACCAGCTCCTGGACGAACCGATCGACTGACCAGAGGCTTGGATCCTCGGGCATGTCGGAGCGGCCAGAGCCCAGTTGGTCATAGACGACCACGGGTCGTTCCGACGCCAGTCGCTCCATGGGTCGGAAAGCGTGACTGGTGGCTCCCGGCCCTCCGTGCAGCAACAACAGGGGCGTGGAGTGTCCCGATCCGACGACCCGGTACCAGACCCGGCCGCCCGGAACCTGAATGGTCCCCTCCCCCGGCTGCAGTGCGGTCGATTCGGTCTCGACAACTGCGGTGCAGCATGCCAGCAGCAGCAGCCCCCCCAACGCCAGGCATCGAAATGCACCTCGATCAGTCATCGCCATATCACCCTTCCCTTCTGAGCAAGCCGGTGGAACCCGACCTGCTACGAGGATCGAACATTTCCGGCCGGAATTTCAAGGCCTTGCCGATCAGATTCGCCCAGCGGGCAGCTCATCCGAGGCCGACCGAGAAGGTACAATGGGTGTTGCTTCTTCCGAGAAAGGACCAGGGTGGCGAGTTCAGAATCCAGCCCGTTTGAAATATCCGCGCAGCCAGCCGACGTGGCCATCCCGGACTTGTTCCACCTTCACAGCGCCGCGGTCCACTCCCTCGGCTTGCGGATCTGCGGAACCCCGCAGGAAGCCGAGGATCTCGTTCAGGAAACTTTCCTCGAGGCGTTTCGGAAATGGGACCAGTTCCAGGGCCGCTCCTCTCCCAAGACGTGGCTGTACTCGATCGCGACCAGGGCTTGCCGCCGTTTGCACAGGAAGCGAGCCGGCGAGCCAACCAGAATGGAATCCCTCTCTCAGTTGCTTCCGTCCGGCCAGATTCCAGAGGTGCCCTCGCTTGGCCAGAGGCCGGACGAGCTCGCTTCGAGTGGAGAGCTCAGATCCGCGGTCGAGACGGCCATATCGAGATTGCCCCTGCCCTTCCAGCTGGCACTGGTCCTCAAGGACTTGGCTGAATTCTCGGTTCGCGAAGTAGCTCAGGTCCCGATCTCTGTGGAGCTGGATGAGCCCGGCCCCTGAGCCCGACGCCCGTGTGCCGTTCGCGGCTCCGGACTGCTTGGTGAGTGGGAGCTCCCTCTCGGGGGAGTTCCCTCTCGTTCCGGGAGTAGAGGACAATCAGGTCTTTTTTTCCCGAGAAACAGCACTGTTTTCAGCACTGTCAGTTCTGTGAACTGAAACACGCCGGCTTTCGAGGATTCTCCGCCAAGTCGAGAAGCATGAACGAGTGTCGTTGCCCGCCACAACAGCCCGATCGTGCATCTGCACCGAGGGGCGCGCTTCGGGAGGGGGAGTCTTGGTCCTGCTTTGGAGGAACCCTGGTGCAATCTAACCGAAGATCCTCGAGTCTGACCGCCAGGAGATTTGCGCGCTTTCTGATGATCCGGCCCCGGGGGCTGGGAGGCTTTCAGCCGGGATACTTGCCGGCAATATAGTCCTCGAGATGATGAATGGCCTCCTCCTGAGCGGAGATGATCCAGTTGACCAGGTCACCGATTGAGAGGACGCCCACCACCTGGTCCTCGTGGACCACGGGCAGGTGGCGAATGCGGCTCTCTGTCATGATCTGCATACAGGCCTGCACCTCGTCCTGCGGACTGACCGTGATCACAGGGCTGATCATGATTTCCCGGACGAGAGTCTGCCGAGAGGACTTCCCCTTGAGCACCACCTTGCGGGCGTAGTCGCGCTCCGAAAAGATGCCGAGAAGCCTCCCCTCCGCCATCACCAGTAGGGCTCCAATGTTCTTGGTAGAGAGAAGCTCTACGGCGGTGTAGACGGAATCCTCCGGGCCGGCGTACCAGATGTCGCGCCCTTTCTTTTGCAGGATCTTGCTGACAGGATCCTCGAGCCTCATGGTCTTTTCTCCATGTCCTGGCGTTTGAGGTTAGCGCGTTCCGTACGAGCAGCGAGTGCGTGTGTTAGGCCGAATTCTAAGCAGTTGCCTGGGGTTCGTCAAGTGGAGAGAGAAGGAGAGCCTGACCTGGTCCGTGCCCCCTCGATCCCCTCCCAGCGGCCCTTCATTCGTCCATCGGCCAACCTGCACTGGTGGGGAAACTTCAGGCTGCAGTCGTTGATCGGTTTCCGGAGCTTAGGGTCCTTGAGCTCGTGAATGTCCAGTTGCATGGCTTCCCTCGAGTAGGCCGCCAGGTCGAGAATTCCCGTGTCCATTCGGATCGCGTCTTCGGGACACACCTCGACGCAGTACCCGCAGTAGACACAGACCCCGAGGTCGATGTCGAAGCGGACCGGATACTTTTCGACACTGGGGTCAGGGTGCTCAGCCGGCACGATGGTGATGCACTTGGCTGGACAGACCGTCTCGCAGAGCATGCAGCCCACGCAGCGGGGGGTGTCGTCCTCACGCAGCGTGAGCCGGTGACGGCTGCGGAATCGGGACATGAGTGGCCTGAGCTCTTCGGGGTACTGGATGGTAGCGGAGGCCGGAAGGTGCTTGAAGCGGCCCAGATGGTGGGCAATGTGGAGAAAGAGGTTCCGGAAGAAGTGGGTGAACGTGATCTTGAGGCCGCAGAGGATCTGGGGGATGTACAGCTTCTCCCAGAACGTCAGTTCGGGCCTGCGGACGACTTTTACGGCCATCAGGACGCCTCCCCCAAAAAGGCCAGCACCACGGCCGTCACCACGATATTGACCACCGCGATCGGGAAGAGCCCCTTCCAGCCCAGGCTCATGAGCTGATCGTAGCGAAAGCGCGGCAGGGTCCAGCGCAGTTGCATGAAGACGAAGCAAAAGAGCAGGCCCTTGATCGAAAAGCTGGCCACCCCGAGCAGGACGTAGACGAGGTGGGGGACAGGCAGTTCTCCTCCCCAGGGGAAGTGAAAGCCGTCCGGCATGAGGTAGGGCACCTGCCAGCCTCCGAAGAAGAGCGTGGTCGAAAGGCTCGCCACCACGATGGTCTCCAGGAAGTCCGTGAGGTAGAACATCCCGAACTTCATTCCGCTGTACTCCACGAAGTAGCCCACGATCTCCGACTCGCCTTCCGGCAGGTCAAAGGGGAGTCTCTTGGTTTCCGCCAGGGCTGCGGTCACGAAGACGATGAAGGCCACCGGCTGGGTGACGATGCCCCAGAGCGGGATCCAGCCGCCGATCGTCTGCCCTTGGGCCCGGACCAGCTCGGCCAAGTCCATGGTCCCGTAGACCATGATCACTCCCACGATGGCGATGCCCAGCGCAATCTCATAGGAGATCATCTGCGCCGTCGCCCTCAAGCCCCCCAGGATGGCAAAGTTGTTGCGCGAAGCGAAGCCGGCGAGGATCACCCCATAGACCCCCAAGGAGAGCATGGCAAAGATGTAGAGAAGTGCCGCGTCGATCTTGGCGACCTGGAGTTCGATGACCAGGTCCCCCAGGATGAGGCGGTCTCCAAACGGAATGGCAGCAAAAGTCACCAGGGCGAAGAAGACCGAGAAGAACGGGGCCAGGGCGTGAAGGGTCCTGTCGGCTCCTTCCGGGACGAGGTCCTCTTTGGTGAACATCTTGAGCACGTCGGCCATGCCGTGGAACATTCCCAGCATCCGAAAGCCAAAGATGTGTGCGCGGTTGGCCCCGATCCGATCCTGGATGAGAGCCGACTGCTTCCGCTCCACCCAGGTGTGAAACCCGGCCAGGTTCAAGGCCGCGAAGAAGACGATTCCCGCTAAAACGAGCTTGATGAGCACGACTTCCATCATGATGCACCTGCCCCGCCCGCGGGCCGTGCCCTCGAGGGAAGTCCGAGTGCTCCGATCGTTTCATAGCTCAACCCCTGGAACGGCGCCAACGCCCGGGCCAGCCCCTGGAAAATCTCCAGCGGCCCCTCCCACTCGAGCGCCAGCCCGAGTTTGCCCGCCACTTGCAGGAGGATGCGCCAGTCCTCTCGGGAGTCCCCGAGGGGCGGAAAAGCGCGGCCGATGCGCTGGACTCGGCCATGGCAGTTCACGAAGGTCCCGTCTTTCTCCACATAGGCTGCGCTGGGCAGGACCCAATGGGCAAAAGGCACGGTCGGGTTATCGTTCGTACCCGAAAAGACGAAGAGAGGCACTTTCTCTGAGAGCCTCCGGACTTTCTCTTCTCCGAAGAGTTTCACGAGATCGTGCCCGAAGACCCACAGCACCTCGAGATTCCCTTCGAGCGCCTCGTCCACGAGCTGCCCGGCGTCGGGTGCTTCCGGGAGGGTGAAGCCCAACAGCGTCGCCCCCATGGTGTTCGGGTTCTTGTCCCCCTTGATCAGGAAATCATCGCTGGACCCCAGTTTCTCCGGGACGGATGCGCTGACTCGGGCGCCCAGGGCGCTCTGAAAAACCTCCCGGATCAGAAAGAGCTCCTCGTTGGTGAGTTGGGCCGAGACGATCACGCCCAGCGGCCGGCCTTCCCGATGCCGGCCCCCCGCCGCCTGGCTCGTATCCACCTCCTCCTGTTGGGAGCCTGCCAGGGCAGTGGAGATCTCGGTGAGGGCCTGCTCCCAGGTGGCCTCCCC
>JBFKLX010000319.1:0-4673 GCA_041630155.1 Acidobacteriota bacterium
GCTGCTCGAGGTGGAGCAGGGCCTCGGAACTGTCAGCGGGATGATACCCGGCATACCCACCCCCCTCCCCCTGTGGAAAATGTGCAAAGTTGGGCCCTAGAAGATCCAGGAGGAGCTGATCTCCCTTGGCCACCACCAAAACCTCCTGCCGAGTCGAGAAACGGCCCTGGAGCAGGTCCCGAATTCGGGTGCGGAGTGCACGATAAGCCAGGTCCACCCGGGGAGGCGGCTGTTCGAAGGAACCCGCATAACTCTTCCGGACCTCCAAAACGTACAAATTATCGCGAATCGGATCCAAGGTCAGGCTCACTGGGAGAAGCCCCCACGCGGAGCTGTAGAAGCCGGCGTGGGCCTTCTCATCGAGGAGGACGAATGGGTTGCAGGAGGTCAATCGGCGGGTTTCCAGCAGCCGAGTGTGAGCCTCGTCGTCGTAGTAGGTCGGCCAGGGCGACGCCCGCTCGGGTTTGACGATGATGTCGCCCTTGCTCGGTTCACGGCTCTCCACGGGCAGGACGCGCGCTCCTGCCCGAGTCAGGTAGTAGCGCAGTCCCCATTCGGCAGTGAAGAAAACTTCCCGGCCTGGCTGGCGGTACGCCTCGACGACCTCGCTGGCAGCTGCACGGTAGAGCCCCGCCAGCCGGGAATCGGCCAGCGAGATGAACAGCGAGTAGAGAAGCGTCAGCGACAGACTGATCCAAACCACCGGTTCGGATGACCCGTGCCGGGTGACCGGCTGACTCAGCGAGCGCATCCAGAAGTAGATGACGGGCGGCGCGGCCAGCAGCGTGTAGCGGACGGCCCCTGAGCTGTAAATCAGCGAACCGGCGGCGAGAATCCCGCAGAACAGCAGGAAGTGGGCTCGCCGGCAGAGCCGCCCGGGCAGGAAAAGGCTCCGCCAGTGGCTGCACACGGTTGTGATCGCAAGGCCACCCGACACCAGGAAGACACCGAACAAGAGCCTGTGTCCAAAGGCCCACCCCTCGAACCTCGCGAAGTGCGCCACCAGGACCACCAACACGAGGACGCCGGCTGTGGCGAGGGGACGGCGCTTGGCCGGGACCAGCCAGAGCGCCAGTGGAAAAAGGACGGTCGCTCCCAGATTGAGCACGAACACCAGGAATTTCTCCCCCAGCGAGGCTGGGGCAAAAGCGCCCTGCTCGACGACGTACCGGCCCAGCTTGAAGAGGACCAACCGGTCGTAAACCAGATACGAGTAGGTCAGCCAGACGACCCATGCCGCGACAGGCAGGGACAGGAGCAGAGCCACACGCCGGCCCGGTAAGATTGCCGGTTCCCCGTCCACCCGGGCCCAAGCCCAAACGGCGGCCAGCAGAATCACCAGCCCTGCGGCCAGCAGGGAGATCAGGCTGGCCGCCAGGAGTCCGAAAGCGCAGAGTATCCACGCCAACCGCTGCCTGGGATTCTCGAGGACCACCAGAAAGGCGGCCAGCGCAAGCAACCAGAAGGCGAGCTGCGGGACATCGGTCATCAAGCTGTGGCCCAGCGTCAGAAATCCCGGCGAAACGGCCAGCAGCAGGGCGGCCGCCAGTGGGCGGGGGGTTTCTCGGCGGCAGATCTCGAAGAACGACAGAACCGCGATCACCGGAAAGATCAGAAAGGCCAGGTGGTAAGCCCACTCGACCTCGCTTCCCGTGATCTGATGGACCAGGGCCAGGTAATAGCCAGTCAATGGGAGATGGCTGCTGCTGGCCCCATCCGGGTGCCTCCGGCCCTCGAACAAAATCTCAAATCGATACGGAAACGCCGGCTCTTCGCGAATCTGGCGGGCCACCTCCAGATAGAGGCGGTCATCGATGTGAAACGCCTGGAAGAGAAAAGGCAGATTGAGCACGCCGACCAGCAGGAGGAGCACGATCCGGAAACGCCAGAGTGAACCGGTGCTCCTCAGCGCAGGTTCCGGATTCGGGCGCTGCAATGGAGACGCGCTTTCGAGTCGATTCATCTTCACGGCGGCTCGCGTTTCCAGCCATCCCGAGATTGCCCGCCACACACCGGGTGCCGCTTCAGGCAGTCAGCAACTGCCCGGCCTGCCGGTAGAGGAAGTCGGCCTCGCGTACCCAACTCTGGACTCCCGGGGGGAGCTCTTCACGTCCTGAACAGGACGCCAACCACTGCAGCGACAAGAATACCCGGCAACACAGCATTGCACTCAGGAATTCGTCGAAGCTCATCCGGTCGGCTTGGAGACAACGCCAGTAGTCTTTCACGAGTCGCTTTCTCTGGCTCTCGCTCCAGCTACCCGATACGAGGGCTGCCAAGTCGATCAAACCGGGCCCGAGTGCCATGGCGCCCCAGTCGACCGGACAGAGGCGACTCTGGGCTCCCGATGCCGAAACCAGAATGATGTTGGAGGGATAGAAGTCCCCATGAACCACTGTCAACGGGAGATCGGTGAGTTGCGCGACGATCGCGCCGTAGCCCGACCGGAGCGTTTGGAAGGCAGGTCCGGGCAGACCGAAACGGCGTTGCAGAGCCGGAACCGCTCGAACCGCTCGTTCCAGCCACAGCCGGTAGTAGTTGGCGTCGTAGCGCTGGAATCCGGTGGGAAGGCGATTCGAGTCCGAGTGCCGGCGCTGGAAGCGGACCAGCCACTGGGCTGCTTCCTCCCAACGGGCGAACTCCCCGATGTCGACCAGTTCCATCCCGACCACCTTTTCGAGAAAGAGCCAGTAGCGCCCTTTCGGCGGATCAAGCTCCGCTCCGTAGCAGGCGGGTGTGCCGAGATCGGGGGAAAGCACGTCGCGGTAAGCGCGAATCTCGCACTCCGGATCATAGTCGACCGCGGTTCTGCCGCGATCCGCGAGGCTCAGCAGGGCGTCGGGGCCGATGTTCTTGAAAACGACCGAAAAACGGTCGCCGCCGTGCAACTCCACGTCCAACTCCTCGAGCACGAAGCTGGAACGCCTCGGGTGCGGTCGCCTGGAAAAGGACACAATGGAACATTCTCGCGAGAAGTGCCTCGAGAGGTGTCTTTCCAGGGTCGCTTTCAAAACGGCGTCTGCAATCATCCCCCGGCCCCAATTCGCGAAAGCAGGCGCCGCAGGACGCGGCTGGAATCGAAATGATCTTCGGCGATCGCCCGTGCGGCTTTGGAATGCACGGCGTAACTCGCCTCGATTTCACGGACCGCTTCCACGGCCTCTTCCAGATGGTCGAAAACGAGCAGGCCTTTTCCGCAGGGCAGAAAATCCTCGAAACCGGTCCCCTGGGCCAGCACCGGCCTGCCCGAGGACAGATAGCAGGCGCTGCGCTCACTGAACCAGCCACACCGGGAATCGACGTACCCGCTCTTGGCAACGGCCAGCTCGGCCCTCGAGTGACGAATGAAGTCACGGTAGAGCGCAGGCAACCCGGCCGCTTCCCGCGGATCGGCCAGTTGCCATCCATGCCGGCGAAGCTCCTCCAGGTCCCGGCTCTCGTCGGGATGAATCGAAAGCGCCACCCGAAACCTCGAGTCCACCAGTCGAGGCAGACTCATCAGGGAGCGCCAGGAGTGGGCCTTCTGGCCATACACCTTGCCCCGATACTCGATGGAGCCGTAGCTGCGCCAGTTGGCGACAGTAGTGAAGCCGCTTCCCGGACCCCGTTGAGCCGGCCACAGAGCCAGCACCACCGGTTGCAGCGTCGGCTGCCAGTCCAGACCGAGCGAGGGTATGGGGCAAGTCGGTTCTCCCAGAGCCAGCCCGACGCTCAGAAAGTGGGTGTGACCCTGAAAGCGCATGTCCTCGCCCTCGACCTCCTGCCAGAGCTGGCTGAAGGCGGGGTCCAGATCCAGGTACACGCGCACCGGGATCCGTTCAGCTCCCCGGCTGATGGGGAGAGTGCCGGCCAGATTGATCAGGATCTCGGTTTCTCGAAGAACCTGCCGGATGCGCGCCGGGCTCATCCCCACGGATTGGGAGCGTTGGAAGTCGATGAGCGCCGCGCGATCGAGCAGCTCGAATTGACGCGCGACCAGGCCGAAGTAGGCCGCGTTGCTGGAATCCTCCAGCCGGCTGCCGGCAGGCTGGAGGGTGTCCTCGTCCACGGGTTCGAGAAAATAGACGGCGAATCCCAGTTCGCGAAAGCCCAGCAGATACTGCAGCACGGCCCAGGAAGCTCCACCCTGGTGGGGCACCCCGGCGAGCATTCCACTGATCAAGATGGTGGGCCTTTCGTTCATCCTTGCCCCGTTCCTCCGTCGGCCTCACTCGGGACGGTTCAGCACTCCCCCCGAGTGTAGCCCTCCAGCCCAGAGAATTCACAGCTCGACCGGCCCGCGCAGAGAAACACCGTCAAGAAAAAAGGGGCGCCTGCGAAACAAACACCAGGCAGACCCGTACTAAATGCTAAATATTTCGCATTTATTGAAAAGGAGGTAGCTGAAAATGTCCAAGATTCAAACACTTCTGCCAGGGTTGATTCTGCTCGCCGGGAGCCTCACTGCGGTTCAGGGACAGGTGGACGATTCCCGTGAGGCGGTTCGAGTGCTGCCGTTGATCTTCAGCGGCACCGAGGATTCGAACCATCTCTTCACGACCACTTTTTCAGTGATGAACTTGAGCAACACCACCATCGAAGTCGAGGTGGCGGCGTTCGCGGAGGGTGGAGACGCATTCGTCCTGGACACTGAGGCGGGGCTGGCGGCCCACACGACGATTCGGCTGCTGCCC
>JBFKLX010000320.1:0-4649 GCA_041630155.1 Acidobacteriota bacterium
CCGCCGAGGCCATGCCCAAGCTGGTTCAGTGCACGCCTGACCGGGAGAATTCCAGGATCGGGTTGGTCCTTATCGTCCTGTCCTGCACTGAGCCGGCAGGCAGCCATATCGACCGCCCAACTCGTGAACTCCGTGAGGGGACGGTAATAGCGGATGTACTCCTGTACGAACTGCCTCGAGAGCTGCTCAGGAGTCAGGTTGGAATTTGAGAGTAGCGTCTCGATTAGCTGACGGAACGGCCATCCCCCCAGAGGTTCCATGCCCTCGGGCCCCACGAAGTAATCGGTGTGCTCTCTCAGGGCAAACATGACTTCGCCCGTACTCATCGAACAAGCGTCCATCCCGATCACGTCGAATTTCATTCGGTCGCTCTGTAACCCATTGCTGGAAACAGAGCCCGGCTCGACGCCTTGGGCCAGGTTTGCTTCGCACTCCTCCAGTGGCTGGCTGAGACCGGAGGGACCACCAAGCGCATCCACCAATTCTGGAATCGTGAGAGAATCGGCCGAAGCCATGTCGGCCATCAGAAAATCGCCGATTGCGCCGCTTCCGTGACCGGAGAGGATGAGCATGCGGTATTCGGCATCAAACTCCTCCCTTTTTCCCCACTCGATGAATTGGCGCAGTGTTTCCGAGGCACCGGTGTTCAGTTCGCCCAGGCTGTAGGGTTCGTCTGCTGACTCCCCCGCCGCTAGCCCCGCTGCGGGGTCCGGCTCGAGTATGGAGCCTCGGACACTCTGTGATGGAGCCTCAGCTTCACTATCCGCAAGCCCTTTGTTTCTCCACATGTCGCGGAGTATCTGAGTGATGTCGTAGCGCACCACTGGAACGCCGACGCCGCTCGAGTCGAACTGGGCAAGAACATTAACTTGGTCCAGCAGGCTGACCGGCTCGTGAAGAATCGTTGCGGCGGCCTCCGTACCGTTGTCTGCGCCAGCGGCCACGGTGCTCAATCTGAACAAGTGCTCCAGACGGTGCTTGTCGATATCGTGGAGCGCCCTGACCATATCTTCAGCCAGATCATTATCGCCTGCCAGGTAGATTAGTATCGTCCATTTCTTTCTCCCTGTTGTGTCACTGCGCCCTTCATTCATAACTTCTCCTTCCGGTAACTCGGGCAGCGGAGAACTCCTGCTGGCCATCTCAATTGGCACCGGTGCGCTTGCATCTGGCAGCGTCATGCCAGCCTTGCAAGGAAAGCAGGATCTGCGAGTTTCAACGCGAGAGGGACGGAAGCGAGCCGCAGGTGAGAGTTTGAACGAATCGATCAGCCTGACTGGGACCCAGGTGTTCAACAAACTCCCGCGGGGAAACCCTCACTGAGTATCTGGCACTAGCTTCTTCAAAAAGCACTATTGCTGCAAGTCCAAGGTTGCGAAATCAGTCAATAAACGTGCGGTGAAATCAGTTACTCGCAGGAGCGATGACATGGATGCCAGGATGCCGGGCCGACCTCGGACGTCAGACGCAGCATGGTAGAACGTGCCGATGCGCGTCGCCCGTCCGGCGGCTACGATCGTTGAATCGCTGACTGACACCATGGCACGAGAACGCCTTCCCGACAGTCATTGGCCGAAGGCCAGTAAGAAGCGGAGAGCGCTCGCCTGGTATCTCGATTATTTGCTGTCCGGCGTCCCGTGAACTCTGATCGTCTGGGCACTCGCTGAGGCTCTTCCCGCCATTCAGCGGCTCGCCCTGCCCCTCAATCTGCTGCTGTTTCTGGCGCTCGAGTCCCTTCTGATTCGAGTCGTGAGTTTGTCGCCCGGCCACTGGCTCCTGGGGATACACCGGTTTCGGACCGACCCGGCCGCCTCCCCGGAGGCTATCGAAAAGCAAACCCCGCGATATGTCGTCGATCCCTGGTTGAAATCCAACGAGCGGGGGTGGACGATCCTTTTCGGGTTCCTCGCCATCTGGAACGGATGTCCCCCCGAAAAATTCCGTCCACCTTGCAAAGCAACAACTTAGGCGATCCTTGAGTCAGAACCTACGGCCTCGTATTCTGCGGAAAGGAGCAGTCTCTGACATCAGGCAAGCGGCCGGATTCGTCTGTACTTTTCCCATCGGCTTTCTTCTGCTCCGGGGCGACTTTGGCGGCACGAGTCCTGGCGGCAGGGAATCAGCCGGCTGCGTGCAAGCGTCGGATTTAAGAAAACGTTTATCCGGGTCTGACCCCGAATATTTCCCTTTTTTCAGGTCCGGCAACGATCAGAGGTCAGGTTTTTTGATTAGATCCGCAGTAGTCTGCGCGAAGCGGAAACACTCCGGACTCTTTTGGGAATTGGCTCCTTGGGACTTGGGACTTCGCCGCACGAGAGGGCGGCGTGGTGGAGGTCATCGGACTCGAACCGACGACCCCCTGCTTGCTAAGCAGGTTCCTGGATTCTCTGTAGGCCTCGCGCTCAGCGTGGAGATCTGCGTAGGTCATTGCAGCACGGGTGGACGGTATTTTTTTGGGGGGGCAGGGGAGCTGGTTGAGGTGTAGTCTATCTCGGCACCGGTTGGCTGGGGCCAACTCGACAGCGCCCATGACACTCGGCTTCGTCGAGTTGGTGGAAGGTATCGAGATCGGCCGGGTAGGTGCAGCAGCGGCCGGAGCCGGGCCAGAAGACTTCTACGCTGTCGATGGCGATGGCGTCGAGTAGCCCGATGTGAGCCAGGTAGGGAGGACTGCCGAATCCCGTCTTCTGGTCCATCAGATAGGTTCGGACGATGGGCACGCCCCGCGCGTCGGCGGTCCGCACCGTGATCCTGGAGCCGACACCGAAGCGGTTGGTCTGCCGGCCGCGGAGGCGGATCTTGACCCAGCGGTTGCCGGTGTCGCTGTCGTTGATGAAGAACTGGTTGAGCCAGCGGTCTCCGGGCCACATGCCGCCGAGGCTGGAGTAAACGTCCTGGTCGCCGTCCTCGTCGAAGTCGAAGAACACGATGCCGTGTCCTTTCTGGACGGTGCCGAAACCGTAGAGCATCGAGATGTTCGTCGCTCGGCGACCACAGCGTGTGCCGTCCCGGTCGCCACGGAACATCAAGTTCGGCAACACGAACCACCCCTCCGGGTTTCCGGTCCCGAGGTAAAAGTCGAGACACCCGTCGAGATCGAGGTCGCCGTAGGAGGCCCCCATGCTGGCGATGGGAAGGCTCCCGTCATCGAAGAAGCCGCCGTCGGCTCGAAAGCGCCCATCTTGGTCACGGCGGAGCAACAGGCTGCCTCCCGCGGGATCTCCGAGGGCCTCGCCGAACACCGTGCCGGCCGTGCTGGTCCAGGCGTCGGTGAACCCGCCCTGAAAGATCTCCAGCTGGCCGTCGTGGTCGACGTCCACGAACGCCGCCATGAAGCCGGGGCCGTGCCGCTCAGCGGTTTCGAACTGGGCAGCGCCGTTGTTGAGCAGCAACCTGCTCCCCCGTTGGACGAGACTCGATAGGAACAGATCCAGGTCGCCGTCATTGTCGGCGTCGCCCCAGCTGGCGCCGACGAATACCCGGTCGTGCACGATCTTGCCGAGTCCGGACTCATGGGTTCGATCGACAAAACGCCCGCCCTGGTTGACGAAGAAGAGAGCGCCACGGAATGGCTGCGCCAGAGGTCCTCCCAGCAGCGGGATGTGCAACCCCCAGCGGGCAATGAAAAGATCCAGGTCGCCGTCGTTGTCGGCGTCTCCCCAGGCCGAGGTCCAGGTGAAGCTCACCTCGTCGTCCAGCCAGCCATCGAGCAGTCCGGAGGAGGCGGTGACGTCCTCGAACGTGCCGTCGCCCCTGTTGTGCAACAGCAGATAATGGAGGAAGGGCCGCCCCACGAACAGATCCATGAGCCCGTCGTTGTCGTAGTCGGCCGCGGTGATGATGTGAACCTGGGTGATGCCGCCGAACCCCGCGGCCTCGGTGCGCTCGGCGAAGTCCTTACCGTCCAGATTGGCGTAGAAGCGGAGCGGGTCGAAGTTGCCGCCGGTCACGATGTCAAGATCACCATCGTCGTCGAAATCCTCCACCGCCACGCCCTTGCCGGCATCGAACGTGGCGACGTGGAGCGCGCCGGCCCGATCCTCGAACGAGAGATCGGCGTGCTCGGCCGCCGTGCGTTCCGCGCGCCGGCCGTAGAAGGCGTCGATGAACGGCGTCTCCAGGCGGTCGGCTGGCGGCACACCCTGCGGGAACTCTCCCAGCGCCATGTAGCTGAAGTTGAGTAACCAGTGGTAGACAGGATCGTCCGGACGCAGCGTGTGCAGGCGCTGGAAGATCTCGGCGGCACGCCGCGTGTTCTCGCGGAGCGCGTGGTGACGCACGAGCGGGAGCGTGCACATGGGCTGGCTGTGGTCGGGGACGCCCCCAACTTGGGCGTCCTCCTCTGACCGGAGGGTGGCGAGACAGTTCTCGGCCTCGGCGGCCCGCAGGTAGGAATTGGCGAGCCAGAACAGCAGGTCTTCGGATTCTCCCTGCTCCTCGATCCCCTTTTCCAGCATCTGGACGGCGGTTGTGAAGTCACCGGCGTGATATTCGAGTATGCCTCTCTCGACATCCGTCGCGGCCTGCCGACGTGCGTCCTCGAAGTCGTAGAAGCCGACCTGCGGATTGAAGTCGAGCCTGGTGAGATATCGCGCCAGATAGCTCAGGAACCGGTAGTTGTTCCGGGTCTCTCGCAGGCCGGCGTCTAG
>JBFKLX010000321.1:0-4521 GCA_041630155.1 Acidobacteriota bacterium
CGACCAGGGCGATCAGGGTGTCTCCGGGCTTCGGCGTCAGGCTGAGGTCGGTAGCGAAGACGCGTATCCGTGCCGGGCCCTCGATCAGCATCAGGGGCAGTGCCGAGGGGCCGTAGCGCTGCCGGAACGAGTCGAAGCCGAACTCGTCGGTCAACTTGGTCGCCTTCACCACCGCGCCTGCCCCGAAGCGCTCCTCCAGGTAATCGTAAGTGCACTTGGGACCGAACAGGAGCCGTCCTCGCAGGTGGGATGCGCTCTCATCTTCCTCCCGAAGACTGGAGCGCGTGGGCAGCTGGTAGACTCCTGAACGTCCGAAGAGTTCGAGGAAGTGGAGGCACAGCAGAGAATTGGCCTCGTCGTTGGCGGTCAGGGCCAGCATCCGTCCGATGCCGTCCAGCTCGATCTCGTCATGCGCGTACTCGGAGAGAGCATCGCCGTAGTAGGTGGGGAGTCCCCCCATGCGGGCGACCCGAACGTGCTCCCAGTTGTCGTCCACCACGCGAACTTCGAATTCCCGGGAGTAGATGGCCGCGGCGATGTCTCGGGCCCAGGAATGGCCTCCCACGATGAGAAAGCCTTGAGGGTGCTTCTGGGCCAGGCCCAGCCAGCGGGCGACCGGTCTGGCGGTCAGACCGTAGAGTGCCACGGTGACCACGATGATCAGGAAAGTCACCGGCACCAGGCGCTGCGCGTCTTCGACACCCGCCTCCACCAGCCCCAGTGAAAAAATTGACGCGACCGCGGCCGCCACGATCCCGCGTGGCGCCATCCAGGAGAGGAAAAGTTTCTCTTTGCGGTCGAGAGTCGTTCCGGCCGTGGACAAGAATACCGACAGCGGCCGGACAGCGACGATCAGCAGCAGCACGAACAGGAAGCTCCCTAAAGTCAGGTCGCGCAGCTGCGCCAGCTCCAGGCGGGCCGACAGCAGGACGAACAGGGAGGAGATCAACAGGACCCGCAGGTTCTCCTTGAACTCGACGATGTGCCGCACCGCCACTTTCTTCTGGTTGGCCAGCAGAATCCCCATCAGGGTGACCGTCAAGAGCCCGGACTCTTCTTGAATCCGATTGGACACCGTGAAGATCCCCACGACGATGGTCAGCGTGGTCGGGTTCTGCAGGAAATCGGGCACCCAATGGAAACGCAAGAGCACCCCCACCACCAGAGCACCCGCAGCACCCAGCAGGAATCCCACCAGCAGCGTCGCGACGAAGCCCCAGACGGCATGGCCCGTAGCGCTGCCGATGCTGCCGGCCAGAATGGCTTCGAAGACCAGCACGGCGAGCGTGGCGCCCACTGGATCGATGATGATCCCTTCCCACTTCGCGACCGAACCCACGCGGGGCGTGGGGCGGACGTGTCTCAGGAGCGGGATCACCACTGTCGGGCCGGTGACGACCAGGATCGCCCCCAGCAGCACCGACAGCGCGAAATCGAACTCCAACAGCAGGTACGCCCCCAGGGCGCTGCCCACCCAGGTCACCAGCGCGCCCAGGAATATCAGATTGCGCACCGCCTGGCGGACCTCCCGCACCTCCCGCAAACGCAGACTCAGGCCACCTTCGAACAGGATCAAGGCGACGGAAATCGAGATCACAGGGAAGAGCAGATCGCCCATCAATTCGTTGACGTTCAGCAGCTGGAAGACCGGCCCGGCGAGAAAGCCGAAGCTCAACAGCAACAGGATGGAGGGGAGGTGCAGACGCCAGGCCAGCCACTGGGCCGAGAGTCCAAGCAGCAAGACCAGCGCGATTCCGTAAATCAGTTCTTCGGACATTGGAGTCCAGTCTCAAATCTCAAATCTCGAGGCTCAAACAAATTCCAAGCCCCACGCCCCCCTCACAGCCACTTCTTCCTCTTGAAATAGAAGAGCATTCCCACGCCGACGAGGGCCATCAGGAAGAGGGCGAAGAAGTAGCCCCATTCGACGTGCAGCTCCGGCATGTATTCGAAGTTCATGCCGTAAATGCCGGCGATGAAAGTCAAGGGAATGAAGATGCTGGCCATCACGGTCAGGACTTTCATCACCTCGTTCATCTTGTTGCTGGCGCTGGACAGGTACAGGTCGATCAGACCCGAGGACATCTCCCGGTAGGTCTCGATCACGTCGATGACCTGGATGGTGTGGTCGTAGACGTCCCGTATGAAGATCTCGGTGTCGTCTTCGAGCAGTTTCGACTCCATCCTGGCCAGCCGGCTCAAAACCTCACGCAGCGGCCAGACCGAGCGCCGCAAACCCAGCATCTGAGTGCGGACGTCGTGGATCTGCTCGATCAGGCTCTGCCGGGGATCCTCCACAAGGTTGTCGCTGAGAGCCTCGATCTGCTCCCCCAGCCGTTCCAGCACCAGGAAGTAGTTGTCGACGATGGCGTCCACCAGGGCGTAAGCGAGGTAGTCGGACTGGCGATTCCGGATGCGGCCTTTGCCGTGGCGTATTCGTTCCCTGACCGGCTCGAAGACGTCACCGTGCCGCTCTTGAAAGGAGAGGACGAAGCCTTTTCCCAGGATCAAGCTGATCTGTTCGTCTTCGAGTTCCTCCTTGTAGCCGAGGACGCGCAGCACGATGAAGATGTAGTCATCGAACTCCTCGATCTTGGGGCGCTGGCCGGTGTTGAGAATGTCCTCCAGTGTGAGGGCGTGCAGGCCAAAGGCCTGGCCCAACTGTTCCACGAACCCGACTTCATGGAGCCCGTCCAGGTTGATCCAGGAGACTCCGACTGCCTGGCGAGCGGCCAGGCAGTCCGAAACAGTCTTGAATTCCCGCTCCTCGACCCGTTGCGGGCCATATTCGATGAGCCGGATCCGCGGCTCTTCCGCTATGCGGTCTCCGATATGGATCAGACTACCCGGAGACGTAGCAATCTTCCTGGCAACCTTGAGTCGAAGCATCAGCACTCCTCTCCCAGCTCCGCGGGGGGCTGAAGCGCCATTCTAGCATCAAGGGGCCTGGGTCTTGGGGCACGGGGCCTGGGTCTTGGGACATGGGGCGCGTCGGCGCTTGCATCCTTCCCTCGGAAACGGCCTGAGGCCCGAGAAAGGAGGCTCGCGGCCCTTTGGATTTGGCCCGTTTGGAGGTTTGCGATTCGTTTGAGATTTGAGCTGGAGATTCCAGCGCCCCAAGGGCGTGTGTGTCCGCAGCGGGCACCTCAGGCCTCGCCTCAGCGAATCTCCATGTGCAGCTCCTGTCGGTGCTGGTTCTCCTTGTAGAACCGCACCAGGACCGGCAGATACTCCCGCGCGCTGGGGCAGGTGATGCCGGTACCCTGCAGCGCCCGCGTGGTATTGGTCGAGTCGAATTGGACGTGATGGTTGATGTAGGCCATCGACTGGCGCGGTAACCCGATCAGCCGCCGCACCAGCGAAAACCGCATCATCTTCTCCATTCCCTGCTGTGAAATCGTCCAGCGCGGCCGGCCGTAACCCAGCTCGAGCGACACGATTTCGAACAACTCGCCGGTCGTGATCGGGTCGGGATCGACGATCTGGAAGCACTTTCCGACACTGTCCGGTTGGCCGCTGATCTCGCACGTCGCGGCGATCACATAGTCGATCGGGACGATGTTGATGCAGGCGTCCATTTTTCCGATCTGAGGCAGTGGCAGCCCGCCCCAGCGGTCCAGATACTTGATCGTGAAGAAAGGTCCGTCGAACTTGGCCGTCTCGCCGGTCTTCGAGTTTCCGGTGACCACACCGAAGCGGTAGATCGTGGTGGGAATCCGGTCCATCTTCTCCCGCACCAGCCATTCCGCTTCGTTCTTGGATTGTTCGTAGAAGTTCTTGAAATTCTCCGGGCGCGGCTCGGGCAGGTCGTCCTCCCTCACCCGGCCCGTCACCTTACCGGAAACGTAAGCCGTACTGATGTAGTGAAGCCGATGGGCCTTCGACTTCTCAGCCAGCTCGAGTACGTTTCGCGTGCCCTCGACGTTGACGCGCCTGGCCAGCTCCAACCCGACCTCCAGACGGTAGAGCGCTGCCAGATGCCACCACTCGGAGGGTTCGTCTCGCAGCTGCTCGAGCAGGTCGGAATCGGAAATGCCCAGCCCCGGCTGCACGATGTCGCCGCTGACGATCTCCACCGCATGGCCCGGGAACAACCGGGGGGACAAACTCCGGGCCTTTTCCAGAAAACGTTCTTCCACCAGGAAGATGATGCGCCGGAAAGAACGCCGCTCGGCTAGACGCGGCAGGAGGGTCTGAGCGATGAAACCAGGAAAGCCAGTCGCGAACAATTGCATGACCGCTCAGATTGTATCTCGCCTCAGGGGTGCGGCGTAGGGCAGCGCAGGGGCTTAGGTCTCAGGGCGTAGGGCCTAGGTCTCAGGGCGCAGGGCGCAGGGCGTAGGCCCCCTTGCCTTTGCCTTCGCCCTTGCCCTTGCCTCGGCAAAGTTGGGGACAGGGCACAGGGGGAGCAGGGCGGAGGGCGTAGGGTCGTGGCTGGCTTGGTTGGTGTCGGGGCTTCGTTCGAGTTTGGAGCATTCGGCGGAGTGGGAGATGGGAAGAAAATAGACCTCCCCGGTGTCC
>JBFKLX010000322.1:0-4481 GCA_041630155.1 Acidobacteriota bacterium
CAAGCTCCCCAACTTCTGTGACGTTGTCATCTTTCCGGGAAGTGCACCTGTCTCCGTACCTGTGGAGCCGAGCAGGGAAGAGTTTGCCCTGTCCCCGCTTTCTCGTCTCTGTCCCCGCTGAGCCCCTGACTGGGCAGGTTGAGGCGCGGGTACCACCCTCTCCCCGGTTCGCTGTCTCTGCTGACCTGCAGGCCAAGCTCCCCAACTTCTGTGACGTTGTCATCTTTCCGGGAAGTGCACCTGTCTCCGTACCTGTGGAGCCGAGCAGGGAAGAGTTTGCCCTGTCCCCGCTTTCTCGTGTGAGTCGAGAAGCCTCCTCAGCGCGGGGGGTGCCGGCCCCTTGCGGCGACCCGGAGTGGAAAGAATCGAGCTGCTATCGGTTTCCCATGGCGCGAGCGATTTTCCATGATCCGTCGGGCTGTTTCCTCCAGATCTCCAGCCCCCGGTTGAAGGCACGGACGGTCCTGCCGTTCTCGCTGGATTTCACCAGGGATGCTCCCGTGCCCCTCGAGAATGCCCACTCGCCGCAGATGACGAGCTCGTCCAGGGAGGGTCCGAACGCCTTCAGCCGATAGTGTTCGAATTGACCCCGGTAGAAGACCCTGACAGCCGCCTTCCCCTTCAATATGGGCTCTCCCTGCGGAATGATCACGACGTCCTCGCTGAAGCCCTCCATAAGGGCATCCACATCTTGGCGCTCGAGCGCTTCGACCATGCGAGTGGCCGTCTGGCGGATGGCGGAGATGTCTTCCGGCGGCCCGGAAATGGCCTCGGAGACGATGATCACCGGGTCTTCCTGGGGAGACGATTCACATGCCTCTGGCAGCGAGGCTGCAAGAAGCGCCAAAACGAAAGTTGCTGATCTCATCGTATTTCTCCACGATAGGGGTCGAGGGACGGCCCGAAGTTTGGATGGTTCGAATGCCTCCCCCCCTTGTGGCAGCCTTCCACTGCACGAGGAAAATTCAAATCTCAAATCTCAAAGGGCAAATCCTGGATCTCCAAGATCTGGGGGTGACATTGAGCGAACCTCCGGACATTCGATGCGCTGTGAGCCCTGCTTCGGGGGACTGTGACGCTGATCCCAGGCAACGCCGATCATCACGTCCCCCGGGGCCATTCCACCAGGTTGACCTCCCGGCCGGGATCAAATCGAGCAGGACAAAGTCGGGTGTACCCGTTACAGGACGAATGCCGATGTCGCTGAGTCAGGGCAGTGCTTTGGATCGAGCGGCCCGTGGCCTTTGAAGACACCCTGTGGAGCGCCCGGGAAATCGCCCGACCCGAGCGCCAGACCGAGACAAGTCGAGAGGCCAGCGACAATCCGGGTTCTCTCGCGATCCTCTCATGTGGGGTTGTCCGAATGACCTCGTCTCGAGGCTATCGCACCGGCAGGCGCCCGTCAACTTCAAGAGCTCGCGCGGGATCGAGGATTGAAGGCAGGTCTGACCCGTTTCGAGAGCGGCACGGCGTGCCGGGGTGAAGGTCACCAGACCGGAAAATCAACGCGCGGCCCCCACCAAATGATCCTGCGCAGCCCGGGGCTCAAAGACGGTGGTATTCTGCCCGTGGCGACGATGATTCGAATGCAACTGTCTGGATGGGATCCATCCGAAATCCGCTGCTACCGCCTGGCCGGCCGCCGGCTCTGTGTGGATCGGGAGTTGCCGCTGCTGGCCCCACTGCGTTTCCAGCAGAAGTACCAGCCCTTGCCTCCGCTTCCCCCGACGTCCGGCAAGCTCACCAGCCCCACCCCGGTCTTTCGAGGGTGGCGGGAGATAGGAGATCGCCCCTACTGGATCGAGGTCGATTTCGGCGCTGAGGGGTGCCGGTGCAGCCTTTCGGGCGACTGGACTTTTGAGATCTACCGAGCAGGAGTCTTCGTGCGCCTCGCGGAGTCGGCAAAACTTCGAGACGTTCCCACCGAGATACTCCTGGCGCCGGTGCTGTCACTGGCCCTGGCTCTGCAAGATTGCTTCTGCCTGCACACCAGCGCCCTCCAGACCCCAAAGGGAGCCGTCTTGCTGGCCGGTCCCACCAACTCGGGCAAAACCACCCTGGCCGAGGCACTGGGGGGGGATGACGACAGTCCCTTCGTCAGGATCGCCGATGACGTGCTGCCGGTTCGATCCTCGAGGCGGGGCATTCGGGCTCTGCCGCACTTCCCTCAACCCCGCCTGCCCGCTCGGGCCCAGTATCCGCTGGTAGCGGACGAAGAGGTCCCGGTCGTGGGCGTGCTGGTACTTTCCGGGGCCCCCGCCCTGGCCGAGCCGGAATTTGTTCGGATGGGTCCTGCCGAGGCATCGGCGGGCATCGCCGTGAACACCGTCACGCTTGGGCTTTTCGACCGAAGACTGCTGGCTCGCCATCTGCAGTTCGCGGCGGATCTAGCCGGGGCGGTGCCTTTTTGGCGAGTCACTTATCCCCACCGGCGTGAAGCGATTGCTCAGGTCGCCCAACACCTGGCCGATTCCTGCTGACCATGGCCCGCATGTCGAATGAGAGCTCTGGTGGGGGACCGGACCATCCCCGCTCTCTGCGTGGTCGCTCCCTCGGGCTTTCTCGGCTCTTCCCGTCGGTCGAGCACGACTCCGGGACCGTCTTGCTTCGAAGGTCTCGCGACTACCCCTGACGAAGAATCGGCCCGTCCCGTCCGCCCCGCCAATTGGGGACAGGGCAGAACCGGAGAGAGCGGCAAGGAACTGGGGACAGGGTATCTGTGTGGAATCGGAGAAGAATCGGGCGAGAATCCGGGGACAGGGGAAGAGGCTGCACCTCCTGCCTCGGACTCCGACGGTCGATGCGAACCGAGCAAGGCGAACCGGGGACCGAACCGAGCGATGCGAACCGGGGACAGGGCAGAAGAGAATCGGGGACAGGGTAGGCCCGTCCGCCCCCGCCCCGGTTGGGGACAGGGCACTTGTGTGGAATCAGGGGACCGGAGAGCGCGTGCTCCCTCGGCGGCCGGTCCTTCAACCAGGGCAGACGTTGACCCTTGCTACATACCCATCCATGCACTCCTGTCAAGGGCCAGTCGGAATGCCTGCCAAAACGGTGAAGCTGTCCGCTGTCCCGATGCGTTTCGTCCTTTTGCTAACCGCGCCGTGGGCCGCCGCCGGCTGCAGGGCGAACGGCCCGGCGGTCAGGACTCTCTGTCGCCCGAAGCCCGGACTTGTAACGAAATGGCCTTGCTCATTGCTCTGGCTGTGCCAATATCAGGGGTAATGTGTACACTGACCCCCTGAGGTACTGGCGGAGAAGCTGGAGCTCCGCCATCGCCTAGAACGGGCTGAGGTTAGCAAATCTATGGCAATGGGAACGTCGCGATTGCCTTGGGCTGTCGTGAGGCGATTGCTGTGCTGTCTGGTGGTTGGGTGTCTGTTCCTGCCGGTGGGGGCCCAGGTGACCGTGGGCAGCCTCTCCGCGACCCTGGTGGA
Organism: Acidobacteriota bacterium; assembly: GCA_041630155.1. GTDB lineage: Bacteria > Acidobacteriota > UBA6911 > RPQK01 > JANQFM01 > JBFGHG01. Next base: position 3,438 of record JBFKLX010000322.1, read on the forward strand.
GGACGCCTGCAGTGCGTCGTCCCTGGGAGGGCCGAATTTCCCGGACCCAGGAGACACTCTGCGCCTCTGGATCACCTTGACCAACAATACCGGCTCCAACGCCTCCTTCCGCGTCGTCTTCCGCGCGTGGGGGACAACGGGAGGTACCGGGGCCAGCCAGACGGTCGACCTTTGGTTCGGAGGGGCCGTGCGGATGCGCACGGGGCTGGCCGTCAGTGGCTGGGACGACAGTTTCGGGCAGGTCTTCAACACACCGTTGATACAGGACGGGGCCTCCTACACGGCTCAGACCAACTTCTCCCTCAACCGGCAACAGCTGACCAACGCACTGAACCTCCCCAAAAACGGCTCGGGGGCCATCACGTTCGCCGCTGAGGTCTTCAACTCCAACTTCGCCACTTTCTACGGCAGCAGCATCTCGAGCCAGACCGTGACCAACACCCGCAAGAAAGACTGCGCCTCCCCGCAGAGAGATGCGGTCGCCGTTGTGCTCTTGACCAACAAGACGCTCTATTCGAGCAGTGACACGATCAGCATCGAGTGGGCGGTCTTAGCTGCCGAGGAGAATGAGAAGTTGCCGGCTTACGGGGACGACGCCTCGGCGGCGATCCTCGACGTGGTTCGCCTGGACAGCGGTCCCGATGTGACGGGGAATCCTCCTCTCGATTTTCAAAACGGCACGGTCGTACTGACCCTGTCGACGTTCACTCTCAACGCCATTGCCAGTTGCACCCTGCCGTGCTCGGCCACGGATGAGTCGGTGTCTCAGACCTTCCGCTACTCCTACAACTCGGGTGACATGAAGCAGGCCTACACCCAGTACGCGAGTATTTCCGCCTCGACCTTGACCAATGACCGGCACTACCTGCTGCGCGTCCGGCCCCGGCCGGAAGACCCCAGCGCCGGCAGCAGCAGCCACCCCATCCAGGAGCCTCAGTGGAACTATTTTGGAGTCGGCAACCCCCAGGCGACGCCCGTGACGCTGGAAAGTTTTCTCGCCCGGCGCAGCGGCTCTCACTGGACGATCGATTGGACGACCGCTGC
>JBFKLX010000323.1:0-4434 GCA_041630155.1 Acidobacteriota bacterium
CCCCCATGCCCCACGCCCCTCAGTTGCCGATGATTCGCTGCAGAGCCGCCTGGGCCTGGCGGTGGGAGTGGGCGAAGGGGTCTAGATTCTCGTCCGAGCCCCCCGGCCCTGCCGCACGGTTTCCCGGTGGAAGCACAGCGAACAGGGCCTGCACCAGGAAGAAGCCCCAGAGACCGGCGATCAGCCCGCCGCCCCGAGCCAGCATCTCTGAGGCGAACATCAAGCCGGCCACGGCCAGGAGCCCATCCAGCAGGACCGCAGCCAGGCTTCGATGAAACAACAGCGACCGGCTGAGTGCCAACATCAAGACGAGAAGCGAAGCCAGCCAGCCGGGGGCCAGGGGCAGGAACACGAGGATGGACGCGATCAGGAGGTTGGCCGCCACCAGCGTCAGATTTCCCACCCCATGCCGCGCTGCACGGGCCAGCCACACCAGATAGCCCAGATGCACCGTTAGTAAGACAGCCCGCAGCGCGAAGCCCGCGGGGAAGACTCCCTGCAGAGCCCAGAAGGCGGGTGCAGCCAGCAGGGCGGTTGCGAAAGCGAACAGAACACCGCTCAGGATGCTGGGCCGTTTCATGACTCCTCCTTCGGGCCTTGCCGCCCTCGCACCCGCATCCATTCCAGCTCGACCTCTTCGTCCGTGACCTGCGGTTCAGACCTGGCTCCCGGCGCGTCAGCCTTCCGGATGATGGCCTCCGCCAGAACGAAGGGGGAGTCCTCGGGCTCGGCCTGGCTGAAGATCTGCGCCTTCTCCTGAATGGATTCCACCTGGTCCTGCTGAAAGTCGACCTCACGGGTCAACTCTTCGCGAACCTTCTCCAGTTCCTCGAGACGTTGCTCCAGCACGGTCTGTTTCTTTTTCAGAGCCAGCTTGCGCCCGATAGTCTTGCGGGCCAGCTCCTCGGAGCCTTCACGCAGACACAGCTCCAGATCCTCGCCCACGGCGTTGAGCTCCTTCTCCAGCTGCGCCGCACCGGCCCGAAGACCTTCGATGGTCTTTTCGATTCTGGCCAGCTGGCTGCGCTTCTGGTCGAGCAATTCTTCCATTTCGCGGATCGCCTGCTTGAGCACCGCCTCCGGTTCTTCGACCAGATCCAGGATGGCGTGAATGTCGGCCCGAAACAGGCGCTTGAGACGGTTGAAGATAGGCATTTCGAAGTCCTCCTCGTTGGTTTGCCGAGCGGTGCCGAAGCGCCGCTCGGCGTTGGGTTTCCGGGCTGGGGAGGGGCGTGGCTGGCGTCTGGCGCAGCCGGCCGCAGATACGGGCCGGAACGTCCGGTGCTCGGTCCACAGCCGGCATCCCCCAACACCCGAGACCCACTCATGGTTTGGGTTTGGGTTTGCCTTGGCGCTGGAGCCGACCGCTCGACTCGTACATCGCCTTGGCTTCGCGGTTCTGTTTCACCTTCTGATCCCGGCCCCGAAAAGCTTCGTCCACACGCGCTTCCAGCTCTTTCACGCGATCTTCGGTCTCGCTCTTGACCCCGGGGGCCATTGCGTCTGCCTCTTCGATGTCGTTCTTGTAGGAGTCCAGCAATTGCCGGGCGGCGGCTCTCTGGCCCTGCCGAAGTTTGTCGGCAACGTCCTTGAGCAGTAGTCCGAGATTGTTGCGAGCCCAGGCGTCCCGATAGATGGTTTCATCTACCGAAGCGACCGCCTCGGGTTTCCGCTCGGGAGCCACGCAGGCGATTTGCAGCCGTCCGGGCTCGAGCTGCTGATTGAAGGATCGATCGCCCAGGCGGTAATCGAGGCGAATCGGTCCGAGCTGGTATTCAGTGATTTCATGGTTGGGAACCCTAAGGGTGGCCATCAACTTCTTGGTCTGGTCCCAGAACAACTGCCCGGTTCGGACCACCACCGCGCCGCCTTCGTGCACGATCGGGTAGCCGGCGGCATCCAGCAGCTTCATCCCTTCGGGGAGTTCGAGCCGGATCTCGGAACCTTCGGCAAAGATCCTACGGGAGTCGGTCAGTTCCGCCGTCAGAATGGAACCCAAGCTCTCGAGATGCTCGAGGTAGCTGAAGCGGCCCATGCCATGGTCGGCAATCGAGGCCATCAAGGTTTCGTTGAACCCCAGGCCCATCCCAACGGTCGAGACCACGCTGCCGCGGTCAGCGATGCGGGCCGCAATCGCGTTCAGTTTGGCCGGCTCCACGATGCCCTGGTTGGCCATGCCGTCGGACAGCAGCAGTACCCGGCGGCGCCGTTGTGGCGGCGAGGCCGAAGCGATTCGTTCCGCCGCCAGCAGGGCGTCTCCCAGGTTGGTCGAGGCCCCGGGGCCCAGCTGCGCTACGATCCCACGCAGTCGTGCCAGGTTGTCCGCGGTCGCCGCGGTGAGGCCGGCATCGACTCGGGCCGTGGTGTCGAAGGTGACCAGGCCAACCCGGTCAATGGGCTCCAGGCGGTTCAGCAACGAGTGGACGGCGGCGATGGCGTGCTGCCACTTGTTCCCTTCCCCCATGGACCCGCTGCGGTCCAGAATCACCACCACGTCGGACGGCTGTCGCAGAGTTTCCCGCCTGGGCGCGGACGGTGTGATCACGCTCAGGTCCAGATAGACCGTGCCGTCCTCGCCCTGCACGATCATCGGCTGAGACAGTTGGGCCTGAAACTTCACTCCGGTGGCGGAATGCAGCGAGGACCCGGCGGCCCCGCCCGGGTGAGAACCGGCTCCGCCGATTTGCACCCAGATCATGGCAGAGACCAGCCCGGCGGCCACTGCCAGCAGGCCGGCTTTGGGCGACTCGCCCCAGTTTCGGATTCTTTTGAAAACAGTCATTGTCGTTCTCCTTTCTCGAGTGCGAACATCCTTCGTGTGCTCGCTCCCTCGACTTTGAACCCGCCGGCGGTGCAAGAGAAGACAGCACTCTGTAAAAGCTCCCAGGCCCGCTTTTACAAAGGGTTTACATGGGATGTCCGGAAGGGGGTCTACAATGAAATAGACGAAGTTCGGAGCGCCGGTGGGGATGGCTCCGGCTGGGGCGCACGATGTCCGACCCCCGGCCCGGCCGTCCCGGGTTGCCGTCGCTCGAGGAGGACAATCAAATGCAGGCCAAGCCCCGGCTCCTCATCATTGAAGACGAGGCAGCCATCCTGGAAGGGTTGACCGACGTCTTCATCTACAACGGTTACGAGGTGGACTCGGCCCAGGACGGCCGCCGCGGTCTGGAACTCGCGTTGAGCGGCGGTCATCACCTGATCCTGCTGGACATCATGCTTCCGGAAATTGACGGACTCACGATCTGCAACCAGATCCGCGAGGTCGATCGCCAGTTGCCGATCATCATGCTCACGGCCAAGACTTCGGAGGAGGACATCATCAAAGGACTCCGAATGGGGGCCGACGATTATGTCCCCAAACCTTTTTCGATCCGAGAGCTGGTCGCCCGGGTCGAGGCAGTTCTGCGCCGCTCCGGGCGGCTGCGCCGGGACATGAACGCCTTCACCATCGGAGAGGTGGTCGTTCACCCGGAACGTCTGAGCGGAACTCGGGGGAGTGAAGAGGTCGTCTTCACCAGTCGTGAACTGGAGATCCTGGTGTACCTCAACTGCAACGGGGAGCGGCCCGTTTCCCGGCAAGAACTGCTGCGCGAGGTATGGGGATACTCCAATGTGGACTACATCGAGACCCGCACCGTGGACATCCACATGACCAAGCTCCGGCGCAAAATCGAAGCCGATCCCGCCCACCCGGAGCTGCTCGTCACCGTGCGCGGCAAGGGTTACCAATTGAAGGCGGCGCCATGAGAAGACTGCGCATCTATTTCGTCGTTTTCTTCATCCTGGTGGCGGTGCCGTGCAGTGTCCTGTTGGTGAAGAGCTACTCCAATCTGGAGGACGAGGCGTTCATCTTTTACCGCCGCACGGCCGAAGGTGCTGCTGCCAACCTCAACCAGCAGCTCAGGCAGCTGTTGCGCCGGGAAGAAGAGCGCTCCTACACCCAGTACCGCTACGTGCACGTTCCCGACCAGCCGCTGCCCCAGCAGGAGGGGTTGAATCTGTCTCCCCTGGCGGCCTTCCCCGTCCAGACGGAAATCCCCGGCATTCTGGGATACTTTCAGATCGACCCGGACGGGAGTTTTCACACGCCGCTGCTTCCCGACCCTGCCTCGGATTCAAACCTCGAGGTGCCGCAACGAGACGCCAGAGTCCGCCTGGAACAGCAACTGGCTGCAATCGTGGCCCGGGGAAGCCTCCACTTGCCGGCCGCCCCGCTGGGACGGCTGGACTGGGAGCAACCAGAGGCGAAACAGGATGCGTCGAAGGAGGAGCGTTTGCGCAGCAACCTGGTTCAGATGCTGGATCTGAGCAAGGAAGAGGTCTACTCGAAAAGCAACGTCCAGGACCAGATACAAGCCCGGCAAACCGCCGCCCCCGAATCGACCGAGCCGATCCCGGCTGAACCCCGGCGCGAGCAGAGTTCACCCCGGC
>JBFKLX010000324.1:0-4423 GCA_041630155.1 Acidobacteriota bacterium
AAGCTCTCACCGGACATCGCTACGCGCCGCCTGTCCGGGATGACGTTCGGCTCGCTGGTGCGGGAGCTTTTCTGGCGGTCCCGGAAAACCGCGCACATCGACGGCAGCTTTCTCTATCCCCGGTTCGGCTATGGTCAAATCTGCACTGCGCTGGAGGAGAGGCTCCCCCCGGGAACGATTCGTCGGAGACACCGCGTGAGCGGATTGAAGTGTCTGAACGGGTCGATTAGATGGGTGGAATTCGAGGATCGGCGCCCGTTGCCGGTGCCGGATCGAGTAGTTTCGACGCTGCCTTTGACGGCGCTGGTCGGCTTGCTGGGAAACCGGCTTCCTCCCGCCGTGCACGAGGCGGCTGGGGCTCTGCGCTTCCGAAACCTGAGACTCCTTTTCCTGCGGCTGGCGCAAGCCAAGGTGTCCCGACGCGCCACCATCTACTTTCCCGACAAGTCGATGTGCACCTCACGAATCCACGAGCCGCGGAATCGCTCCGCGGAGATGGCTCCCGAGGGCGAGACGTCTCTGGTCGCCGAGGTTCCTTGTTTCCCGGAAGACGCGGTGGCAGGTCTGTCACCGGAGCAGCTGATGCAACGCGTCGTTGGCGAGCTCGAAGCAGCCGGCCTCACGCAGCGCCAGCGAGTGATCGATTGGCGGCATCATCTCCTGGCCCATGCCTATCCGGTCTACTCGCTGGACTACGCGCAACGCGTCCACACGATTCGCTGCGCCGCCAAGGGCATTCTCAACCTACAGCTACTGGGGCGCGGGGGCACCTTTTTCTACAGCCACCTCCACCACCAGATGCGCCTCGCGAGAGATTTCATCGTGCAACTAGCCGACGAATGAAGCCGCTCGCTCTCCCATATCGAAGGGTCGGATTCCGGCACAGCAGCGACAGGATGAGCAAGGTGAGCCAGCCGTTCTGGTGCAGGTGGCGGAAAGACCAGCCGGTACTGAACAGGCAGAAGCTCGCCAGGAGGGAAATTGCCGCCCAGCACACGAGCAGCGCCGGTCGTCGCTGCTCGGCGGGAACCAGCAACACGGCGATGATCCCCAGAAACGGGGAGAGGAGAATCAGGAAGAACCAAGGGTGCGCGAGCTGGAAATACCGCTGAGAAAGGGTGAGGCGCTGTCTGAGGGAGGAGGCATCGTACTGGAACCTCTGTCCCAGCCAGCTCACCAGGTCGTCGGGAAGCGGCGTTCGCTGCAGCACCGCGTCGTCCTCGATGCTGGCGGTCCAGTAGCCCCAATAAGTGGACCAGGCCAGAACCAGCAGCTGACCTGGTGCTCGTTGGGCGGCCCGGTGAGCGATTCGATTGGCTACCTGGTTGGCTTCCTGGGGATCGCCATGCAGCTCCCTCAGCCGGGCCACCAGGCCCTCCTCCCCCCAGCGGTGAACCAGCCGCTGGGAGAGCTTCCGCTGCCCCGGTTCCTTCAGGGTGGCCAGCAGCGCCTCGGTGCTCGGGTCCCAGGCGTCCCCGGGCTCCAGAATCGGTGCCCAGGCGGCGAGTTTGAAGAAGCCATCCTCATAGAGATAGGCGGGGGGCTTGCCGGAGAGATAGCCGTTCAGGTGCCGGTAAGTTCCGTGCAGAGTCACCAGGCAGAGCAGCGAAAAGGCCAGGTGAGCCCAGAGGGCATGTCGGCGCCACCAGACGGCAGGAGCGCTACCCCGGGTTGGGGCTGCGGCCCGTCCGGTGTGAGACCACGCCATCCAGGGAACGAGCACGGCGGCACCCGCCAGGAACGCCAGATCTCCCAACCTGAGACTGATCAGTGCGATGCCGGCCAGGTGGAATCCGAACAGGGTCCGCAGGCGCGGCCGGTCCAGGTAGGAGAGTGCCGCCAGCAGCGTCAACAGGAGGGCTACGAGTGTGACGGACTCCGTCATCACGAATCGCTCGAACACGAGCTGCAAGGGCTCCATGCTGCAAAGCAGGGCTGCCAGGCACGCCAACGGCCACGCCACCTGGAACCAGCGTGTCAGGATGAAGGCCAGGCTCAGACAGGCGAAGACCCCTCCCAGAGTCTGAGCCAGGAGGAGGCTCTCGAGCGAGGAAGACTTGAGAGCGACTCGCCTCACGAAAAAGCCGTAGGAGAAGGAGCGATCGGGCGGGATCGCCTTCTCCAAGGCGGTGACCAGATAGGTCGCGGAATCGCCCAGAAGAAACAAGGGCTGGTGGTCCAGCAGAAGGAAAGCCGACTTGATCGCTACCACCAGCCCTGCCAGAGCCAGCCATTTCCGGAGCCGCCAGGGACCCGGGCAGGAGATCTTCCCGTCCCGCTGGCGCATCATTGGCCGCGGGTCCCGGGTATCCCCTTGATCGCTCGTGGGGGCATTCGACATTCCTCTCAACTTATGCCGCAGCATTCGGGGAGGCAAGACGGGTGGTCGGCTTTTCCAAAAGTGGAATGGTCGGCCGGCCGATTTTCCAGAGACGGGTGCTGCCAGACGCGGCCTGCAAGTTCGAGTGGTATTCTGATCAGCCATGAACGTACTGGTTCTGAACTGCGGATCCTCGACGCTCAAGTTTCAGGTGATTCAGACCGACCTGGATCGGATCTCTCGAGACGAAGACCGGCGGCTGGCCAGCGGGGTGCTCGAGCGGATCGGTTCCCACTCGCTGATCACCCTGCGTCCGGAGGGCCGGCCGGCGGTCAAGAAGGCCGCCGCTCTGCGGAACCATCATGCGGCGATTCAGTTGCTGCTCGAGTGGCTCACCGAGAAGGACAACGGCATCGAAGACATTCATTCGCTGGCGGACATTCATGCCGTCGGTCATCGGGTAGTCCACGGCGGGGAGAAGTTCATCCAATCCGTTCTGATCGACGACCACGTGATTGGGGGAATCGAAGAGTGCATCGAACTGGCTCCCCTTCACAATCCGGCCAATCTGAAAGGCATTCGGGAAACCGCCCGGCTGCTGGGTCCCGGGATTCCTCAGGTGGCGGTTTTCGATACCGCCTTCCACTCCACCATGCCCGAGGAGTCCTATCTGTATGGAATCCCTTATCAGTTCTATCGCAGGCACAAAATCCGGCGATATGGGTTCCACGGCACCTCTCACCGCTATGTCAGCTATCGCTACCGGGTCCTGAAAGGCATCGAAAAGCAACAGGTCCACGCGATCACCCTCCATCTGGGCAACGGATGCTCCGCCTGTGCCGTTCGAGAGGGGCGTTCGCTTGACACCTCGATGGGATTCACGCCCCTGGAAGGCTTGGTGATGGCCACCCGCTGCGGGGACTTGGACCCTTCGGTGGTGGAGTATCTGGCCTACAAAGAGGGCCTGAGTCTCTCCGAAGTCGACAGTATCCTGAACAAACAATCCGGACTGTTGGGAATTTCGGGAATCACCGGAGACATGCGGGAACTCCTGGAGGAAGAGGCCGAACACCAGGACCGGCGGGCTCGGCTGGCCATCCAGATCTTCTGCCGCCGTGTCCAGAAATACATCGGCGCGTACCTGGCGCAGATGGGCGGTGCCACCGCCGTCATCTTCACGGGCGGAATCGGGGAGAACTCGCCACTGATTCGAGCGTGGATCTGTCGCGGTTTGGAGGCCGTCGGAATCGAATTGCACGCGGAGCAAAACCAGGCGCTGGGAGCCGGCCAGGCGGGCGTCGTCAGCACCGAAAACTCACCAACCGAACTCTGGGTGATCCCCACCAATGAAGAGTTGCTGATCGCAAGGGATACCGTCAGGGCGCTGCAGGGGGTGCTGAGACCCCTCTAGCCGGCTCGTGACCAGGACAGGAATTCGAGGTTGGCAGACAGGTGGAAAAGCCCTCTTTCGCAACCGTCGAAGGCCGGATTCGTCGAGGGTAATCGACAGGGTTCAGAATCGCGTATAATCTTTCCTGCAAGTATTCCGCCTAGGAGGGGCTTGATCATGCCGATTTACGAATTCGAATGCCTCAAGTGCAAAGAGATTTTTCAGGAAACCGTCTCCATTGCGCACTATGAAAAACAGCGGGAAAAGTTCCGCTGCCCCAAGTGTAAGAGCCGCAGGGTCGAACAGCTCGTCTCGCGGGTCATGGTCGAAACTTCCCGAAAATCTTAGCCCGGATTCCTCATGAAAGGCCGGTGACGAGGTGCGGGAAGCGTTCGCACCGGCAAGGGATCGAAACCGCGGGTCCTGGAGTCGTTGTGTCGGGCTGGGTTTCAGGACTCGAGATCCCGAACTCAACACGAAAACGAGTCCCTTTTACTGTTGGATGTCTTGCGGCAGCGGCGGTGCGTCGCCGGTCACGAAGCTCTTGTAGACATGCTCTGCGGTTTTGGTCTCGAACTCCTGCCGTACTTCCGACAAGGCTTGAGGCTCGGCGAAGAGGTCGATGGCGGTGGCCGCCATAGCTTTGGCGGCCAGTTCCATTCCTTTGTGGCCGATCGAAGTGCCGCCGGAGGCGACCACAGCCCAGCCGTGCC
>JBFKLX010000325.1:0-4401 GCA_041630155.1 Acidobacteriota bacterium
CTCGGCCGGCCGGCTCTTCGCTGAACACACCGTCGCGGACGGCGAAACTACCGTTGACGAGCAGGTGCACCACGCCCTCCGCCAGCTGGTGTGGTTGGGTGTAGGTGGCCCGGTCGCGAATCCGGTTCAGGTCGAAGATGACGATGTCGGCGCTCGATCCGGGTGCGATCCGGCCCCGTCCCTGGAACCCGAAGACGGCGGCCGGCAGACTGGTCATACTCCGCACGGCCGAAGCCAGGTCCAGCAGCCTTTGCTCCAGCACGTAGCGGCGAATCTTGCGTGGGAACGCGCCGTAGTTGCGGGGATGGGGCACCCCCTGGGCGGGCAGGGTGAGCCCCCCGTCGCTGCAGGTCATCACCCAGGGCTGAACCATCAGCCGCTCCACGTCCTCCGTGTCCATGTTGAAGGAGACGATTCCCGCGCCACCGCGTCGGATCAGTGTCAAGGCGGCGTCCAGGGGAGACAGGGACCAGTGCTCGGCAACCTGCTGGAGGGACCAGCCCTCCAGCGAAGGGTCGGGCGGGTAGGTGCGGATGGCGATCCGGCCCGCTCCTGCGCGCCGCTTCAGGTTCTCGGCGATGTCTGCGAGCAGTTCTCCGGAGGGGTCGGCCAGCCGCTCCAACATGGCGTCCTGGCCCCCGGCCTCGGCCCAGCGCGGCACCAGCGCAGCGGCCAGTCCGGTGGCGGAGGCTTCATAGGGGTACTGATCGGCAAAGACCTGGGTGCCCGCCTCGCGGGCGCGTTCGATCCGTTTGATCAATTGAGCCGAGGCCCCCCAGACGTTGGGGCCGAGGGCCTTGATGTGAGTGACGATGCCGGGCAGCCCGGCTTGCTCCGCTACTCGGATGACCTCTTCCACGGCGGCCACCACACCCTCCCCATAGTCGGCTTCGTCACGGATGTGGCTGGTGTAGACTCCGCCGTGGCGGGCCACGACCCGAGCCAGTTCTACGATTTCGTCCGTGGAGGCGAAATTGCCGGGGGCGTAGAAGAGCCCGCTGGAAAGACCGTAGGCGCCAACCCGCATCCCGCGGTCGACCAGCCCGCGCATCGCGTCCAGTTCCTCGAAACTGGGCGGGCGGTTCTCCGCACCCAGCACTTGCCGGCGAACCGTCCCGTGCGGCACCAGCAGAGCTACGTTGACGCCCAGCCCGAACTCCTGCAGGCGCAGGCGCTGCGCCTCGAGATCGGCGGGGCCGCCACCGTCGGGATTGATCACCACGGTAGTGACACCCTGAGCCAGCAAGGGCCGGGCCAGGCTCAATTCCACGGTCTCCAGGGCGGGCCCGGCGTGCGAGTGGACGTCGATGAATCCGGGAGCGACGTACAGATTGGGAACTTCCAGGACCTCTTTCGCCAAGCTGCCGGAGAGATCCCCCACGGCAGTGATCCGGTCTCCGCGGACTCCCACGTCGGCGCGAATCCAGGGGTTGCCCGAACCGTCCAGGACACGTCCTCCGCGGATCACCAGATCGAAAGCGGGCGTCCCCTGGGCCAGCAGCGGCGCCGCAGTCAACCAGCTGGTCAGAAGCATCATCGGCCAGATTGATTTCATCTCGAATTCCTTCATCGACGACGGCACCGCCCGGCGCTCATCGGGGAATGGAGCACACTGGAGCTGTCCCCGGGATTCTCGACAGTCCCAGCCACGGCCTGAAGGATAGACCCGCGCAATTGGGGCGTGCAACCGAGCGGGAGCTATTGACGAGGTGAGGGCAAGCTGCTAAACAAATCCTCGTCGAGTTTGGTGAAGACTTCACCAAAGCACTGCCTGCCCGGCACCCGGCGTGGGGTGCGGAACGGCGGCCTCGACTCCGGCAGAGCTGGCGGAAAGGCAGGCTTGCGGTATGAAACTGGTCGACACGGTCAGCAAGCTTCTGGCCCGCAAGGGCGGGGGAATCTGGTCGGTGACACCCGAGAGTTCCGTGTACGACGCAGTCCAACTGCTGTCTCAGAGAAACATCGGAGCACTGCTGGTCATGGAGGGGGAGAATCTGGTAGGCATCTTCTCGGAGCGGGATTACGCTCGCAAGGTGGTGCTCGAGGGTAAGTCCTCGCGCGGTACTGCGATTCGCGAGATCATGATCTCGCCGGTGGTCACAGTCACCCCGCACCACAAGGTTGAAGAGTGCATGAAGATCATGACGGACGGGCGCTTTCGACACCTCCCCGTGCTCGCGGAAGGAAAGGTCGTGGGTGTGCTGTCGATAGGCGACCTGGTCAACTGGATCATCAACGCCCAAGAAGAAACCATCAGTCAGCTGCAAAACTACATCTCCGGCAAGTATCCAGGGTAGGGTCGAGGACTCCGGGCCTTCAACCGAAGGGGTTGGGCTTCTCCATCAACCCTGCTCAAACCCATCCCCGCGTCCGAAACTCCCGCAAAACCTCTACGAACCTCTGCATCTCTCCGGGCAGACCCAGCGTCACCCGGTTGTAGTCGGTCATCTCGGGGAATGCTCGTCCCACCAGGACTCCGTGTTCCCGCATCCGGCCGATGTAGAGGCTCAGATCGCCTCTGACGCGGTACATCATGAAGTTGGTGTGACTGGGGAGATAGGGGATCTCCAACTCCTCCAGTGCGGCCGTCAGGATCTCCCGCGACCGATCGTTCAGGCGCAGACTCTCTTCCCGGTAGTCGTGCTCCTGGAGCGCCGTGAGGCCCGCAGCGATGGCGAAGTGGTTGATGTTGACGTCGGCGGCCCAACCTTCCAGCCGAGCAGCGGTGGCTTCGTGACAAAGCCCGTAGCCGAGGCGCAACCCCGCCATTCCGTAGACCTTGGAGAAAGTTCGAGTCACCACTACACCGGGGCGTTTCCTGACCCAGGCAAGCGCCGAGTGGTAAGCCTGCGCGTCCGCATAGTCGAAGTACGCCTCGTCGACCAGGAAAGCAGTCTCGGGCGGCGCCTCGTCAATCCACTCGTCGAGGAGACGGCTGGACGTCAGCGTCGCCGTCGGGTTGTTGGGGTTGCAGACATAAACCAGCGCCGGCCCAGACGCTTCCGCGACTTCGCGCATGCGGGCAAGATCGTGAGAGTGATCCGAAGTGAGGGGCACTTTCGCGATTTCCGCTCCATTGCGTGCGTAGCCTTCGACGTTGTCGAACGTAGGAGCGGCCATGACCACGCGTGCCCCCGGCCGCGCCAGGGCCAAGGCCTGGATGGCCATCTGGATCACTTCAGAAGAGCCGTTGCCCAGCACCACGTTCTGCAGCTCCAGTCCGTGTGCCCGGGCCAGTACCTCTCGAAAGGGCTCGTATTGCGAGAAGGGATACCGACCGGCATCGGGCAGTGCCCGAATGACCGCCTCGCGGCAGCGAGCGGACAGTCCTCGCGTGTTTTCGTTGGAGTTCAAGCGGAGCAGGGTGGGTGCGGACTGGGCCCGGGCGGGCTTCGACTGGACCGCGGCACCCCAGCTCGCCGCCACGCCAGCTCGAAGAAAGCTGCGTCGATTCATGACGACCTCCGAAAAAAAACGGCCGAAAGGTGGTTTGAATCATAGAAGTTTTTCGCTGCCGGGCGCAATCCTGAGACGGATGTCATTTGCCTCCAAACCCAACTGCGAGTATATAGTCTGAGGAGGGTCGCAGCGGCTCGCACGCGACGGAAGCGGCGGGCCCTGCCGGTACGAGGGCCTGCTGGCCCATGGTTGTCCGCCCGGAGGAAGACAATTTCATGAACGAAGAAAGAGACGCGATCATTGCCGAGCTGGAGAAGCTGGGGTCTTCGCTTTCCGAGATCGGTGAACACCTGGGTCACGCCGACCGGGAACTGGCTGAAGCCCGGTCCCAACTGGGTCCCCAGCTTCAGGCAGTGCAAACGTTTTTGGCAGATCACGCGGCCGTGCTGCTGGGGCCGAGCCCCTCTGCGGGGCCCGAGCTCAGCCAGATCAACGAGGCCATCCAGAGACTGGTGCTGGGGAAAGACCAGGAGCAGATTCTGGAGACCTTCCTGGAAGAGACGGAGCGGCACGTGGACCGCGCGATTCTGTTTCTGCAGAAGGACGATGCCTACAGCCCCTGGAAGAGCCTGGGCTTTCCTTCTGCCAGCATCGAATCGGTGGAAGCTTCGTCTGCCGAAGACCCGATCGTCCGAGCAGCGCGCCAGCAGCGCATCCTGTACCGGGGGGAGGGCGTGGGGGAAGCCTTTCCCTGGCTTGGCCAAGCCGGAGGACTCCCCCAAGCGGCCGTCTGCATTCCGCTGGTCTTCGGAGAGAGCGTTCCGGTCGTCTTTTACGGGGACGCGGAACGCGGGATTCCGCTGGACTCCCTGGAACTGCTCAGCCACGTGACGTCGCTGGTCCTCAAGAACAACTATTTGCAGACCCTTCTCCAAGCGCCCGTGACGGCAGCGGTGACCGGTGCTGCGGCCACTCGCGAAGAGACTGTGCCGGCTGCCGAAG
>JBFKLX010000326.1:0-4361 GCA_041630155.1 Acidobacteriota bacterium
CGGGCCAGCCCCTGCACGAACACTACCTCGGGAACCTGCCCTTCCTTCTCCGCCGCTTCGGTGGGCTCCAGGAAGGGGCTGGAGGAGCGGGCGATCAGTTTCGAAGGGTCACTCGCGTCGAAGAGCGCCTGCCCGGCGGCGTAGCGAAGCTGGTCGTCGGCTCCATTGTAAATCAGCAGGACACCCTGCTCGGTCATCAGCGGGGGCGGTCCGGGCTCGACCACACGGCTGTCGAATCGTCCGGGCCTGCGCTTCAGAACGGGAGTCTCCACTACGGTCCACTCGCGCAGATCGGTGGAGTGAGCGGCCCAGACGTCGGTGTCCCCGAAATACATCCAGTAGCTTCCGCTCACGGGCTGATCCAGTATCGCCCCCGCTTTGGTCCAGCCCCGGTCGGGGAAAAGGAGACCGCGCTTCGTCCAGCGGCGCAGGTCCCGAGAAGTGGCCGAGGCCAGACGGGCGGTTTTCCCGTCGTATGCCGTGTAGGTCAGGTAGAAGAGGTCACCGATCCGGACCAACCGGGGGTCCTCGCACCCGCCCGGGAGTTCCCATGGCTGGGAGGGGGCCAGCACCGGCCGCTCCCGGCGCGTGAAGTGAACTCCGTCACGGCTGCGAGCCAGCCCCACCCGGGACGTTCCATTCCAGAGTCCCGGCCCCGAACGGTCCTCGGCCCGGTAGAGCATCCAAAGCGTCTGGCCGTCGGTCCAGACGGCGGGATTGAAGACATCCTTGCTCTCCCAGCCGTCACCCCTGGGAGAAAGGATCGGATTGGCGGCACTCTTTTGAAACGGACCCAGCTGCCAGTTCCGTTCGGACAGTTCTTCCCCGCCCGGTGCGGCGCGGCTCCCGCCGGCGCCGAGCCAGGGCAATTGGGCCAGGACGAGCAGGACCGCCATTGTCCCGGCCCACCGGAGGTTGCGCTGTGCTGCTGGCTCCATCTCCCTCTCTTTTAGCACGCAGCGGCAGGCTTCGTCTCCCATGCCGATCTCGCGCCAGCCATCGTCCTCAGGGTCACGAGCGTCGCGGGCGGGTCGCTTTGCCTGGTGCCGGGGGTGGTGCGCGAACTCCGGGAGGTTTGTATGATGGTCCGCGGAGAGGTGAAGCCATGCAAAAACGGAATTGGACCCGACGTTCTTTCGTACGCGGCGGCGCTTCGGCGGCGGCCGGATTCGTAGTCGCGCCCAGCCTGATCCCGGCTCGCGCCCTGGGCCAGAGCCATCAGCCTCGGCCTGCCGCCCTGGGGGGCGACCCGGTGAGGACTCAGCCCTACCCGGCCTGGCCCATCATCGACGGTACCGACGAGGACAAGTTGCTGGACGCGTTGCGCCGGCGCGAGTGGTGCCGGCTCTACGGTGACATCACGACTCGCTTCGAGGAACGCTGGGCCGAGCAGCTGGGCGTTCGCTTCTGCACCGGGGTGGTCAACGGCACCAACGCGCTGTACGCGGCCTTGAACGCGCTCGAGGTGGGCCCGGGAGACGAGGTCCTGGTCCCTCCCTACACGTTCGTGGCCACCATCAACGCCGTGCTGCAGCAGTTCGCCCTGCCGGTCTTCGTCGACAGTGACGTCGAGAGCTTCCAGCTGGATGCTGCCACCCTGGAGTCCGCCATCGGACCTGAGACCCGTTGCATCATGCCGGTGCATCTGGGAGGTGGGGTCGCCGACATGGACGCCGTTTCAGCGGCCGCTCGCCGCCACCAACTGTCCGTCATCGAGGACGCCTGTCAGGCCCACTACGCGGAATGGAAAGGGCGACGGGTGGGCGGACTGGGCGACATCGGCTGCTTCAGTTTCCAGGCCTCCAAGATCCTGCCCTGCGGGGAGGGGGGTGCCATCGTCACCAACAGCGAATCCCTCCTGGATCGCTTCCATGCGTTTCAAAACAACGGACGCGACCGCAAGACCGGCACCGTCTTCGGCTACCAATACCAGGGCTCCAACCTGCGCCTCACCGAGCTTCAGGCCGCTCTGTTGCTGGCCCAGCTGGACCGGTTCGACGAGGTCTGCCGGAGGCGCGAGGAGAACGCGCGGCACCTGGAGGGGATGTTGCGAGAGATCCCCGGGATCACGCCCGCCCGGAATCATCCCAACTGCACCCGCAACACTTATTACCTGCTGATGTTCCGCTACGACGCACGGGAATTCGCGGACCTTCCCCTGGGAGGTTTCGTCAGTGCGCTGGGAAAAGAAGGGATTCCCGTCTGGCAGGGTTACAGGCCCCTGAATCAGGAGCCGTTCCTGAAGAAGACCCTGGAATCCAGGGCCTTTCGCCGGGTGTTTTCCGAACAGCGCCTGAAGCGTTACTGGGAGCAGAATCATTGCCCGGCCAACGATCGGCTCTGCCGCCAGGGCGTGTTCCTGCAACACCAGTGCCTGCTGGGAACTCGGGGGGAGGCCGAACAGGTGGCCGAGGCGATTCGAAAGATCCATGCCCACGCCGAAGCGCTGAATAGTGCGTGAACCTGGACCCGGCGTCCGAGAGGATCTGCGGCTCCAGAACGGGCGAGAGGGAGACGAGCCGCGCGCTACGGGGGTCCGCTCGTCAGCCGGACCGGCGCCAGATGGACAACTCCTGGAACGCCTCGTCGGTTCCCGCGTGTTTCCGGACGAAGGCGCGGAGTTCCTTGGTGGAGCCGGCCAATACGATGCCGTCCTCGGTGCTCTGGTGCGCAATCCCGAGCTTGCCCTGGGCCCGCCGTTTCTCCAACCAGTCACCGTCCAGGCAGGCGACGCGCAACTCGTCCGACTCCACTTCGACCCGGCAGATGAAGTGAACGCGAACCACCAATGGGAAGTACTGGGTCTTGCCGATCTCCTCGAGTACGGCGTCGTCCTGAGACAGGTCCACCAGGAGTGTCTGGCCGAAACGGATCAGGCGGGCCTGATACTGGCTGGAGCGTGACTCGTGCGTCGCGGTCACCAGGTAGGCAGTCTCTCCGGAGCGCTCCACCCGCAGGGTGCTGTCTTCGCCCTCCCAGACCCCCAGCAGCGCCGTTTCGAACACCCGATCATCGTCAGTGTAAAGCGGTTGCAGAGAAGAGACGCACCCGGCCGGACCACAGCTTGCGAGCAAGCCGGCAAGGGCGATCGTCCAGAGCAGCCTCGAGCGCATTTCGAATCACCTCCAGGATGTCCAATCGTCTCGATCCGAAGAGGTCCGGAGTGACACCACTCATCTTACACCCACCGGGGCCGAGTCACTGCGGAGTTTGGATCTCAGCAGGCTGGGCGGTGGGCTCCCCTTTGACGTAGCGGCCGTACCAGTCCAGGTAGCGCTGCAGCCGGTCTTTCTGAAAGGAGGGGCGCCGGATGGAGTGATGCTCTCCCGGGTAGACCACCAGCTGAGTGGTTCGGCCCAGACGCCGCAACGCCTGGTAGAGCTGTTCGGAATTCAGCACCGGGACGTTCCAGTCCTTCTCGCCGCACAGGATCAGGGTCGGCGTCACGATCTTCTCGACCTGGTTGAAGGGGGAGAGTCTTTCCCACAGCTCCCGGTTCTCCCAGGGCAGCCCCAGCTCTTTCTCCCATTCCAACTGGTAATGGTCGTGGCCGTAGTTGGCGACGTAGAGCACCTCGCTGGCACCCGTGATGGCGGCCTTGAAGCGGTCCGTCTTGGTGATGACGTAGTTGGTCAGGATGCCGCCGTAGGACCAGCCTCCGACCCCCAGACGCTGAGGATCGGCGTAGCCCTGCTGGATGGCGTAATCGATTCCCGCCATCACGTCTTCGAAGTCCTTGTCGCCCCAGCTCTGGTAGATCCCCAGTGAGAACTCCTCGCCGTATCCCGAGGAGCCGCGAGGATTGACCAGGACCACCACGTACCCGTGTGCGGCGAAGAGCTGGGCCTCGAAGTTGAACCCCAACTCGTACTGGGACACCGGTCCCCCGTGAATTCGCAGGAGCGTCGGATAGGTCAACTTGTCGTTGTAGTCAGGGGGCGTGAAGATGAAGCCTTCGATTTGGGTGCCGTCCCGGCTGGGGAATTGAACGTTGTGGACCCGCGCCAGATTCAACTGGCCCATCAGCTCGTCGTTGACCCGGCTGAGCTGCTCCAGCCGGCCTTGCCTCACCAGGAAGATCTCCCCGGGGAGTTCGGGCCGGCTCAGCAACGCAGCGATGGTGGAATTTGAACCCAGAGCGTGGCTCGAAACGCTGAGCGGCCCGCTCACCAGGCGGCGCAGATCGCTGCCGTCGGGCGCAACGGCCGCCAGATGAGTTTCTCCACTGTCTTCGAGCAGGAAATGGATCGAGCCGTCCGGCCCGAATTGGGGATCGGACACGTGGCGATCCAGCTGGGCCGTCAGGATTCGTGCCTGGCCTCCGGAGGAGGAGATCACAGCCAGGTGCCGGGTCGCATACC
>JBFKLX010000327.1:0-4347 GCA_041630155.1 Acidobacteriota bacterium
GGCATCCCCTCAACCCTCACGATTCCTCCACAAGCGCAATGGCGTAGAGGAACCTGCCGAAAGAAGACGCCGGCCTGGATCAACTGCCGCCCTGAATCTCCATCGCCAGGGGACCACCGGAAAAGAGCGCCAGATTGGTGGTGACATCATTGCTGAGGGTGAAATTTGCCTCCCGGAGGGTCTTCCGGGCGCACCTCAACGCCTGGCTTCGGATCTCCAGAAGGTTCACTCCTGTCTGAAAGGTATTCACCCAGAACGTCACCTGGACTTCCACGTAGGCGGCCGACAGATCCGTGAGCTGGACTTGGACGGGGGGATGCTCCAGTATCCCCTCAATTGCCTGGACTTCACGTCGCAGAATCCGGCAAGCTTCGTCGAAGTCGGAGGCGTAGTCGATGCCCACCTTGAATGAAGGCCGGCGCAAACCGTCCAGCGTGAAGTTGACCAGGGGGCGGTTGAAAATCTGGGCATTGGGAATGAAAATGTCGCGGCCATCGACCGTTCGGATTTGCGTAGAGCGCAGCTCGATTCCTTTCACCACCCCTTCCAGGTCACCGGACTGGATCAGGTCGCCGAGCCGGAAGGGGCAGCTGAAGGCCAGGAAGAAGCCTGCCAGAAAGTTCTCTCCGATTTCCCGAAACGCAAATCCCAACACCACTGCCGTCAGACCGCCGCTGGCCAGGATTCCGGCCGAGACGAAGCCGAAGCCGGCCACTCCGAGGGCGATGGCTGCCCCGATCCCGGTGACTACCCATCGGGTGAGCCGACGGAAAAAGAGCAGATGGGTCGGGGCGAGTTGGGCCTGTTTGAGGAAGAGTTGCACGGCACGGCCGACGATTTTCGCCACCGTCCATGAAAGCGCCAACACCACCAGGGCCAAACCCAGATCGGGGAGCCAGACGACCAGGCTTTCCCATTTTGCTTGCAGGCTTTGCACCAACAGGTCCATCATCGATTTGCCTCCTACGTGTTCGACTCGCTCGACAACGGCACAGACCGCACATCCAGCAGACGCCGCCGCGGCGCCAGTCTACCAGCCCGGCGCGAGTCAGAGTCGCGGTCTCCGTTTCGATGTCACAATGGCTCCGTGAAGCACTCAATCGGAGAGCGCCGCGTCGCCTTGGCCACCAGCGGGGAATATCCCAGCCTCACGCCGGATGATCGGTTGCTGGTCGCACCACTGGCTCGGCTTGGCGTGGAGACTTGCCCAGCGGTTTGGGACGATCCGGACCAGGACTGGACGCGCTTCGACGCGGTGGTGATCCGGTCGTGCTGGGACTACCATCTGCGACCCGGCGTATTCTTACAGTGGATCGAGCGCCTGGAACGGATTGGGGTGGCCGTCTGGAACCCGTCTGAAGTGATTCGCTGGAATCATCATAAGGGTTACCTGGATGACCTCTCCGGCCAGGGAGTCGAGGTCGTCCCTACGGTGCGGGTTCCCAGGGGAGGAGGTTCCGGGAGATGGATCCAGGAGCTGGAGCATTCCGGCTGGCGGGAAGTGGTGGTCAAGCCACTGATCTCAGCGTCGGCCCATCAGACCTGGCGATTGCTGCGCCCCACTTCGAAAGTGGCAATCCGCCAGCTCCGCGAAGCGGCCCGCCGCCAGCCGTTGATGGTCCAGCCGTTCTTGAGCGAGATCGTCCAGCGCGGTGAATGGTCGTTCGTCTTCCTGGCCGGGGAATACAGTCATGCCGTGCTCAAGAAGCCCGCCCCCGGGGACTTTCGGGTTCAGCACGAGCATGGCGGGCTCGTCCGCCGCCGAAACCCCGCGGCCGAGCTCGTGGCTCAGGCGCGGAGCGTCTTCGAGGCGTTGTCCTGGCCCGTTCTTTACGCTCGCGTCGATGCGGTCGAGCTAGAGGAGCGCCTCGTCTTGATCGAACTGGAACTGATCGAGCCGCACCTGTTCCTGGCGGCCGATTCTGGAGCGGAGGTCCGGTTCGCCCGAGGACTGAGGGCCCTGTTGTGAGGGCCAATCCAGCTGGAAGGGGATTGCATCGGGAACCGGCTACGCTCAGAGCCGCGCCCGCCGCCCCGGCCGTGAGGCCGGTTTGGGCCTCTCGCGAGCGCAGCTCCGAGAAATGAGGGAACACCCGAAGGGAACTGCCTTCGAGGGGGTTTCAACGGACCTGGGCGACTTGCCTGAGCGTTCCTCGCAACACCTCCAGAAGCTGGCCTCGCCGGCAGTAGAGAACCAGGCTCGAGGCGAGAAGGGTGACGACCGCCAGTCCGAACAGTTGTCCCCCGTCGCCTTGCACCTCGACACCCAGCAGTGTCAGATGGGAAAAGATGGCACCAGCCATGAGGCCCAGGGTGAGCAAGGCGCCCAATGCCGCCAAGGCGGGAATCAGCAGCAGGGCCGCGGCGATCAATTCGGCGACTCCGGTGCCGATCCGGCCGACCGGCTCCATTCCCAACTGAGAAAAGATGTAGACGGATTCCGCGGCGCCGGTGAACTTGAAGAAAAGAGTCTGAAACAGAATCACCGCGGCCACGATCTGAGCCGCCCACGAAACTCGTCGATCCCAACTCGCGTTCAATGACATCACTCGCCTCCTTGGTTGAGGGGCCCTCACTCAGCCTGGGGTCAGTCGGGCTCCTCTGCAATATGGGTCGCGGACGGGGGCGAAACCTCACACTCCGCCGAAATTATTTTGGGTCGTTGCGCAGACTGTCCAGCCGGGCGGCTGCCTGCCTGTGGTCGGGGTCGAGTTCCAGGACGGCCCGGTACTCACTCATGGCTTGCTCGGGTTGCCCCAGGTAGCGAAAAGCCTCGCCCAAGTGGAAGCGAGCTGCCGGCTTTTCGGGGTAGGAAGCGGCGTTCAGCCGGAAAATCTGCAAGGCGTCAGCGGTCTTCCGGCCCGACAAGAGGCTGTAACCGAGCGCGATCATCTCGGCGAGGGTGTTCTCTTTGCCTCGAATCGAGTGCTTTTTGTAGCGTTGATAAAGAGTCTTGGCAGCCTCCAAACCTTCCGCCTCCAGGGCCTTTTCGAGGAGTCGCGTCAATGTCACCAGCTGAATCGTCCGTACTTGCATCGAAGAGGGCTGGGGCTTTGAGTATTCCCCGACCAATGTGTTGACGTAGAGATGGTCTCCCTGAGGCGAGACCGCGATGCCGTTGGGCCGGAACCAGGAGCTTTCCAAGGCGGGTCCGTCCTGACTGCCGGGCTGGCCCGTCCCGGCCAGGGGAAATACCTCTCCAGCAGCAGAGACCTTCACCACCCGGTTGGCGATGATCTTGGTCACGTAGAAGAACCCTTTGGAGAACACTATGTGGGCATTCCCGGCGCCCCCCGGAATGGTCGTGAAGCGGCTGACTTCACCCTGAGCGGTGACTTTCACCACCTCGTGACTGTTGAAGTTGGTCACGTATAGATTCTGCCGGTCGTCCAGGGTGATGCCGTTGGGACAGGCGAAGTGCTCACTTTCGGCGAAGCGTTCGACCCTACCGGCGGAAGAGATTCGAACCAGAGTGTTCCCGGTACAGTTGCAGACGAACAGATTGTCCTGGGCATCCACGGCGATGCCCACCGGACCAGACAACCCTTCGGCCGCAAAAGTGCTGATCTCCCCCGTGCGCGTGATCCGGGTGATGGTATTGCCGTGAAAGTTCGCCTGGTAGAGATCCCCGCGCGAGTCCAATGCATTGCCCGAGGCTCCGTAGAGGCTTCGAGTCAGTGTCGCGACTTCACCCTCGGGGGAGATCTTCCAGACCGCATCACGGAAATTTGCCACGTAAACGAAGCCCAGCCGGTCCACACTGACACCTCCCAGATTGCCCCGCGAGTCCAGCTCACGGCTCAGCGGCAGGGTCGAGACCGCGTCCTGGAATACATCTGCCTCCTGCGCCGCGAGCTGAGCGCTCGAAAAACACGACATCACCAGGACCGACCACCAGGCTTTTCTCACTTCTCAAACCCTCCCATCCTCGAACGATTCCGGCACGGACACTGTTGGTGGGGAATGTCAGTTTAGAGCCCTGGGGCCAGCGGCTCAAAACGAATTCGAACAATTCCTCGGCCCGGCTCTTGGAAGAATGGCGGCCGGCCCTCTACACTCCTCGATCATGACCAGGACATCTATGCTCACCGTTTCACTCTGGCTGTTGGCCCTGAACTCTCAGCCGTTCTTCTCGTGGGCTCAGCAAGCGCCGACTCGCGCGATCCGAGCCGCCCGCCTGATCGACGGCACCGGAGAAGTCGTGAGTCCCGCCGTGGTGTTGATCTCCGGGGAACGCGTGCTGGGTACCGGATCGGACCTGGAGATCCCTGCAGGCGTGGAAGTCATTGACCTGGGAGAGGCCACGCTGCTTCCCGGCTTGATCGACCTGCACACGCACCTGACCGA
>JBFKLX010000328.1:0-4344 GCA_041630155.1 Acidobacteriota bacterium
CCTGGAGGAGCTGCGGGTGCTCAGAGCCGCCAACCTCCGCTTGCTGCAGTCGCTGGGCCCGGACGAGTTGAGACGCGTCGGCGTCCACAGCGAACGGGGAGAGGAGAGCGTCGGCCACATGCTCCGGCTGTACGCCGGACACGACCTGGCGCATCGCCGCCAGCTCCGGCGCATTCGTCGAAGCGTTCTCGGTGAGGGCCAGTGAGTCGCTGCAGATGGGTAGCGAGTCATCTTGGGGCGCCTTGAAGGATGCGACGAACTTCCACGACCTGACTCCCTTACGCCTCGAGCCCCCTGTGCTCTGTTCCTAACTTTGCCGAGGCATGGGCATGGGCGAGGGCATGGGCATGTAGGCCCTACGCCCTAAGCCCCTCTTTAGGAACTTTCGTGCATTTGGCAACTCGGACGTTCTATTCAATAGGGGGCGCATTTGCAGCTCCCTGGAAAGGAGAGACCGAATGCTCGAACTTGGAAAGTGGATCATGGGAGGCGAGATCAGGACTCTGCCCCGCGGCGTCGAGGGAGGATTCTACCTGAAAGGGTGTTCCGACCCGGTCCAGTTTCACCTCACGGGCCCCGTGGACCCGGCCCTCGCCGATCTAAACTTCGTCTTCGAAGCTTCTGCCCGGCCCCAGACAGGAGATCCCCGCCCGATACTGGCGCCCCAGCAGGTGGGGCCGCTCGGGGCCCTGGGACTCACGGTCGATGAGGACGCGAATGGCGCGAACACCGGAACGAACCAGGGAAGGATCTTCCTGGAATGGTACGGCAGGGACGGGCATCTCGTGATCGACCTGCCGGAGGCTCTGCTGGATTTCTCCGACTTCGAAGACCGGCCGACAGTGAAGCGTCCGGACGCGCTCCGGGGCACCATCGGAAGCCACTCGTGCCGCTTCCACGACGCCTTCCAGCAACGGGTCGAAGCGCACCGTCCGAATCTCCAGGAACTGGAGCCGGGCAAGACACCCAGCGCCCTGCAGGAAATCGCCGCCAGGCACGAGCTGTTCGAATCGAATCAGGCGGCCGTCTCGGTGGCGAAACGGTTCGACCCTCCTCTGCGCCCCCCTGAAGCGCAGGCGCTGAACGACTCGGAGCTGGAATTCGAACTCGCGGTGGTGCTGGCCCAACTCGCCCAACTCCAGATCCAGGTCGAGGTCTGCGATCACCTCGACTGGAGGCAGGTCTACGGAGTTCTTCTCGAGCAGACCGTGCCTTCGGAGTTTCCCTGCGACTTCAAGCCGTTCCACACCGTGGAGCATTTTGGGACGTGGGATTTCTGCTCCGAGTGCTCGGAAGACACAATCTGAATCACGCCCAAGGGCTCCGATCAGGGCAGCTGACGGGGAATCGAGGCTGACCGGGAGAGGTACCCCGCTCTTGTTTCTTGGGGCAGGGTGCGGCATTCTGGTGGGGAAGGACGGGCGCCGGACTCGAGGGGCGGGTATCGGCCGTGGGAATCACCGGCTGAAGCTGGTGTCACCTCGGAAATCACCGGCACGATGCCCGTGTCACATCCTTGCCGCGGGAGGGGTCGAATGCCGAAAAGAGCTTGGCATTGCGTTTTCTTGCTTTCCTTTTCACTGTCGGCCGCCTTGGGCCAGCCAGTTCCTGTCCCGGTCGTCGAGCCACCACCCGAGCCGCAGGCCTCGACGGCACCGGTTCAGGGACCCGCCGATCGGGCGGAGCTGGAGACGTTCGTAGACGGTGTGATGGCCGCCCATCTGCAGGCCCACGACATCGCCGGCGCCACCGTCTCGGTGGTCAAGGATGGCCAGCTCTTTTTCGCCAAGGGCTACGGCTACGCCGATGTGGAGGCCAAGAAAGAGGTCGATCCCGCCTACACGCTGTTTCGGATCGGCTCGGTCTCCAAGCTCTTCACCTGGACGGCCGTCATGCAGCTGGTCGAACAGGGCAAGCTCGACCTGGACGCCGACGTGAACACCTATCTGACCGACTTCAAGATTCCCGGCGACTACCCGGAGCCCATCACGCTGAAACACTTGATGACCCACACGCCGGGCTTCGAGGACCAGGTGATCGGGCTGTTCGCACGGAGCCTTGATCGGCTGCGCCCCCTGGCCGAAATCCTGGCCGAAGAATTGCCGGCCCGCGTCCGCCCGCCAGGCCGTCTGAGCTCCTACTCCAACCACGGCACCGGCATCGCCGGCTACATCGTGGAGCGTACCTCGGAAAAAACCTTCGACGAATACGTCGAAGATCTGATTCTGGGCCCACTCCAGATGCAGCAGACGACCTTCCGGCAGCCATTGCCCGAGGAGCTGTCCGAAGACATGTCCAAGGGCTACACCTTCCAGGACGGCCGTTTCAAAGAGGAGGACTTCGAGCTGGTGCCATTGGCTCCTGCCGGCTCGGCCAGCGCCTCGGCCACCGACATGGGCCGGTTCATGATCGCCCATTTGCAGGGAGGCGCTTATGAGGACGCCCGGATACTGAGCGAAGAGGCGACTGCCGAGATGCACGGCCTCTTGTTCCGGCACGCAGAGGGAATACCCGGGTGGCTCCACGGCTTCTATGAAATGGACCGCAACGGACAGCGGATTTTCGGCCATGGCGGCGACACCATCTACTTTCACACCCAGCTGGCCTTGTTTCCCGAGCATCAGCTGGGGCTGTTCGTCTCCTACAACAGCGCCAAGGGACCCGCGGCCCGGGGCGAGTTTCTCAATGCCTTCATCGACCGCTACTTTCCCGTTCCCCCGCTGGATCTGCCCGAACCAGAAGCGGACTTCGAAACCCGCGTCCAGCGTTTGCTGGGGACCTACCGGACGTTGCGCTACTCGCACCGGTCGCCGGCAAAGCTCGCCCTGCTGGTCGCCGCCCTCCAGGTCAGCACTGAAGACGGCCTGCTGAGGCTCGATCCGATGGCCGGCGACCCGACGCGCTTTGCGGAAATCGCCCCCTTGGAGTTTCAACAGGTGGACGGGACGACCCGGCTGGTCTTCCGCGACAACGACCAGGGGGAGGTTACGCATCTCTTTCCTTCGAACTTTCCCATCGCCCTGGAAAAAGTCCCGGCCTGGCAGACGCCGGTCTTCCATTTGGCCGTGCTGGGGACCTGCTCGATTCTGTTTCTGTCCGCTTTCTTCCTCTGGCCCATTGGCGCCTGGCTGCGCTGGCGGTGGGACGTCGAGGGCGCACGGTTTCCGGCTGGAATCGCTACCCTGACGGCCTGGGTTCTGAGTACGACGTTCCTGCTCTTCGCGGCCGGCCTCGTCGTTGCCCTGAAAGACCCCAACGAGATTGTCTTCGGCATTCCGCGGGTCATGGAAATGTCGCTCTGGTTGCCGCTGATCGGGGCAGTGCTTTGCCTGTTCGGGCTCGTCTGGGTCGTCTTTGCCTGGAAGAACGGCTACTGGGGCGTCTTCAAACGCCTCCACTTCAGCCTGGTGGTACTGGCCGGCCTAGTCTTCGTGTGGTGGCTCGACTATTGGAATCTTCTGGGGTTCCGGTATTGACCGGGGCGGGGAAGTTGGGGGAATCACCGGCCAGATGCCGGTGTCACGTTTGGTGTCACGACGAGGCGGACTGGAGGACGTGCATATGACGAAGAGGGTTGCGCTTTTGACTGTGTTTCTGGCGCTGGGAGCGGTCGTGCTGGCTCACGACATGTGGCTCGAGTCGACCGTGTTCATCACCAAGCCAGGCGAGACGATCACGATTTCCAACGGAAACGGGACGATTTACACCAAGTCGGAGAATGCCGTGACCCCCGATCGGATCGTCCAGCTGGTCGCCACCGGCCCGACTGGAGCGCCCACCGCACTGGGGACGCCCTATGTGCAAGGCGATTGGCTGAAACTGGATTTCGAGCCGTCCGAGACGGGTAACTATTGGATCGGGATGGCTACCAAACCCCGCCTGATCCGGCTCTCGGGCGAGGACTTCAACGGGTACCTCGAACACGACGGGATTCCGCACGTGCTCGAAGAGCGAAAGAAGAAGGGGATCCTGGACCGGGAGGAAGTGGAGCGGTACAGCAAGTACGTGAAGATCTACCTCCTCTCGGGCGAGGCGCCCAGCGACAACCATGACCGGCCGCTCGGGCTCGCGATCGAAATCCTTCCCCTGGAAAACCCGTACCGGCTGAAGCCGGGCGATCAGCTTCCGGTCCAAGTCCTGTTCCAGGGCCAGCCTCTTTCCGGCTTCGCCCTGCACGCCGGCTATTCCGGGCAGGAACAGGAGGCCGTTCATCAATTCACGGACGCCCAGGGAAAGGCCGTGGTCCCCATCGCGTCGGCGGGGCGCTGGTACGTTCGCGGCATCCATTTGCGACAGGTCGACCTGGAGGACCATAGCTATGAGAGCCACTGGGCGACCCTGACC
>JBFKLX010000329.1:0-4325 GCA_041630155.1 Acidobacteriota bacterium
CCCAAGCTCCAAGCTCCAGCGAAACCCCGAAATCGATGAGACCCACCGCCCCGGAGTCTTACGCCCTACACCCTGCGCGGCCCTGGGGGGCCGCTCTGCGGAAGCTCCAAGCCCCAAGCTCCAAGCTCCAACGAAGCCCCGAAATCGATGAGACCCACCGCCCCGGAGTCTCACGCCCTACACCCTGCGCGGCCCTGGGGGGCGCTCTGCGGAAGCTCCAAGCCCCAAGCTCCAAGCTCCAGCGAAGCCCCGAAATCGATGAGACCCACCGCCCGGAGTCTTACGCCCTGGGGCCTGCGCCCCCTCGAGGGCTTGCGGCGCGGGGCGATCCGGGCTAGCTTGAGGGTCTGATGAAAACGTCTGATTGGACCCTTTGGCTGGTATTCCTGGCACTTCCCGCATCGGCATTGGCCGAGGCGCCGCGCTTCCTGGCCCAGCGCATCGACGGCCCCACTCCCTGGTACGGCCCCTTCTCGGAAGGCGCTGCCGTGTTCGACGTGGATGGGGACGGTGTCCTGGACATCACTTCAGGCCCCTACTGGTACCGGGGGCCCGAGTTCGTCCGCCGGCCCCTGCGCGACTGTCCCACCGCCTCGGTGGAATTCGTGCAGAATCTCGGAGAATTCCCGTACGACCTGAACGGGGACGGCAAGCTGGACCTGATTTCCGCCAGCTGGTTCCAGGACGGAATCTTCTGGTACGAGAACGTCGGGACCAACCGCCTCTGGCCGCGGCACCAAATCGTGTCGTCCCGGGCGACCGAAGCTCTGATCATCGAGGACATCAACGCGGACGGGCGAGCCGACATCCTGCCCAACCACTATTCCCCACAGGAGATCTTCTGGGTGGAGATCCTCCCCGGCCCCGAGTTCCGGAAACACGTGGTGGGCAAGGCCGGCTCCCGCCACGGGATCGGCCTGGGAGACCTCAACGGCGACGCACGTCCCGACATCATCACCATGGATGGGTGGTACGAGGCACCCGAGGATCGCGCCAATGGGGCCTGGACCTGGCACCCCGATTGGAACAATCCAGGGCTGGGCGGTATCCGCATGCTGGCTCACGACGTCAACCGTGATGGCCTCACCGACGTCATCTACGGCATGGGGCACGCCTACGGTTTGTACTGGCTGGAGCAGAAGCAGCAGGGGGGAACGCGCAGCTGGGAGCGGCACCTGATTCGAGACGACTGGTCCCAGGCTCACACGCTGGTCCTGTTCGACATCGACCAGGACGGCCGGCTCGACCTGGTGACCGGGAAGCGAATCCGGGGGCACGGAGAAGGCGATCCGGGTTCCCTGGACCCGATCGGCGTCTACTGGTACGACATCGATGGGGGCCGCTTCTTCCAGCACGTGATCGCCTACAACTCACTGACCGGCACGGGCATGAACATCAATCTCGTGGACCTGGACGGCGACTCGGACGTGGATCTCGTGCTGGCCGGCAAGTCGGGGCTCTACCTGCTGGAGAACATGCAGCACTTCAGCAAGTCCACGGGAGACATCCTGCAGCGTTATTGACTCCCGCTGGTGTCGCGGCTCTCGCTGCGAAGAAGCGGGAAGGCCCACCGGCATTCCGGGGTCTCGACGCGGCGGGAACCACCAGTGATCCCGGACTTACTGTGCACCCCAACTCTCGAGGGTCTGGCTGCAGAGCATCTGCAGTGCGTTGGGCGCCAGTTTCAAAGCCCGGCGGACGTGGTCGATGGCGGCTTGCCGGTTTCCATCGGCCTCTGCGAGCAGGCCCTTGACGTAATGGACCAGCCAGTAATCCGGGTTTTCCGCCAGCGCCTGCTCGGCGAGTGCTCGCGCCCTTTGGGAGTGAGCGTCCAGCTGAAACAGCTCGAAAGCCAGGCGGGACTGGATCAAGGTGTCCCGGGGGTCCAGTCGAAGGCCGGCCTCCAGGTAGGCGACGGTGCGGGCCGGCAGCGCGGAGACTCCCCGCGCCTTGCCGTAGAGGATTCGGGGGGTGAACTCTCGCCGGGGGCTCAATCTCACGTCTGCATTCTGCGCCGGATTGCCCAGAGTGGCAGCCAGCAGGTCTTCTGCCGCCTGGGCCTGCCAGCTGAAAGCGTGGTTCAAGATGAGGTCCAGGGCACGCTCCGCGGCCTCCGAGGCCCGGCCCTGGGCCGCGGCTGTGACTGCCGTCTGCAAGAGGAGGCCGGGGCTGCCCGCAGGAGCTTCAAGTCCCCTCCAGCGTTCGGTCAGCCAGTCGAGGGCTTCATCCAGCGTTTGCGTGGGAGGCAGGGTGTGCCCGCCCGGAAAACGGAAGATCTTGCTGGCCAGGCCGAAGCGATCGAGGACGGCCCGGTCGCGCTTCTCGTTCTCACGGGCCCCGTCGTCACGCTTTCCATTGATTCTGGCCACCGCCAGTCGCGGGGGATAGACGGAGTGCTCTTCGTAGACGCCCAACCAGCCCCCCAGAGCTACCAGTCCGGCGAACTCGTCCCAGAAGGTCCGGGAGAGCCGGTAGGATCCCATGGCACCGCCCGAGAAGCCCAGCAGGACTTCTCGCCGCCGATCGTGCACGACCCGGCGCCGGACGTCCAGGATGATTTCCCGGGCGGTCGGAAAGAAGATCTCATTTCGTCCGTTGCTCGAGCCGTTGCACCCGATCAGAACCCAGCCCAAGCGCCGGGCTGAGGCCTTCAGCGGCTGAATCAACCGCTGTCCCTGTCCGAATGGGGGAAAAGCGAAGATCAGCGGCGGGGGGTTGTCGACCGAGTAGCCGGGCGGAAGGTAGAGGACGTAACTGGCCTCGAACTCCCCCGCCACCTGGATCGTGAGGTCCTCATCCAGAGGGAGGTCCAGAGGCGGGTGCAGCCCCAGGGGCTCCGCTTCCACGAAATACGAGACCGAGTCTTCCGAGGTCCCCGCCGAGGCCACGAACAATGCCTTGGCGGTATCGAAACTCTCCAGGCGGAGATCCACACCGGCGGGATGAAAGGCGGCCACGGGGTGCGGAGGACCCTGGTCGAGCAGGGGAACTATTCCGTCGGATCGTACGGTTCGAGGCTGGAAGCCCGAGGCGGCCAGGTTGAACAGCGACAAAAGCAGCGTCAAACCCGCCCAGACGACTCGCGGCATGGCGCTTGGCCGGACCGTCATGATTTCTCTTGTATCACGGGAATTGCCCCGCCTGCTGTTGGGGTTCCGATCCGGACCTGAAAACTTTTTCCGGCCAGGCGACTCTAAGTGTGTAGAAGGCGACGGACCACAAGCAACAGGGGAGGAAGGGTCGTGGCGAGCGCGCCCAGGAGTCGAAGGTGATGGAAAGGAACGCCAATCCCGGCAACGACGCACTCCCTCGGGAAACTAGACCTCTAAAAAGCCGCTGGAAACTCAGCGAAGATGATCGGAAGTTTCTCCGGTCGCTCAACATTGACCCTGATTGAAGGCTGGGAGCGGCCCGGCAAGGATGAAGCCGGGTGAAGGTCGCCGGCGACTGTGGAAGCTGGCCGCAAGAGCGGTGCTGCCGTCCGCGGATGTTCTGAGTGCTAACATGACGCGAATGAGCCAAACGGTGGGAATTCTGGGCGGCATGGGACCGGAGGCGACGGCCGTCTTTTTTCGTGAGGTGATTCGGCGGACCCCGGCCTCAATCGATCAGGAGCACCTGCGAATCATTGTCGTCAACGACCCCACGATTCCCGACCGGACGAAGCACCTGCTCGATGGGGGAGAATCTCCCCTGCCCGCACTCTTGCGCGCCGCCCGCACACTGGAGAACTGCGGCGCCGGATTGATTGCCATTCCCTGCAACACGGCTCATGCCTACTTCTCCGAGATCATCGCGGCCGTCCAGGTTCCGGTGCTGCACATCGTGGCGGAAACAGTGCGCGAACTGGAACGTCAGTTGGACTCCGGGGGAGGGCCGGTGGGCATTCTTTCGACAAGAGCCACCCTGAAGCTGGACCTTTATCAACGAGAGCTGCTGGAGCGTGGATTCGATCCCGTCGTTCCCCCGGTCGAGATTCAAGAGCTGATTTCCGAGAGCATCACCATACTGAAGAGCCAGGCGGGATGGGACGGAGCCTCCTCTAAGCTGACGTCGGCCGCAGGGTTCTTCGAAGAAGCGGGATGCAGAGCCCTGGTTCTGGGATGCACGGAATTGGGGCTGGCGCCGTGGCAGAGCCAGTTGCCGAGGCTGGATTCACTCGAGATTCTGGCCGAAGCGACCGTTCGAAAGGCCCTGGCCGGTTCCGGCCAGGCAGCCGGCAAAGGCCCATGATGGGGACCACTGCTGAGCTTCAGTCCCGACCAACGAGGACTCAGGTCGAACCCACGCCCTAAGCCCCAAGCCCTACTCAGCCCTCCGCCCCC
>JBFKLX010000330.1:0-4320 GCA_041630155.1 Acidobacteriota bacterium
CCGACTGGAGAGCCTTGATGGTGGGTTCGGAAGGGATGCTGGGCACGATCACCAAGATCTGGCTCCGCATTCGTCCCCTGCCCGAAAAGGTCTGGACCTTCCTGGCCGAGTTCAAAGAGATGTCGGCCGCCATCGAGTGCCTGGTCGAACTGGTTCGCCACCCTGCCATTCCAGTCGCCCTGGAGTTGATCGACAACAACACGGTGCGGCTGGTGGAAGCCAGCCCCATGGCGGTGGGCGTCGAGAAGGACAGCTGGGCGCTCTTGATGGAGCTGGACGGGCCCTTCGAACTGGTCGATCAGTACGTGGAGGACGTCGAAGCCATTTTCGCCCGGCACGAAGTGGCCAACCTGCGCAAGACGGATGACTTCCAGGAGCGTTCACGCCTTTGGCGGGCGCGCAAGTCGGGCAACGGTCTGATGGGTCAGGTCAGCCCCGACTACATGATTCAGGACGCCGTGATCCCGCGCTCCAAGCTCGGCGAACTCCTGCAGGCGATCTACGACGCCACTCACGCCGAGGAGATGCACGTCATGAACGTGTTTCACGCCGGTGACGGCAACCTCCACCCCTGCTTCCTCTTCGACGCCCGCGACGAGAAGCAGGTGGAGACACTGCACGCGCTGGGAAAGGTGTTGATGAAAAAGGTGATCGAGTATGGCGGGGTACTCTCGGGCGAGCACGGGATCGGCAACGACAAGAGCAAGTACATCCCTCTGTTTTTCGGCGAACGCGAAGTCGCGATGCAGCAGGCCCTGATCGAAGTGTTCAACCCCGACAATCAGCTCAACCCGGAGAAGGTGTTTCCGCAGCGCTCCTTCGTCGGCTGTTGTGCACCGGGGACCCGTCCATGAAGCCGTTCGAGATTTATTACGACCCCCAGGACATGACCACCTGCGTCAACGCGGACACCACGGTGGGAGAACTCAACCGGAAGGCCGCCCGCGACGGACTCTATTTCCCCCTCTATTTGACCGAGGACATGCCGGTCGGCGAGCTGGTACTGGGCTACCGCTTCACCTCCCGCTCCTATCGTTTCGGCCCGCTCTGCGACAACGTGCTGGGCTTTTACTTCCTCCTCCCTGGCGGCAAACAGGTGAAGGTGGGCGCCCAGGTCGTCAAGAATGTCACCGGCTTCGACTTTGCCCGCTTCCTCACCAACTCGGGCTACCGCTTCGGCACGGTGGAGCGAGTGGTGCTCAGGCTGCGCGCGCTGGCCGACACGGCTCAGTGCCGGGAGGTCACCGGGGAGGTCGACGCCCTGGAGACCTTTCGGCGCCAGCTTCTGGGAAGCGCCACTCCCTCCCAGGCCAAGGAAGGAGCTCACGGAGAAGGCCCGGTGCGCCACAGCCGCGGCTCGCGGAATCGCGCCTATGGGCAGGTACTGGATGCGTTCGACTTCCGGGCCGACAGCCGGGGCCTCCAGTTCCAGCTGGCCTTCTCCTGCGACCAGAAGCAGGTGGCGCTCTTCGACAGGGCCATCGGCGAAGTGGCACGTCGCAACGGCTGCGGTTATGAGCCGATCCAGGAGCTGAGCCCGCCCACGATCAATCCTTTCGCGCGTGTCAAAACACTGATGTCCACTTGCACCAGGCAGGCCACCAGCTTGGTGGCCCAACTGGGCGGGGCGGCTCACGGCTTCGTGGGCAATGCCTTTTTTCACTACGACCCCGAGGCCGGCTCACGGCTGAGCGGGGAACAGCTGGAGGTACTCCACCAACTGCATCGGGAAGTGTCCGGGGTGGGGGGCCACGTGCGCTGTGACTCACTGGAGTATCCGCAGGACTCGATTGAACTGCGCTGGGAGCAGGCCCTGAAAGAAAAGTGGGAGGCTTTGCCGTGAAGAGCGTAGAGGAGCTGCTGCAGCAGGAGAAACCGAAGCTGCTGGCCTGCGTGCACTGCGGGCTTTGCCTGGATGTCTGCCCCACTTACCAATTGAGCGGCAACGAGATCAACTCGCCGCGGGGACGCGTAGCCACCTGGCGGGCCATCGACGAGGGGCGCATCGATATCAGCCCCGAGACCGATTTCTACACCGAGGAGTGCGTGGGCTGTCTGGCCTGCATGACGGCCTGCCCGGCCAAGGTGCCCTACGGTGACCTGCTGGCCGAGAATCGGGCGCGCAGGGTCTCACAAGGCATGCCGGTCGACTGGAAGGTACGCATCGCCGGCAACCTGGTTCCCTACACCGGACTGTTCCAGTTCCTGAATCTTCCTCTGCGCATGCTGCGGCGGCTGGGTTTGCCGCTTCACAAGTTCATGTTCCAGGGAAAACCTCCGGTCTTCCAGTCCACGGCTTCGTACGCCCGCCAATTGATGGAACGCCACCGGCCCGGCGGGCCCAAAGTGGCGCTTTTGACCGGCTGCCTGATGGAGGCGGCGTTTCGCGAGATCAATTTCGCCACTGTGCGTGCGCTGATCGCCAACAACGTTCAGGTGTTGGTGCCCCAGGGGCAGGTCTGTTGCGGGGCGGTTCACGAACACGCAGGGCTGGCCGGCAAAGAGGAGCTGGACGAGCAAAACAGTGAGGCCTTCGATTCACTGGGAGTGGACGCGGTGGTGACCAACTCGGCAGGTTGCGGCCTGGCGCTGCGCCACGCCCTGAAAAAGACGCAGCAGCGGGACGTGCTGGGGTTCCTGAACGAGCTTCCCTTGAAGCCGGGGGCCTCGGTCGACACCCAGCACATCTACCACGACATGCCATGCCATCTCTACCACGGCCAGCAAGTTCAGACGCCTCCCGAAAAGGTATTCGAGGCGATCGGAAACTCCTGGTCGCTGGCGCCGGACGCCGAGCGCTGCTGCGGCTCGGGCGGCACCTACAACATCACCCACGCCGAGAACTCGCAGCAGATCCTTCGGGACAAGAGCGCCTTCCTCAACGAAGCGCCGCACGACCACTGCACCCTGTCCACCGCCAACCACGTCTGCAT
Organism: Acidobacteriota bacterium; assembly: GCA_041630155.1. Lineage (GTDB taxonomy): Bacteria > Acidobacteriota > UBA6911 > RPQK01 > JANQFM01 > JBFGHG01. Next base: position 2,934 of record JBFKLX010000330.1, read on the forward strand.
GATGCAGTGGAACTCGGCGATGGCGACCGGAATGGTCAAGAAGAAAGTCGACGTCAGACACGTGATCCAGTTGCTGGACGAGTCGTACCAGAGGGCGGGATTGTACGACTAGTGCCGCTGGTGTCACCGGCCTCCTCTGCCGGGATTCCGCTCCAGGAAGTCTCACCAATCCCGGTAAGCACGGAAGGGGGCGCCCTTTCTCTGCTCCGCCCCTTCCTTTCAGCTTCGAGCCGCCCGCGCCAGGAGCAGCTCCGATCGTGCATAATGGGGGTTTTGAGAAAGAGAGGCTGTCCGAAATGAATTCCCGACTCACCGTCCGTGGATTCCTGTTCCTGACCGTGCTGAGCGCCCTGGTGCTGGCCGCTTGCGCCCAGAGTGCGGAAAGCTTTGACGAAGAAGCCACCAAGACTCGAATCATCGAGTATTTTCAAACCTTCTTCCCACAGCTGAGTGATGTCCAGGTCGTGGGAATCGAGCCGACCGAGGACTCTCCCTTCCTCGAGGTCTCGGTCTCCTTCACCAACCGAGGCCGCGAGCAGACCCAACCCGTCTACTTGACCCCGGACGGCAAGCATCTCGTCCTAGGCCAGGTCTGGGACTTGACTCGGGACCCCGGCCAGGTGCGCTGGGAGCAGAAGAAAGAGGGCGCCGATGAGCGGTTGGCCAAGCTGGACCTGCACAATCGCCCCTTCAAGGGAAATCCCGACGCGAAAGTCACCGTCGTGGAGTTCTCCGACTACCAGTGCCCTTATTGCTCGCGTGCCTACGCCACGCTCGAGAACCAGCTGGTGGAAAGCTACGGCGACCGGGTCAAGTTCGTCTTCAAACACCTGCCGCTCGAACAGCTTCACCCCTGGGCCAAGAAGGCCTCCATTGCCGCCGCCTGCGCACATCAACAAAGCCAGGACGGCTTCTGGGGCTTCCACAAAGCCTTCTTCGAGAACCAGCGGGCCATCACCGTCGAGAATCTGCGCGACAAGGTACAGGAGTTCGGAGGATCTCTCGAACTGCAGATCGACCCGCTGCTGGCCTGCTTTGACAACGACGCCAGCAGCACCCTCGTGGAGGCCGACATGCACGATGCCACGGAACTCGGCATCACCTCCACGCCCACCTTCCTGATCAACGGCGCACTGGTGGCCGGAGCCATCCCCTTCGAGGAAATGGCAGGCTACGTCGATCAGGCGCTGAAGGACGCCGAGGGAGAGGTGCAGTGAGAGCGTGGGGCGGGCGCAGCGCTGAGTACTCCGGTTCGTAAATACAGTGCTGGTTGCGGGCGGGGCTCTCGAGGCGAGGTCGCGAAGAGAGGAGGAGGCGATGCCGGAGCATCGTCGAGGAGGAACGACAAAGAGATCGCCCGAGACCCCCGTGCGCCCGAAGGGTTGCG
>JBFKLX010000331.1:0-4294 GCA_041630155.1 Acidobacteriota bacterium
GGCTCGTGAGATCCTGCTCGCCGACATTTCGGCCCTCCGGAGGGAGATGAAGCAGAGGCTGGAGCGTACGCGCGTTGCTATCCTGCGCCAACAGAAGGCCCTCGAGTTTGCCGAGAGAGACCTGCAACGGGCCACCACCGACAAAGAACGCGAGGCGGAAAGGTGGAACCTAAAGTTGGTGCGGCGAAACCTGAAGCAGCTCGAACGTTCGCTGGAGGACAAGAAGAAGGAGGGCCGCTACGAGCAGCGTCTCGAGACCGCCCGCGAGGCCAATGAGCAGGCCAAAGAAGTCTACTGGAAAGAGCGAAAGCAGGAGAGGCGTCTTTTCACAGTCTTCGAGTACGCCGAAGATTCTCTGCATCTCAGGGAGAAACTGCTCGGCGAAGCCCTTGACAAGCTGACCGCGCTTCGATTCGAGGCTCCCCGGGTGCTGGCGGCGGTCGCGCCGCCCTTCTTGCGGCGAGTGAGCGTAACCTCTCGAGACGGATCCAAGCTTTATTACGAAAGGTACTGGCAGGACCTGGAGGAGGTGCTCAGCAGACAGTTGGAAGTTTGTCAAGAAATGATCAGGGAGCAGCGCGAGAGGCTGGTCGATTTCAAGAAAGCTCGCGATGACTTGCTCGAGATGATGAGCGACGCCGATCGGCGCTGGCACGAACTCAATGAAATCTACATCACGAAAGTGAAGCGAGAGGCGTGGGGGCGGGTCGGTATGGAGGTTCTCGACTCGGCGGCATCCATTTTCCTGTCCAAGAGCGCGAACTGGCCTGTCAACGTGGGGCTCGAGGTCGCCGATCGGGGATACAAGTTTGTCCGCTGGTCCATGGGCTACGATGCGCCGTTCTTCTCGTTTCCCAAGGTGTCGGACAGGCCGATTCGCTCCTCCCCGGCCGGCCTGGCAGCCGAGTCGTTCGGACGGACCTTCGCGTGGAAAGAGCAGGGCTACGGCGGTTTGAAGAACGCCCTCGAGAACGCCATCAAGATGATCGCGGTTCGGGATCCCCAGGGTTTGCCCCTCAGCAAGGGCTACAAGAACTACTCGATGTGGGCTGTCGCCGAGGCCTCCCTGCGAGCCGAGATCCTGGGGAGGCCGAACAGCGAAGAGTTGATGCAACGGGCCCAGGGGACTCTGGAGTTGATGACCAAGAATCGGGCCCGTGCAATGAAGGCGATGGTTCAGGAGTTCAAGAAGGACTTCTGGAAGAGCCAGGCGACGAGTGTGGGGAAGACGCTCGCAAAGGAATTCGGAAAAGCATGGATGAGAGAGGAGCGCGCCAAGGTCTTCATGAAGATGTACGAAATCGACGTGGAGTGGCGCATCCTCCTGCAGGACATGCGCTGCGCGAGCCGGTCCTACAAGCGAGAGCGTCTGAAGCTCGAAGCGCTCGAGTCAATACGAAACGATCTGCTGGAGGAGTTCCGCAAGGTCGATGACAAGCGACTGTTCAGGCGGGCGACCAGCAAAGTACTCCAGGACGATGGTGGAGGCGTGAGACTGGTGCTGGAATTCACCCGCCCGGTCAAGAACCTGAGCGTCAGCCTCGCCGGCCATGCCGTGACAGTCACGAAGAAGGAGAAAACCGCCCAGGGCATGATCAGCCTCGATGGGCTGCCGGGACTGGCAGGTTTGGAGGTGCAAGCAAGAGACGAGTACTCCGACAAACAACTCGACAGTCGACCGGCTACCGGAGCCCGGTTCCTCGTCGATACCGAGGAATGGAAAGGGTACGAACCGGGCGCCGATTCGTACCACTGGCTACAGATTGAGCCTTCTCTGGAACCTTCCGTGGTCGTCCTGTTGGATTGTTCGAACAGCATGGGGGAGCCGGTGGACCGGCTGGGGCCAGCCAAGAGGGCGGTCGTGAGACTGATCGACGGCGGCGATGCCGGGGAGATGGCGATCTGGGTCTTCGATGGGAGCGGGATCCGCCTGGTACAGGGCTTCACCGACGACGCGAAGAAACTGAAGGCAGCTCTGGATCCCCTGGAGCCCGGTGGCGCCACACCCCTCGCTGATGCCATCCTCCAGGCAGGCCGCCATCTCATCCAGGACGGCAGGCATCCCAACAAGATCCTGGTCGTGCTCTCCGACGGAGCGGATACGGAACGGGGTAGCCCGGCGGAGGCGCTGCGCACGATCCGGCGTCTTGCCCGGGACGTCGGAGAAACCGTCAGCGTGGAAAGGGAGGTTCGACGATGAGGGACTTCGCCTACCGAACCGTTTTCTCCCCGGCAGTATTGGGCTGCTGTTGCCTCGTCTACGCCTCGGCGGCACCACCCATCCAGGTCCCGGAGGCCTGGAGAGGGGCTCCGTCCGTGTCGTTTGGCACGGAACTGGACGTGCTCCTCGAGGAGCCGGGTGACGAGCAGCGCGTCTCGCTGCTGGTCGAAGAGGCGGGATACGTAGAATTCGTGCCCGACCCCGACGGGCCCATTCCAGTCCTCGTGGAGTATTTTGACGAGGACGGCGAGTTGGTCTCGACCGGAGAGGCCGTCAGTCGTGTGCTCGGCCCCACGACCCTGTATGCCAGGCTGCACGCCTCGACGGGTAGCGGGAGCGCCGAGCCGGTCGCGGTTGCCTTCGAGTTTCACCCGGAAACGGACGCACTGGAACCCAACGACTCGGCCCCTTGGGCTGTCCCGGTGGAGGTCGACCAGTGGGAGCGGATCGCTTTGCCCTCCGCCCATGACCTGGACTTCGTCGAGCTGGACGCGCCGGAGGATGGATACCTGTACCTGGAAACGGCCAGACTCCCCGAGGGGCTGAGGCCCGTGGTCCATCTGGTCGATCGGTGGGGGGAGCTCTCAGAGTTTGCCGACCACGTCCGTCCCCTGGCCGTGACGCGGGGATCACACATCCTTTGCATCCGCAACGACAGCCCGACCTTCTCTTATGATCCCCTGGTGGTTCGGCTGCGCTTCGTGCAGCGTCGAGACGAACTGGCTACGTTCCCGTTGATCGAACCGGGGCGCATCTACCGGACCGATGCGATAGAGCCCCCCAACCGGCGCGGCTTCGGCATCCAGGTGGAGCATCCTTCCTGGTTGTACCTTCAGCTTCTGCATCCCCCGCCGGAGCATATCGACGACAAACTCTTGTGGGGAGTGACCCACCAGCATGATGGTGGGCAGACACCCACGGTCAACGGGCTGAGTACGGAGTGGATGAGACTGCTGATGCCGGGCCTGCACACCTTTGAAGTGAACTCGCAGTACGACGATCTCAATGTCGACTTCCCCGGGCCCTGGAACGTGGCATTCGTGCTGGTGGAGGAGAACCGGCCCTCGGAGCCCGACAACAACACGCCGCAAGGCGCCATGCCCCTGCCCCTGAACAAGAAGGTGTGGCTCGAACCCTCCGTCACGAATGACGTCGACTGGCTCTCCGATGAACCCTCCTTGACGAAGGACGTCGCCTGGCTCCGGCTGGAAATCCCCGGCCCAGGTCTTTTGCAGGTGGCCAGTCTTTCCGATGTCCGTCTCTTCGCGGCCGATGAGGTGACGCGGGATTGGTGGACGCCGTTGAAAGTGTTCCGACCAGCCAAGGCGCCGACGCTTATGACGAGTGGACGCCCGGACCGCACGCTGCATCTGGAAGAGGGCGGCACCTATCTGCTCGAGTCACTTGGAGGGCCATTGGAAGCCAATTTCGCCCCGGACGCCTCGATCGGGGTGCCGGAGGTATCCGGTGGCTTCACCTCCGTCCTCGTGGACCTCGCGGCCGACGAGATGGAGCGCCTGGACTCTCTGGCCGTGGGCCGTGTGTCAGGGTCGTTCTTTGCTCATGTCGAGGACCTGGAGGAACTCCCCTCAGTCCTGGCCGAGAACGTGCAAAAGGCCCGTCAGGCGGGAGCAATGGAATTCGAGGCTGGCAGATCCCAGCCGGTGTTGTGGCCGTATGCGGCGGTGGCGGCGCTGCTGCTCACCGCTGGCGTCATCTTCCTGGCCCGCCGGGTGCGCAAGACCGGCGGTGGCGGGCCGGCTGGAGGGGGTTGAGCAAGGCCCGTCCTGGGCGCGTACCGCTGGGGTTCCCGGGCGCGAGAGGCCGTCCAGTTCCTGGAGAGTGTGGGAGCCGCCGAAAACGTGGCATGGGTCTGCTCGAAACGCGACATCCAAGCCCATCTCTTCGAGGAGGGCTTCTGAAGTCTTGCCCGTTGCAGTTCCCATGCCGTTCGCCGAGAATCATCAGACGTGAGCAGGCCGAGGACGTCGATTCGCCGTCTCCCCGGGGCCGGGCTTCCTCTGGTTGACAGGAAAGCCAAAGGGCTGCCGAATCCCTGGACGCTTCTGACAC
>JBFKLX010000332.1:0-4162 GCA_041630155.1 Acidobacteriota bacterium
GCGGGGACAGGGGACGGGGACGACAGGGGCCGACCACAGGGGACAGGGAACGGGAAGGGTCTGGGGGTGGGCATGGGGGCGTCTGTGCACCGGGGGGAGTCTGCTGGCTCGCGAACGGCTCGGGGCTCCGGAAACCAGGGGATCAGGGTTCCGGTTCGATTTCTTCCAGAGAGGCAGCGCCTCGCACGCTGAACGCGACGCCATCCAGGTGTCGGCCGTTCCGGTCGATCAGCTCCAGCTGGTGCAATCCGGAAACCGGCTGCCAGCCGGTCAGGACTGCCGGGCCCCAATCGCTGCCGTTCAGGCGCCAGCGCATTCCTTGGGCCGACGAGGCTTCGAAGAAAACACGCTGGTTCGCGTCTGGGATGTCCGGATCCAGGGCCAGGACACTCAGGTGAGCAGGATAAAGGATTCGGGCGACCGCGTTCCCCGGAACGGCCCGAGGCCGGGTCTCCTCGGTCCCTTCCTGGAACCACTCCGGGCGGATTTCGGTTGCGCCTTCCAGCCTTCCCGCGACGACCCCGGGAGGCGGCAGAGGCGCCGGACTCGAAAGATTCCCGTGCAGCTGGTTCATGATTCCCAGCCAGAGGGGCGCCGCTCCGCTGATGCCGCTGACGTTCCACATCGGCTCTCCCGAGAAGTTGCCCATCCAGACACCCACGGTGAAGCGCGCCGAGTAGCCCACGCACCAGTTGTCCCTCATGTCTTTGCTCGTACCGGTCTTGACAGCTGACCAGAAGGACGTCGCCAAGACGTTCTCCAATCCGAAGGTCAGGCTGCGGCTCTCGCGATCCGATAGAATATCCGACACCAGAAACGCCGCCGATTCGGAGTACACCCGCCGCGGGGACGGGACCTCGCCGCGGGGGACGCTCGTCCCGAATTCGCCGTTTCTCCGAGCCTCGGAGACCCTTTGCTCCACCTGCAGCGGGGTCCAGCGCCCGTGATTGGCCAGCGTCCGGTAGGCGTTGACCAATTCCCAGAGGCTGATGTCGGCGGTGCCCAGAGCCAGTGCCGGGCCGTAATAGTCGGCCCCCTGCAACTCTCCAAAACCGAGTTCGTCCAGGCAGGCCACGAAGTTCTCGAGGCCCACCAGTTCGAGAAGCCGGACGGCCGGGATGTTCAAAGACGAGGCCAGCGCCACGCGGGCACTCACCAGTCCGTGAAAAGTGTTGTCATAGTTGGACGGCCGGTAGACCCCGCCAGTCACCGCCAGTTCGAGCGGCGCGTCGTTGAGGGGCGAAGCGGGAGTGATCAGGCGCCGCTCCAGGGCCAGCCCGTACAGAAACGGTTTCAAGGTCGAGCCGGCCTGCCGGCGCGCCTGAACACCGTCGACGTAGCGGGCGCTCGAGAAGTCGCCGCCGTTTCCCACGTAGGCCAACACTTCACCACTGGCGTTGTCCACCACCAGGACCGCGCCGTCGTTCACGTTCTGGGGACCCAATCGCCGCAACTGCTCCTGCAGGCCTTCCAGAGCGAGACGCTGCAATCCCGCATCGAGCGTGGAACGCCAAACGGTCGGCCCCCGACCCCGGGGCTCGCCCTGATCAAGGGAGTCGCCGACTGGGCCGACCGGGATGAAGCGGCGAGCCAGGTGAGGTGCCAGGCCGGCACGAGGAGCGATTCGATAGGGTCGCATCAGCGCTTGCCCCACCAAATCGGCCACCCTGCCGGGCTCGAGATGCAGACCGCGGGCCTGCGCCAACCCCGAAGCGCGCCGAACCACCTCCTCGGAAGCCGCATTGGGCGAGCGCAGTAGGGACACCAGGATTGCCGTCTCGGTCGAATCCAGGCCATGCGGAGCTTTCCCGAAAAGTCCGCGCGAAGCCGCTGCGATGCCCTGCAGCTCCCCGCGGAAGCTGACCAGATTGAGATAGGCCTCCAGAATCTGCTGCTTGGTCCAACCGGCTTCCAGGGCAAAGGCGCCACGGACTTGCCCCCATTTTTGAAGCAGCGTCCGATGCAGCGAGCGGGGCTGCAAGCTGGGGTTCATCAGCCCCGCCAACTGCATGGACAACGTACTGGCGCCCCGCTGACGCTGGGACGTCAGAGTGGCCCAGGCGGCAGCCGCTACGGCCCCCCAGTCCACTCCTCCATGCTGGTAGAAGTCGCGGTCTTCAGAGAACACGACCAAGTCGAGAAGCTGGGGAGAAACATGCTCGAGGGGCACCCACTCCAGCCTGCGGCCCTGGTGGTCCGCACGCAGTTCCTGGATCAGGTCGCCATTGCGGTCCAGCAGAGCCGCGTCGGAACTCTGATACGCTTCCACGACTTCCTGAAAGCTGGCCACGGGCGGCGTCGTGGCGTACCAAAGCAGCCCGAAGGCCAGGGCACCCAGAATGGCAGTCGCAGCGAACCGGTGCTGGTTCACGGCGCCACCGTCCAGTCTGGGTTGGGTGCCTCACCGAATGCTTCAGGGTGATAGAGGGCTTCCACCCGTGTGGGAGGCAGTTTGAAACGTCCCGCGTTGTTGAGCCGGACCGTGTATTGGACCGTCCAGGTCCCTTTGGGAACGAATTCGTAGTAGGCACGAAACGCCTCGAAGGAGCGCTCCTCGAAGATTGGCCGGGGGCCCTCGGTTCTTTCCCCGGCCGAAAGTTGACTGGAATCCCTTCCCAAACCTGATCCGAGAATGTTGGCCCCGGCAGGAATCGGATCCTGCACCACGACCCAGGTCATGTCCGCCTGGGCTTCCAGCTCCAAGCGGACGCGCGCCACGTCTCCCTGGGTCCAGCCCTCCTGTGTGGCCCGCTCGACGGGAATGACGGTGCGGCGGATGCGGTAGCCGCTGAAGAGTTCCTCGGTGAGCGGCAAGGCGACGCGGCTCCGCAGTGCCAGCCAGGGAGCCCCCGAACCCAGGTGGCGGACTTCCAGGTCGGCTTCGTCTGACGGCCAGGGGAACTCCAGGCTTCCGCCCAGGGTTTCCTGATTCCAATCGAAACTGCGTGCGGGCTGAGCCGCCAATCGGACTTCCGACACTCCGCTCACCGATTCTTGCTCGAAACGGGCGGCAAAGGCTTCCGCGGCCAGCACGCCCCAGGAGTTGGCGGTGGTCACGTCCCAGTGGCCGCGTCTGCGCCTCCCCAGGGCTCCCGTGATCAATCGCGGCAGGTCTGCACTGCCCCTTCCCGTCTCCAGCAAAGCCAGCACCAGGCGGACGGCATTCAGATCGGGGGACACCATCAGCCACCAGAGCCGGTCGCGGTTCTCAGTCGAGAAGCCCATGGTGGTGCCCTGCAGGTTCAAGCGGGCCCGCAGGATCTGTTCGGCTTCCTGGAGCCGCGCTTCCCGCTGGGGCAGCTGGGGGCTCCGATGCAGAACCAGCAGCCAGTCGATCACGCCCGAGGTAGGCCACAGATTGGGCTGCAGCGCGATCGACTGCAACTGCCGGGGCTCAATCTCGCGCTGTCGCGACAGCGCCTCCAGCGCCGCCAGCTTGCGCAGTGCCAGGTCGGTCGTGGCAAGCCTCGAATAGCGGACCACTCTCCCAGCCACGAACCCCTCCAGCCCGTTGGACATCTGTTCCAGAATGGGTGCGGGAATCGTCCAACCGCGCTGGTGTGAAATCGAGAGTAGATAAGCAGTCAATGAGTCGCTTCCCCAGCGGCAGCTGGGGAAGTACTTGGCCAATCCGTCATCGTCCAGAAAGGCGGGCAGAGCAGCCACGATGCGATTCCAACGCGGCTGATCGTTCAGAGCGACGGCTTTGGAGACCACCTGTTCGAGGCAGGTATAGGGGTATTGGTCCATGTACTCGCGCACCGAATCCAGGCCCACCAGGAGGGTAGGACTGAAGTCGAGCTGCAGCCCGCCGCGGCCGGCAAGGGCTCCCCGGGGCTGCTGGATCGGGAGCGAGACGGCCGGTGCCATCTGAGCCAACGTGGCTTGCACGGTGCGGACCGGCACGGCAGAAACAACCCTTTGATCGATTTGCAGTGCGTCCACCTCCCCGGTGTCCGACGCTGCTCGCACTTCGTAGCGGAGCAAGTCCACGCCCTCGGGCACGTCAATTTTCCAGCTCCAGAGCCGGGACTGGCCGGCAGGCAGGGAAAACTGGCGGCTGGGCAGCGGAACCGCCTCTGGATGCAGTCGAGCCGTGACCTCCACGTTCAGATCGAGCTCGGAAGCATTGCGGACGGTGAACCCGGCTTCCACCTGGTCC
>JBFKLX010000333.1:0-4076 GCA_041630155.1 Acidobacteriota bacterium
CTCTCAGCCTCTCTGACGCCGCTCCGTCCCTGGTTGCGACGCCCAATTACAGATGCAAAAAAGGGCAGAAGGTCACAAATTATTGTTGACGACGGGTTCCAAGCCTGTTAATTTATTCGCACCCCCCCCGGGTGTGCCTCGCGTCACTCGGGATTGGGGATTTGGGAGTATACTCTGCGAGAAAAGGAGAAGCACGAAAGTGGGTCGAAAGAAGCTTCAGGAATTCAGTCGCCGTGAGAGGCAGATCATGGACACGATCTACCGGCTCGGCAAATGCACGGCGGCTGAGGTGATGGAAGAGTTGCCCGATCCGCCAAGCTATTCCACGGTCCGGACTCTCTTGGGAGTCTTGGAGCGGAAGGGCCACTTGAAGCATCAACGCCAGGGTTACCACTACGTCTACTCTCCCACCATGCCCAAAGAACGGGCCCGAACCTCGATGCTCGAGCACGTCATGGACACGTTCTTCGACGGTTCTCCGGCTGAGGTCGTGTCCGCCGTTCTGGACATCTCCGATTCGGAGCTGTCTGATGACGACTATCAGCACATCTTGGAAATGGTGGAGGGCGCCAGAAAAGAAGGGCGTTGATTCATGCCGAGTCTGGGCGAGGCTTTGACAGATCCGTTCCAGAGCAATGCTCTGATCGGACTCGCCTTCCTGCTGTTGAAAGGGGCACTGCTCCTGCTCGTCTGCGAGGGCAGCCTTCGACTGTTGCCACGCTCCTCGGCTTCCGTGCGCCATCTGATTCGCTACTGTTCGCTGGTGGCTCTGATTTCGTTGCCGCTCATGTCGATCTTCCTGCCCACCTGGGAAGTTCCCCTGCTGGGCCGGCTGTCGACCCCAACCCAGATGCCACCCCCGATCAGCCTCGCGCCGTCCGGCGCCCAGCCCTCACAGGAGTCCGCGCCGGTCTCGGCAGTGAGCTTGCCCGGGGATGCGGAACAACTGGCGCCGATTTCCAGCGCTGCTCCGCGCTCTCTCCAGGGGCCGACACCTGGGGCTGCCTCCGCACCCTTTTTCTCCACGGCTCTGTGGGGAGGGCTCGAGCGCAACTGGATGGGGTTGGCGTTGCTGGTGTGGCTTTCAGGTGCGCTGTTGCTGGCCGCGCGGCTTCTCCTCAGCCTGATTTGCGTTCAGCTCACCGTCAATCGAGCCGCACCCGTCCAGGACGGACTCTGGCTCGACCTGGCCGCCAGCGCCGCGTCGCGATTACGCCTTCGGCGCCCGATCGAATTGAGGTCCGCCTCCAACGTGGAGGTAGCGCTCTCGGTGGGTTTGTGGCGAGCCGTGGTATTACTGCCCGAAGTGGCACGGACCTGGTCGCTCCCTCGGCGACGATCCATCTTGCTGCACGAATTGGCCCACGTGAAGCGCCGCGACAACTTCAGCAACCTGGCAGGCCAGCTGGCCTGTATTCTCCATTGGCCCAATCCGCTGGTTTGGCTGGCAGCCCGCCGGTTGGTGGTGGAGCGCGAACGAGCCTGTGACGACGAGGTTCTGGCGGCGGGAGCAGTACCATCGGAATACGCCGGGCACCTGCTGGAAATTGCGCGGGCCGTCGCACAACGCAGGTTCTGGGGTCAGTTGGAAATCTCTCAATCTTCCGCCCTGAAAGACCGCTTCAAGGCCTTGCTCAGCCCGCAGGTAGCGCGTCATTTCCCGGGGACCGAGGGCAAGCTGGCGGCCATCACGCTGTCGGCCTTGTTTGCTCTCCCACTGGCCGCGCTCTGGCCCTGGAAGGTGGAAGCCGGCGTGACGGACTTGGCCCAACAAGGCGAACGCCATCGCCTTGCCGGCTTCGTTTCCCAGCGACCGGCGCCGCCGCCGGGCGCAGCTTTCCAGCCGGAGCAGTCGCCACGGTCGAGTTCCCCGCAAGCCCGGACTTCCAGCGTCAACGCGCGTTTCGTGGCCTCCCCGCCGGCAAGTTCGAGCGCTTCCTTCGAGCCGCGAGACGACCTGGCTGAAAGCTGGCCTTCGGACGCTGAAATCGCAGAACGGCGGGCTTGGCCCGCCACTCGAATCATCTCCTCTTCGCTTTCGGCGACAGCGCGAGATCTCTGGGAACACGGCCCCCCTCACAGAATCTGGGGAGCCGCGGCGCCGGAACCCGGCGAGTCCGATCAGGCGCTGCAAACTCGAGCCGCCTCCACACCGGCCCGCCCCGGCGGCGAAATCCTGGTCAACCGGAGGCCGCCCGCTCCACCCGATCGCGGACCAGTGCAGCGGCCTCCTGGGCCCCCCGTCCTGCGCGCTGAGGTTGCGAGACTGGATCTGGGGACCTTGGGGGGCGATCAGAGCCTGGCGTCGGACATCAACGATGCCGGCTGGGTCGTTGGCCAAAGCAAGTCGGGCTCAGGTTTGAGCCGGCCCTTCCTGTGGTCGACGTCGATGGGGATGATCGACCTGGGACAAGATCTGCAAGTGCACAGCCGGGCCCTGCAGATCAACGAATCGGGCCGAGTCCTCTGCGAGACGTTCAACAGCCGTTTCTACCGCAGCTTCTTGTGGGCGGCGGACCTGGGGCTCCAGGACGTGGGCGCGCTGTATCCCAAACGGCCCTTCACGGTCGCCTCGGACATCAGCGAGAAGTCTCACGTGGTGGGCGGAAGCCGAGACGACACCGGTGTCCTGCGAGCCTTTCTCTGGACGCCCGAGGAGGGAATGATCGACCTGGGAACTCCGGAGTGGAGTGAAGCCCTGGCAGTCAACGGGCGAGACCAGGTCGTCGGCTACACGGGGGCACAGGCGTTTCTTTGGGACCGGGAGCAGGGACTGAGTTTGATCGGTCCTCCCAACTCGGGTCTGAGCATCGCCACGGACATCAACGAACTGGGCCAGGTGGTCGGCTACGCCGATTTCGGCGGCGTTTACCCGCAGGCCTTCCTCTGGACGCAGGAAAAGGGAATCGTTCCCCTGGGAACGGTCAGCCCCCATTATCCCATCAGCTTCGCCCTCTCAATCAGCGATCAGGGACAAGTCGTGGGGCGCAGCGTGACGGCCCCGCGCGAAGGCTTCCCCGACCAGGTGCGGATCTTTCGCTGGACGCCCGAGAAGGGGATGCAGGACCTGGGCCCGATCGCCGATCGCAACCAGCTGGCCATCAACGCGCTGGGCCAGATCGTGGCCGCCTACAGCGACGGCTCCGAGGAGACTGAAAAGTCGCTGGCCGTGGTCTGGACCGAGCAAGGGCCGGTCACCTTGGACCTCAACCAGGCCGGTGGCGCCGAGGCCAGCCAGAGCGAGTTGGCCGCGGTCAACAACAAAGGACAACTGGTGGGCAGCAGCTTCAGCCTCCAGCAGCACCAACGCCGAGCCACCCTCTGGGAAATCCGCCTCGTGAAGGAAGAACAGGCCACGCCGTGACGCCGAAGGCCGGCTGGGAAACGCTACCCGCCGGCCCGATTCCCCTCTCCGCATCTCTGCTCTGAGGCGAAATCGAATTCACTGGTCACTCTCGGCCAGCAGCTCCTCGATGACGCTCTCCACGCGCCGTGCATCGGAGCTACCCGAATGGGTCTCCCCAATGTGCACCAGACGAATCTCGCCCCGGCGATCCGCCAGGTAGACGGCCGGCCAGTAGCGATTCCGGAGGCGCCGCCAGTACGCGTAGTCGTTGTCCATCAGATTGGGGTAGGTGATCTGGAACTCGGCCAGTTTCCGCTGCACGGCGCCACGGTCCTTCTCGAAGCCGAACTCCGGCGTGTGAATCCCGATCACTCGCAGGCCGCGCTCCTGGTACTTGCTTTGAACTTCCCTGACCCAGGGAAGCGATCGTACGCAGTTGATTCAACCGAAGGTCCATACGTCCAGGAATACTACCTGTCCCCGCAGCTCCTGAACGGTCAGCGGGGGAGAATTCAACCAGCGGTCGGGGTCTCCGGAGGTGAATTCGGGCAGGGGGCGGGAAATCTCCTGGCCGGCTGTAGTCGGCGGCAGGAGAAAGAACCCGGGCGCTTGCTCGCGGGCCACCCAGAGGATCAGCACGGCGGCGCCCGAGGCTACCATCAAGCGTTTCCACAAAACCGAGCCGTCCGGGCGGGGCGGCCGCAACAGCCGCCTATCCATCGATCAGCCC
>JBFKLX010000334.1:0-4076 GCA_041630155.1 Acidobacteriota bacterium
AAGGGAGGACCCGGTGGGACTATGCCTTGCCCGGACTTCCTCCCGAACGCCGCGTCGTGGCCAGTTCCCTGGACGACCCCGAAAACTGCAAAAGAATCTTCCTCGATCATCTGCGGCACACGTATCGGCAGACAGAGAGCGTGGCCGACGCATCGGGCGGATGGTATTTCATCGGCGATCTCTCCATGGCCGAAGTACTGCGATTGGCCGGGGAAGGGGCGTCGACCCCAACCCGCTTCAACCGTGAGGGAATCGCGGTTCGGACGGTCGTCTTTCGTCACTCCGACGGCTCGGCGACGGAGGCCTCGGTCTCCGAGGAGCTGAAGATCACGATTTCCGAGCGGTGGCGGTGGCCCTCGGGAGACGAGAGGGTCTTTCGTCTCTTCAACATCCTGCAGACCGCCCCCGACACCAGTCTATTCTCGATCCCGGAAGGCTACACGGAACAACCGTGATGCAGTTGGCCGGCAGCCGGGTCCGATCGCGTCTGCGCGCGCTTCTTTCTCCGGTTCCGGCTACAATGAGGCCTCGATGGATCGAGACCGCTCCCGTCGCACGCTCCTGGCCCTGCTGCTTCTCACGCTGTTGGCCCTTCTGCCGGCAAGTCTCCTCTCGGCCTTTTCTTTTTTCCAGCGGCTGGAACAGCGCACCGTCGACGTGCGCTTTCGCAATCTGCCCGAAGCTCAAAGCGTGGCCTCATCCGAAATCGTAGTCGTGGAAATCGACGAGGCCTCGATTGAGAACCTGGAACCCGCTCTGGGGCGGTGGCCCTGGCCGCGGGAAGCACATGCGGTCCTGTTGAACTACCTCTCGGCGGCCGGGGCCCGGCTGGTCGTCTTCGACCTGCAGTTTCGGGAGCGCGATCTGCAGAACCCCGATTCGGACGAATCCTTCATCGAGGCGACCCGTGAGGCGGGCAATGTCATCCACGCCCTGGTTCCTCTCGATCAGTCGACCGGGGCGGAGCCAGTGCCCCGGCAAGTGGTGGAACGGAACTCCATCGCCGCCTCCGGTGACTTCGTGGAGTTTCCCCAACAGCTCGACACACCCTTCGACGGCCTCTGGCAGGCCGCCCACAGCCTGGGGCACGTCGCCATCATCCTGGATCCGGACGGCCCCATGCGTCGCCACCTACTGATGATCGAGCACGCCGGCCGAATCTACCCCTCACTGAGCCTTGCCGCGGCCCTGGCGGTGCAGGGTCTCAGCCCAGCTGCGCTCCAGGTGGGCGACCATGACCTTCGGGCCGGCGACATGCGAGTGCCCTTGGATCAGGACTGGCGCCTCCCCATCTGGTACAACGGGGGCGCTGGCGCATACTCCCCTCGTTGGGAGAAAGAAGGGCGGCAGTTTCGGGGATACAACTACGGTCAAATCATTTTCAGCCAGGTACAGCTCGGAGAGGGCGAAGAACCGCTGCTGGCTCCGGAGCTCTTCCGGGACAAGATCGTGTTGGTCGGCCTGACCGCGGAAGGCTTGCACGAACTCTTCACGACCCCCTTCAGCGGCGGCTCGGACGAGGCGGGTGCCCGGCTTGGAAAGATGGCTGGGGTCGAGATCCACGCCAATGTCCTGGACGACCTGCTGCACAATCGCTACCTGCGCCCGACCCCCGGCTGGCTGGACGCCTTGCTGATGGCCGCATTGGCGGCAGCCGCCGTGGCTGCAGTGCTCTACGCGCGCCTGTGGCTGGCAGGCCTGCTCAGTGTCGTGGCCGGGGCGGGCTATCTCTGGATCGCTCAACTGGTCTTCGCCCAGCGCCTGCAATTGCCGGTGGTGCCCGTCGTCCTGAGCTGGGCCGGGGCGCTGGGACTGAGCCTGAGCTACCAGTATTGGATCGTGGGGAGGGAGACGCGGGCCGTGAAGCAGACCTTTTCCCGCTTCGTTTCCCGCGACGTTTACCAGAGGTTGATGGACGACCCTCGGGCCGCCGAACTGGGAGGCCGCCGTACCGTGGTGACGGTGCTCTTCTCCGACCTGCGTGGATTCACCTCCATGTCGGAGGGCCGCCAGCCCGAGGAGATCGTCAGCCAGCTCAACGAGTACTTCTCGGCCATGGTGGAAATCGTGTTCGCACATCGGGGCACGGTGGACAAGTTCGTGGGCGACATGATCATGGCGCTCTTCAATACGCCCCTGTCCGATCCGAAGCACGCCGATCACGCCGTGCAGTGCGCCGTCCAGATGAACCGCAAGCTGCAGGAAATGAACCAGAAGTGGAAGGCCGAGGGCAAGCCGGAGCTGGCCCAGGGGATCGGGTTGAACAGCGGCGAGATGGTGGCCGGTGTAGTGGGCGCGGAAACGGTTCGCAGCTACACGGTGATCGGAGACAACGTCAACCTGGGCGCGCGCCTGGAGTCCCTCTGCAAACAATACAAAGCCGAGATCATCATCAGCGAGTTCACCCTCGCCCTGCTCCAGGAGGAATACCCCATGCAGGAGCTGGGAGACGTGCTGGTCAAGGGCAAGTCCAAGCCGATCAAGATTCACCAGGTGTTCTACCGGGAAGATGCCGTGTCGCTGCCCCCGCTGGAGCAAGCGGGAGTGATGGTCCAGACGCAAAAATAGGCCACGAGGTGTGAGGCCCGAGGCTCGATGCGTCGGGCCTGGGGCCGGGTGGAGCAGTCCGGATCCAGCAGCGCGGCTTGGCGCTTCTCCCCCCCGGCAACTCGTTCACAGCCTGCCGAGCCACCCCCGCAGCGTCGAGAAGAACTCGTCGGCGACCGCCTCCTCCAACCACGGGTAGTGGCCGCATGGCTCCCATTCCCGGCATTCGAGCTGCGGCAGATAGGGCTCGAGGCTGGCCCGGATCAGCCGGCCGGGATGGGGATCGGCCGACCCGTGCAGCATCAGCACCGGCACACCGATGGCTGCGAAAGCGGCCGGGTAGACTCCCGCCTGCTGCAGGCCCAGCATGTCCTCCCAGGTCTGTTCGTTGCCGCACGCGTCGCAGCGCTCGAGCTCCAGCTCGGTCGAGACGAGTCGATGGGAATCCAGCCGTAGATACAGCCGGCCGACCGCCTGGAGCCGTGCATCGGGGTCGGGGAAGTCGAGCGCCAAGCGGGCCATCCGCTCCCGCAGCCCGGGATCCATGCGGGACTGTCGAGTCTTCTCGAGGCTTTGCCGCGCACCTGCATCGAAGGTTCCACACCCGACCAGGGCGAGCCCAGCTGCAGCCCGGGGGTGCTCCGCTGCGAAGGCCAAAGCCAGCATGGCGCCCCAGGAGTGGCCGACCAGGGCTGGCCGGGCCGCGGGGCAGCGAGATTGCACCAGCTCCAGCAGGTCTTCCACGTGAACGGCAACCGTCAGAACTCCTGTGCCGGAACTCCGCCTCTGGAACGGCTCCAGGACCTGAAAGGAATCGGCCAGCCGGCGGGCCACGGGCGCCAGGTATCCGGGAGCCCCGGGTCCCCCGTGGAGAAGGATGACGACGGGAGATCCCGGCTTTCCATATTCGCGAATTCTCATCCTACTCGAGAAGCCGGACCAACGGCCTTTCTCCTCATGAATTCCTTGCGGCGACGCCCCCTCATCAAGACGTTTCTGAGATCAGGTTTTCCCGGTAGGCTACGACCAACCGCTCCAGCATCTGGATGCGCTGGCGGATCTCCTCGCCCTCTTCGGTGTCCCACACCAGCCTTTCCTGCTCATAGCGGCGGATGCAGGTCACTTCGGGGATGATGTCGGTGCCGTTGGCAACGGCTTCCTCGACCGATTCGAAATGGGAGTGCCTGGCCAGGTTGATGCCCTGGGAATCGAGGATCAGGGTGTAGCCGTGGTCTCCATAGGCTTCCGAAAAGGCCCCGTCGATCGTGATGGCCTTGCGGCTCTTCTTGACCGGGTCCTCACCTTGCTCGATCTTCACCGGGACGTGGCCGTTGACCACCATGCCTTCGGCTGGGTCGACGCCAAACTCGGCGAGCACCTTCTCGCAGAACCAGCCTTCGTGAATCAGCTTGAAGTACGCATTTTTGGTTTCTTTGTGAGTCGATGCGTCTTCCAGCAGAGCGCGTTCGAAGGTGGCCATCCGGTCCTTGCCGAAGAGCGGGGAGTTGGCTCCCGCCCAGAGGTACCAG
>JBFKLX010000335.1:0-4075 GCA_041630155.1 Acidobacteriota bacterium
GAAACCTGTTGAAGGCTGTTGAACTTGGAGGCTTTGAACAGCTACAAAAATGACTACAGTCAACGGCCGACCGGAAGGGCCAACGACTGTAGCTCGTATGCTGCGGCTCTGCGACGTCGTGATCCGGTTTCGGCCGGCACTGAGCGGCACGAAACCGCACCCAAACACACCCTGGACGCACCCGGAATAGACCTCAAATGTGCAGGGGCCCGCTGAGAAGATCCGCAGACTGGCCAGAGGCGAACTGGCGTCGGCGTCGCCCTGTTCACCGAAGTCGGGCGACCCGCGCGATTCCAGGATGGAATCGAGGTCGATGAAGAGGCTTCGTAACAGGTCGGAAAACGAGGGGATGCGCTTTGGTGACCTGATCGCCCATACACAACCTTTGACAATAGCTCCAAAGGCGACGGGTCGACCCATCTGGCTGGACTTCGAGTGGAGAGAATGTCAGTATTCTGTTCAACCAGTGCACGAGGCTACGCCGGAAGAGAGGACTCTCAGTGCCGCTGGGGTGCTTACCTACTCGGACCGAGTTCTCCCCCGGCTCCGACAGGGATGAAGAGGGGTGTTTTGAGCGCTCAAAGCCTCTTTCAACCCAACTGATCTTTGCAAGAAAGGAGCTTCGCGCGGGTGACCCAGCTGGAACAGCCGGGGAGCGAGCGGTCATCGGCAAGCGCTGAGAATCTCGGAAAGACCGCGGTCACGGAGCCTGGCCGCGCCGGGGAATCAGCTCTCCCGGCGCACTATCGTCGTCCCCAGGAGGCTCCTCTTCGAGCCGAGGAGCGTGGGAGAACCACAATTCTGTTCGGCGGACTGACCTGGCGCCACGAGAAACTGACCCAGGCCGTGTTCCTGGCCTCGGGTTACCGGTTCGAGTGTCTCCCCAACCCCGATCTCAGCGCCTTCCGGACCGGTAAGGAGTATTGCAACGTCGGCCATTGCAACCCGGTTTATTTTACCGTGGGCAGCTTGATCCAATTCCTCCGTTCCCGGCAGGAGCAGGGTCTGTCCCGTCAGGAAATCATTGATCGGTACGCCTTCTATACCGCCGGGTCATGCGGCCCCTGCCGTTTCGGCATGTATGAGGCCGAGTACCGATTCGCGCTGAAGAATGCCGGCTTCGACGGTTTCCGCGTCCTCCTGTTCCAGCAGCAAGCAGGGTTCGAGCAGGACGAAGGCGTGGGCCTGGAATACAGCTTCGACTTCGGGATGGGCGTGCTCAAGGCGCTCAACCTGGCCGACTCCATCAGCGACCTGATCTTCCATCTCCGTCCCTACGAGGTTCAGGCCGGACAGACCGAGGAAGTGGCCCGCCGATGCGTGGACGAACTGTCGGCCTTCCTGCGCCACCCTGAGGTGTTCGAAATACTGGAGGCCGCGCCCCCTCGCCTGGCCGCATTCTTACGGGGAAAGAAGGGACTGAACCGGGTGATCAACGGGCTGGTCAAGTTCCGAAAGCACTTCTACGGCAGACCTTACCTGGACGCACTCGAGGGCTGCCGCCGGCGCTTCGACCAGATTGAAGTGGACCGTCTCAGGGTCAAGCCCGTCATCAAGATCACGGGCGAATTCTGGGGGCAACTGACGGAGAGCGACGGCAATTACAACATGTTCGACTTCCTCGAAAAAGAGGGCGCGCAGGTGCTCGTCGACCCGATGGCGGAGTGGCTTCGCTATCTGCTCTACCAGGCCAAAGCGAATGTGATCGCCCGCCGGGGGGTGGATGTCCCCCACCCGAACGCTCGCCCCTGGCAGTTCTTCAAGCGTTTGGCCAATCAGCTCCCCTTCTGGAAGAAGAAGTGGCTCTTCAGCTTCGCAGAGCGAGCCTTCACTCGACAGTTCAACCGCACTGCCAGGGCCTTGGGAGGCCTCGACCACGAGCTGGCGCCTCAGAGCGAACTGGCTCGCCTCGCCCACCCCTTCTACAACTCTCTGGCCCGAGGAGGAGAGGGCCACCTCGAGGTGGGAAAGAACATCTACTACACGGTCAACCGGCGCTGCCACATGGTTCTCAGCTTGAAGCCCTTCGGCTGCATGCCGTCCACCCAGTCCGACGGTGTCCAGACGGCGGTGATGGAGCGCTTTCCGGAGATGCTCTTTCTTCCTGTCGAGACGTCGGGAGATGGGGAGATTCATGCTCAAAGCCGGGTCCTGATGGCTCTGCGGGAGGCTAAGATCGCGGCCAGGAGGGAGTTTCAGCAGGTCCTCCAAAGCACCGGTAAAGAACTGGACGAAATCCGTCGCTACTGCGACCGTGTCCCGCAGCTGAGGAAGCCCTTCTACCCCGTTCCCAACCGGCCCGGGATCGCTGGCCTCGCCGCTCAATTCGTCTTACACGTCAGCGACCTGATGGACGGCAAGGCGACCCCTGCAGACGCTCGGAAGGAATCCTGACCAATGAGCGCCTCCTTTGACTCACCTCTGGTCGGAATCGATATCGGCTCAACCACGGTGAAGGCCGTGGCGGTGGACAGCGCCAATGAAGTGGTCTGGCGGGACTATCAGCGTCACGAAACGAGGCAAACCGAAAAACTCCTCGAGTTCCTGGAGCGGATGGAGGCTCTAGGGGTGGCCGGGCCCGGATGTCGCATCTTCTTCACGGGGTCGGGCGGCCGCAGCCTGGCGCCCCTGGTCGGCGCCAAATTCGTACAAGAGGTACACGCCGTCTCGCTAGCGGTGGAGAAGCTCTATCCGGAGGCCAGATCGGCCGTCGAGTTGGGGGGCCAAGACGCCAAGATCATCGTTTTCAAGCCCGGTCCTGAAGGCCAGGGCAAACGCCGAATCTGCTCCATGAACGACAAGTGCGCCGGGGGCACGGGGGCTGTCATCGACCGGATCGCCGCCAAGCTTCAGATATCGCCGTCCCAACTCGGCGATCAAGGATACGGCGGGATTCGCCTGTTTTCGGTTGCCGGCAAATGCGGAGTCTTCGCCGAAACTGACATCAACAGCCTCCAAAAGCTGGGAGCGACCCGAGAGCAGCTGATGGCCTCCCTGTTCGAGGCGATCATCGTGCAGAATCTGTCGGTGCTGGCCCGGGGCCACACCCTGCATCCCCAGGTGGTGCTGCTGGGAGGCCCCAACACTTTCATACGGGGCATGCGGGAGGCGTGGCGCAACAGTCTCCCCCGGATGTGGGTGGAGAGGGGTGTGCAAGTCCCGTCCGACAAGAGCCTCGAGGAACTCGTCACGGCACCCCGAGACGGGCACTATTTCGCCGCCCTGGGGGCTGTCGAGTACGCCCGGGGAGAAAGTGCGTCGACGGGGCGCTACAAGGGCACCCGCGAACTCGAGGAATACCTTCGCCAGGGCAGGACCAAAGAAAAGCTCAGGTCGGGGACGAGCGCGCTGGTCGGCTCGGCGGAGGAACTGGCGACGTTTTCCCGCCGCTATCAGCTTCCCCGCTTTCACCCGGCCTCCTTCGACCGCGGTCAGAACGTGTCCGCTTTCATCGGCTTGGACGGCGGCTCGACTTCGACCAAGGCCGTGTTGCTTTCGGAGAACAAACAGGTGCTGTGCAAGGCCTATCAACTCTCCGGCGGCAACCCCATTCAGGAGACGATCGATGTTCTCGAGAATCTCCGCGCCCAGGTGGAGGGTCAAGGTGCCCGGTTGAAGATACTGGGGGCGGGCACCACCGGCTACGCCAAAGATGTTCTCGCGGACGTGATCCGGGCCGACGTAGCGCTCGTGGAGACGGCCGCCCACGCCCAGTCCGCGCTCGAGGTCTACCGCAATCCGGACGTCATTGTGGACGTGGGGGGACAGGACATCAAACTCATCGTGCTGAAAGACGGGCGGGTCAAGGACTTCATGCTCAACACGCAGTGCTCGGCCGGAAACGGCTATTTTCTCCAGTCGACGGTGGAAGGTCTCGGCCATGCGGTGGACGAGTATGCCGAACTCGCTTTTTCGGCCCGTCTCATGCCCGTCTTCAGTTTCGGATGCGCCGTTTTTCTCCAGGCCGACATCGTGAACTTCCAGCGCCAGGGCTGGACGTCCGTGGAGATTCTCGCCGGTCTGGCGGCAGTACTCCCCAAGAACATCTGGTTGTACGTGGCCAAGATCCCCAACC
>JBFKLX010000336.1:0-3976 GCA_041630155.1 Acidobacteriota bacterium
CGCTTCAAGCTGCTCTACGACATCTACCACATGCAGATCATGGAGGGGGACGTCATCCGGACCATCCGGCACAACCACCAGCACATTGCCCACTACCACACCGGAGGCGTTCCCGGCCGCCGCGAGATCGACGAATCCCAGGAGCTGAACTACCCGGCCATCGTGAAGGCCATCCTGGAGACCGGCTACCGCGGCTTCCTGGGCCAGGAGTTCATCCCCTCCCGGGATCCTCTGACATCCTTGGAACAAGGCTTCCGGATCTGCGACATCTAGGCACTCCGGCCCCCACCTTCTCAGCGCGGCATCTCTTGGGGTGCCCGCCTCGCTTCGCAGCGACTCCGCGAGGCCCATACCCGGCTCCTCGCCCGCCTTGCGAAAGACATCTCGAGCCACTCAGTGAAGCGGCTTCGCCCTGACGGGCCAAGGCGTCTCAACGCCCGGTGAAACGTCGATTTTTCGAGCCCGAAGAACTCGAATATTCTTGACAGGCAAGAGGGCGGAAACTAGGGTTGGGGAAGCAGTTCGAGGGCGCACCGTCGGCGAGTCAGCCAAACGCGGGAGTCAAACATGAGAGGAAGACTTTCCAAGCCCAACCTCCTCGGGGTGTTTCTGGTGCTATGCGTGGCGGGCGGGGTCGTCCTGGCCCAGACCGGCAGCGCCACTCTGCGGGGGACGGTCAAAGACCCACAGGGCGGAGTCGTGCCCGGAGCCGAGGTCACGCTCGTCAATCAGGCCACGAAAGAAGTCCGCACGGCGATTTCCGGCGGGGAAGGGAGTTACACCTTCACTGCACTCCGCCCGGGTACCTTCACGGTCAAGGTCCAAATGCCCGGGTTCAAAGCCTACGAGCAGGTGGGTGTGATGATCAGCCCCAACGAGACGCGGGGCTTGGATGTCGTGCTGGAAGTTGGAGGTGCCGAGGAGACCATCACGGTTACTTCCGAGCCTCAGCTGATCAAGACCGAGACGGCCGCCCAGGAAAACACGATCACTGCGGACCAGATCGACAATCTCTCCATCATCAGTCGCAGCTCGCTCGAGCTGCTTCGGGTTCTCCCGGGGGTGGTGGCTCCCGACCAGGATCTGCTGGAGCGCATCGGTTTCAACGCGGGAGCCAATGCCAACGCAGGCTACAACGTCAACGGACTGCGCGGCGAATTCAACAACGTCACCATCGATGGCTCCCAGATGATCGACATCGGGTCCAACAACGGGACGATCCTGACGGCCAACCCCGAGCTGGTGCAGGAAGTGCAGGTGCAGACCAGCAACTACTCGGCGGAATTCGGCAAGGCAGGCGTCCAGATCAGCGCCGTCACCAAGGGGGGAAGCGGCGAGTTTCACGGGACCATTTACGACTACATCCGCCACAACAGGTTTGCCGCCAACGATCGCTCCAACAACTACGCGGGAGTTCCCCGGCCCAACAGCAAGTACCAGTATCCGGGGGGGAACATCGGAGGGCCGATTCTGTTCCCGGGCACCAGCTTCAACAAGGATCGGGACAAGGCGTTTTTCTTCGTCGGGTTCGAATTGCAGCGGCAGGACGTGGACCCCGGGACGGTTTTGGGGGTCGTCCCCTCGCTGGCGCAGCGGCAGGGCGATTTCAGCGAGTTTCTGGCCGGGACGGGTCAGAACCTCAATCAGCCCTCGACTGTAACCATTCCCGGCGGATTCCCGGACGCGGGCAGCCCGGCTCCCAACAACAATCTGGCCCCGTACATCGACACGGCGGGCCAGGTCTTCCTCAACTTCTATCCGGCTCCCAACCACTCGACGCCCGACAATCGCTTCAACTACGCCTTGAGCGACCAGTTGCCGCTCAATCGGGAACAGTTCATCGCCCGCGTCGACTACAATTTCAGCGACCGCACCAATCTGTACGTCCGCTTGGGGGTGGAGAACGAGGAACAGAACTTCAACCGGGGCCTGTGGTGGGATTCCTCGCGCTACGAACTTCCCAGCAACGTGCTGGGGACCAACGTGGGGCGGTCTATCTCGGGCAGCCTGGTCAACGTCTTCAATCCCACCTTGACCAACGAGCTGGTGGTCAGCGCCAGCCGCCTCAAGCTGGACAACGATTATGCCGAGCCGGATCGCATCGATCTGGATGCGCTGGGCCTGTCCGACTACCGCGGCATGTTCTCGCCCGAACGGATCGACAACAACTATGCGCCGGTTGCTTTTTACAGCTGGGGCCAGGGTCATGGTGAGCTGTGGGAGGCCGGAGGGCTCCCCCTCTTCGCCCACAACGACAGCATTTCGATCACGGACAACTTCTCCAAAGTCTACGACACCCACACGCTGAAGTTTGGCGTCTACGTGGAGCAGGCCAACAAGAAGCAGAATTTCGATGGCTGTGCCGAGGCGTGCTACTCGCTGGCCAATTGGGGTCCGGGAACCACGGGCAACGACTTCGGTGATCTCCTGGTGGGCCGGCCGGTTCAAGTCGACCAGGCGACCAGCACGCCGGTGGGGCATTTCCGCTTCTACAACGTGGAAGCCTATTTTCAGGACAGCTGGAAGATCCGTCCCAATTTCACACTGGAGTACGGGCTGCGATTCGGCTACCTCCCCAACAACTTCGAACGGGACGGCCTGGCGGTTCTCTTCGACCCCAACGCCTACGATCCCAACGAAGGCGCGTTCATCGGTGGGGATCCCGAGCGACCCAACGGGATCCTGACTGCCTTCCGGGGTGAGATCCCCATGGGAATCACCGAGAACCCTTCGCCTCGCTGGATGCCCCGACTGGGTCTGGCCTGGGACGTTCAGGGCAACGGAAATTTCGTGGTCCGCCTGGGTGGAGGAGTCTTTTACCAGCGGCCCCAGGGGAATGCCCAATACTATGTTCTGCGGCAGCCCCCCAACACGTTCAACGCAAGCATCGACGCATGGTCGGGGACCGAGCTCGGGAACGGTTTCGGCCTCACCTATGGGACACTGCGTGAAATCGATCCCTTCACCAGGATCGGTGCCGTCTCCCTGGTCTCGCAAAACCCCACCTCCATCGAGGTCCCACGGGTCACGAACATGAGCTTGTCGCTGGCCCGCAAACTGCCCTTCGATCAGGTGTTCGAGGCGGCCTACGTCGGGACCCAGGGCCGGCATCTGCAGACGCGGCGTCAGATCAACTTCATCCCCGAGGGAGCATTGCTGAGCGGTACGGTCGGCAATGCCGATCTGAGCGTCCCGGTGAATCGGGCGGCTCTGAACGCGGAGGCTCTGGCTCCCTTCCGGCCGTTCCAGGCGTTTGCCGGCATTCAGCACGTAGAGTACACGGCGACCTCCTCGTATCACTCGCTGCAGGCCACACTGCGGCGGACCACCGGCGACTTCCAGTACTACGCCACCTACACCTTCTCGAAGGCTCTGGGAGTCACCTCGATCAACGAGAACGGCGACAACATCGACCCGATCGACGCCAGAGGGAGAAGCTACGGAGTCCTGCCCTTCGACCGGACTCACATCTTCAATGTCTCCTACAACTACTATCTGCCCACGCTGGCCCGGGGCGGATTCCGCAACGGCTTCACCAAGGCTGCCTTCGACGGCTGGCAGATGTCGGGGATCACCACCTTTCAATCCGGCCAGCCGTTCCGGCTCAGGTTCGGGGGAGACATCGCTTCGGACGGCCAGGAGCGGGCTTGGTTCGGCACCGACGCCTTCGACACGGGGGCCAACAACACCGGAGCAGTGGCGCCGGTTTACACCGCGAATCCGTCGGCTGGCGGAGAGAACGTCGGGGATGCGGTGTTGAACATCAACGCCTTGCAGATCCCCGGTTTCGGAGTGACTGGACCGCATCAGCCGCCCTTCTATCTGCGTGCTCCCAGTCGTTGGAACTTCGACGTCTCGTTTTTCAAGAACTTCGAGTTCGACGAAGATCGCAGGCTGCAGTTCCGGGTGGGCTTCTTCAACCTGTTCAACCAGGCCTACCCGCTGCCCCGGCTCAACGACATCGACCTCAACCTGC
>JBFKLX010000337.1:0-3967 GCA_041630155.1 Acidobacteriota bacterium
AGCTAGGTAGACGGTCCCGATCTGGTACTGGACGGCCAGCGACTCGGGCCGTATCTGCCGGGCCTTCTCGAAGCGCTGCAAGGCTTCCTGATGGGCATGAACCCCTCGGGGGGTGAGCATCGCGAGCCGACACGAGCGGCGCTGGAGGGAGCTCTCGGCCGGACGCCCGCGTTCACTCCCGACTCCGGCCAGAAGCGCCCGAAGGAGCGCAACCTGGTTTGCTCGGGTGATCCCGGCCTTGCCGCTGCTCGCTCTCGCGCACTGCGGGCTCCGGTTTGGGCTTGCGCCCGGTCGGCCTTGGCGCTATTAATCGTCAACCAGAGGACTCGAGTTCGCAACGGGAGGAAGTCATGAAAAGGCGAGATCTCTTTCGCCGCTCCATCGCGGGCCTCGTCGGGGCCGCCACCGCCCTGGTCACCCGCCATGCCTCGGCGTCCGAGGAGGCGGCACCGCGAGAGTTTCCAGCGGGCTACGACGCCTCGGCAGACCTGGCGCGTGCCGACTGGCAACCGCGTTTTCTCAACGATCACCAGAACCAGACCCTGTTCATCCTGGGCGACATGATCATCCCGGAAACGGACACGCCGGGCGCCACGGGGGCGCTCTGCAACCGGTTCATCGACCAGCTGCTGGCGGCCGAGACACCTCAGGTGCAGAAGCAGTTCCTGGAAAGCCTGGCCTTCCTGGACGGAGAATGCCGGCAGCTTCATGGCGCCGCCTTCGTCCATCTCTCCGAGACCGCCCGCCATGAGGTTCTGACCTTCCTGGCCTACCCCCACGACTTGGTCACCTGGCAGAGCAACCGTTCCGCTTATCCGGGCCATCGGCACTTCACGCTGCTCAAGAGCTGGATCAGCAGGGCCTACTACAATTCCGAGGCCGGGATGAAGGAGTTGGGGTGGGATGGTAGCGTCATCCACGAGCCCTTTCTGGGCTGTACCCACTCGGAAGACTCTCACCAATAGTCGAAAGGCAAGCAGAGATGCCGCAAGATCCTCACTCCGTGGTTTATGACGCGATCGTGGTCGGCTCGGGAGCCACCGGCGGCTGGGCAGCCAAGGAATTGACTGAAGCGGGTCTGCGGGTGGCACTGGTCGAAGCTGGGCGCAACATCTCAGCCGACGAGTTCACCGAGCACATGCCGGCCTACAAGCTCGACTACCGCAACCTGTCCCCGGAGATCGTCAAGACGCGGCCCATTCAAAAGATGTGCTACGCCTGCACGGAGTACAACTACGACTGGTTCGTCAATGATCTCGAGAACCCCTACAGCACCCCGGAGAAGAAACCTTTCACCTGGCAGCGTCTCCGCATCGTGGGAGGCCGGACGCTGGTCTGGGCACGCCAGAGCTACCGGCTGAGCAATCTGGATTTCAAGGCCGCCAGCCACGATGGCTACGGAGAGGACTGGCCCTTTTCCTATGAGGAACTGGCGCCCTATTACGACCGGGTGGAACGATACGTCGGGATCAGTGGAATGGCGGAGGCAAATCCGGCTTTGCCCGACGGGCAGTTCCTCCCGCCCATGGCCATGACCTGCGGCGAAAAGCTGTTGCGGGAGCGGGCGTGGAGCAAATTCGGGCGTACCGTGACGATCGGGCGGACCGCAATTCTGACCCGAGATCAAAACGGGAGAGGGGCGTGCCATTACTGCGGTCCTTGTGAGCGAGGCTGTATCACGCTGTCTTATTTCAGCAGCCCCTTCACGACCGTCGCAGATGCCCTCGAAACCGGCCGCTGCCACTTGTTCAGCAACGCCGTGGTCAGCCACGTGAAGATGGATTCCGAGCGCAACCGGGCCACGGGGATCACCTACGTCCACCGGGAAAACCACCGGACCTACGACCTTTCGGCACGGGCCGTCATTCTGTGTGCACAAGCCCTGGAGTCCACACGGATCCTGCTCAACTCTGCCTCGCCCAGTCATTCCCGGGGACTGGGCAATTCGAGCGGCTTGCTGGGCCGATATCTGATGGATCATGCCGTGGGAGCGGGAGCACGTGGCGAGTTGCGCGGGATGGACTTCGAGCACAGCGCCAGCGGTCCCAACCGCCCCAACGGCATCTATGTCATTCGCTTTCGCAATCTGAAAGACGGGCCTCAGCACAAGCGCTTCATCCGTGGCTACGGTTTTCAAGGGAGAGCCGCACCCCAGTTCGATTTCGATGCGGAGGGGTTCGGGGTCAATTACAAGAAAGCGGTCAGACGGGGGATTTACGGCATCTATCTGGGAGGCTTCGGGGAGTCTCTGCCCCGTTCTGACAACTATGTGGAGATCGACCCGGAGCTGAAAGACGCCTGGGGAATCCCGGCCCTGCGAATTCAGATGACCCACGGGGAGAACGAAAAGGCCATGATGGAAGATGCGGCCGTGGCCGCCGCCGAGATGCTGGAGGCGGCGGGAGCCCGGGAGATCGAGGTCAACTCGCAGCTGGCCATGCCCGGCATGGCGATCCACGAAGCCGGCACGGCCCGGATGGGAACTGATCCCCGCAAATCCGTCCTGAACGCCTACAACCAGACTCACGATGTCGAGAACCTCTTCGTGATGGACGGGGCTTGCTTCGTCAGCATCGGCTGCCAGAACCCGACACTCACGATGATGGCCATCACGATGCGGGCTTGCGAGCATCTGATCGACAGGTTCCGCAAGGGAGAAATCTGATGGTCCGGCGCCCCTCGCCGTCGTCCCGGGGAGGCCGCCTCCTGGGGCAACCGGATGGGCTCCGCCCTGCTCGGACCGAAACGCTGAGAACCGCTTCGCGCTGCGGCATCGTAGAGGGAGAGGCCGTCCGCAGGTCCGCAGGACGTCCAGATTTCCGGCCCGTGACGCCATCACCGCAAGTCAACGGATGAGCGAGCGTTTCTCGAGCTGCGGACGCCCACCCGAATCGACGAGCTCCGGTTCGAAAAGAGGAACAGTTCGAGCGTCCGGAAACGGGCCGCCTCGGTCGGCCGGGCAGCGCTTCTCGCTCGAGGGGGGCCTCCTGGGATTGACGGCTGCGCTCCCCCGGGGCGCTGGTTTCGGTCTTCCCCGGTCAACCCTGGCCACTCGAGGTGTCCCGAACAGCAGGCCGAGGTTTCAGAATTACGAGACGTCAACAACCCCGGTGCGCCAGGTTCGAGCACCGGGGTGCGGGAGTCGCTCTTCGGCCAGCAGTCTCGATCTTGCACGGCAAACTCGACCGGGGGGCAAGGAGCGCCCGCAAGTGCTCAGGACCTCGAGCTGCTGGGATCAGCGCCAGAAAATACCCGCTCAGGACCTCGAGCCGTGGGACGATCCCTGTCTGCTGGGCGGAGCAATCTCTGCGCGCCGGGGTTGAAAACCGGGTACGAACACAGACCGGGGACAGCGCCGGGGTTGAAAAACCGGGACAGGGACAGGGCACACTTATTGCACTTTGGGGCTCAAAACCGGGGCTAGCAAAACCGGGGACGGCCAGCAAAACCGGGGACAGCAAAACCGGGGACAGGGCAACTTTCTTCCCACAGCTCTTTCGTGCAATTCTCTTCGGCATAGCTCCAACCAGCTGGGCAATCACCTGGTAATCCCAACGAACTGGGGACAGGGCATTGCTTTCTGGCAAACCCCGGGGGAGAAGGACCGGGGACAGGGCAACTTTCTTCCCACGGCTCTTTCGTGCAATTCTCTTCGGCATAGCTCCAACCAGCCAGGCAATCGCCTGTCAACCCCACCGAACTCTGGGATTGAACGAACTGGGGACGGACCAACGAACTGGGGACAGGGCATTGTCTTTCTGGTAACTGGGGACGGTAACTGGGGACGGGACGGTAACCAACTGTGGACAGGGCACACCATTGCACTTTGCATTGCACTTTGGGTTCGGTTTCGTGCACCCCCACCTGGCGGGGACAGTGGGGACTGGGGAAAGTGGGGACAGGGCACTGTCGGGTTTGGGTTCGTGCATTTCGAAGGTCGGACGTAATAGAGAGTAGGAAAGAAACG
>JBFKLX010000338.1:0-3953 GCA_041630155.1 Acidobacteriota bacterium
CAGAGCCGGGATCAGAAAATTACAGGCGATCATCCCCCAGTAGAAGACCGCATAGGGACCCGAGAACTTGTAGAAAAAGACTCGCATCTCGGTGGGTTCGTTGCCGAAGAATGCGGTCAGGTACTCGGAGAAGGTGAAGTAGAACCAGAGCAGCGACATCACCAGCAACAGCTTGGCGAGGTTGTCGAAGTGGACGAGCTTGAGGTAGCGCTCGAGGTGATAGACGCGGCGGAGGACGATCATCACGACCAGGAGAGCGGCAATCCCCGAGAAGATCGCGCCCACCACGAAGTAGGGCCCGAAGATCGTCGAG
This sequence comes from Acidobacteriota bacterium, assembly GCA_041630155.1. Lineage (GTDB taxonomy): Bacteria > Acidobacteriota > UBA6911 > RPQK01 > JANQFM01 > JBFGHG01. The sequence continues at coordinate 314 of JBFKLX010000338.1, forward strand.
TGCCATCCGGGCTGCAGCGTCATGGCAAAGATGTAGGAGATCACGGTGTGGACCGAGACGGCGATGGGGATGACCAGGACCATCATGATCGTCACCGCCCGATCGAGTACGGCTCGCTGCCGTTTGGTTCCCTGCCATCCCCAGGCCAGGAAGGTGTAAAACCAGTGGGGCCAGACACCCCGATCGCGCAGCAGGGCAATGTCGGGAATCATGGGGATGTAGAGGTAAACCGTTGAGGCCATGAAGTAGGCCGAGATCGAGCTGACGTCCCAGAGCAGGGGCGACTGGAGCCGGCCGGCCGTGAAGATGTTGAACATTCGATCGGGCCGTCCCAGGTCGAGCACGGGGTGAAACGCCCCTATCGCCAATACGACCACCGTGATCACTTCGGCCATTCGCGTGATGGGACGCCGCCATTCCGCCTTGGAGAGTCGAAGAATCGCCGAGATCAGCGTTCCGGCATGGCTGATTCCGATAAAGAAAACGAAGTTGACGATGTAGAAGCCCCAGACCACGGGCTGATTGAGACCCGTCACACCCATCCCGTAAAGAAGCTGGCGGCTGAAAAACACCCAGCCCGTGAGAATCACCAGCAACAGCAGACTCGTGGCCACCCGGAATCCCGCCCCCGATTGCTCGATCGGCTTGAGCAGGCTCGCGTCCTGGAAATGGGTGTCTGCCTTTGGGCTCTTCTGGGACATCATTCCCTCTCGGTAAGGTAGTAGACCTTGGGCTCGGTGCCGAGGTCTTCGTGGAGCCGGAAGACCCGAGGGCTGCGGATCAAGCGGCTCGCCCGGCTGTTGGGATCGTCCAGGTCGCCAAAAACGATGGCCCGCGCCGGGCAGCTTTCCGCGCAGGCGGGGACCACCTCACCGTCGCGAAGCGGCCGGTCTTCGGCCCGGGCCGTCTCCCGGGCGCGGAGAATGCGATGGTGGCAGAAAGTGCACTTTTCCACGACTCCTTTGGACCGCAGCGAAACGTCAGGGTTGGCCTTCTTCTTCAGGTCGCCCGGCCACTCCGGCTCGTACCAGTTGAAGACCTTGGCGCCGTAGGGGCAGGCCGCCATGCAGTAGCGGCACCCGATGCAGCGCGAGTAGATTTGCCCCACGATGCCCTCTTCTTCGCTCAGGTAGGTGGCGTGGACAGGGCAGACTCTCACACAGGGAGGGTTGTCGCACTGAAAGCAGGGTTGGGGCAGATACCGGACTCGGGCTTCGGAACCCGAGCCGGTGACTTCCGAATAAAGTCGCAGCCAATGGAAACCCCGGCCTTCCTCGGTTTCCGCCGCCCCCGAAGCTGTGAGGTTGTTCTCCTGATGACAAGCCGCCATGCAGGCTCCGCAACCCGTGCAGCGGTCCAGATCGATGACCATACCCCAGCGGCTCATATGCTCTCTCCGGAATGACTTGGCGCGGGGCCACCTCGGGGCCTGCGCCGGATCAGTCGCAGCCGCACGCTCGTGGCGTTGTGCGCGAGGCGACCCGACAAGGGGTCGGCCACGGGTGTCATCAACTCGACGGGATTGGCCCCGACGCCGGCGCCGGCCCCCGACCGTCGTCCCAATCCAAGAGGAACGTGAACCACACCCGGGGCCGCGCCCGGCCTGAGATGGACCGTGACCTCGATGCTTCCCTCCGCCGTCTCCAAAGCGACCTGGTCCCCGTCTTCGATTCCCCATCGGTGGGCTGTTTCCGGGTCCATTTCGGCCCAGGTCCGCCAACCGGACAGGACGGGATAGCCGAACATCTCCATCAGCATCGGGGATGCCGTTCCCAGCCGGCCGCGCGCCGTGATCGGCCGGAAGGGAACAAGGGCCAGTTCCCCTTCCGGCGTTTCCCCGGGCGGCTCGAAATGAGGCAGGCAGACCTCGTCGGGGTCCGCGCCCAGCCGCAGCTGCCGGCATGCGGCCTGCAGAGCCTGGGCCTCGCTGGCCGCGGGGTCGATCTTCCTCCCCAAAGCGATCAATCTCTTTTCCAGGGTCGTGGAGAAGAACTCGTATCGGTGAGAGTCGTGGCGGAACATGCGTTCCCAATCGGCCGGTGAAGGAACCGGATTCCACCATCCTGACTGGCGCGCCAGGTCGTCCCAAAAATCCTCCAACCCGGCGTGCTCGCTAAAACGCCAGCCCCTTTCCTCGAGAAAATGTTTCCATGATTCCTCGAAGGAGCCGCTCAAGATTGAGCCTTGCCCCGAGACGGCCAATCCCTCCAGGCGATACTTGAGGTATTCGTTGTAACTGGTCCAGGGGATCTGCAGAGTGGTGGCCTGCCGCGCCAACTGGAGAAGAACGTCTCCCGGATGGCGTGTGTCGAACAGGGGCTCGACCACCGGCGGCGCCAGCCCCAGGACACTGAACGCGGAGAAGTTCGGGGTGGTGGAACTCTGCCAACTCTCCAGATAGGTGTGCGTGGGCAGGATCAAGTCGGCTCGAGCCGCCGTATCGTCCAGGAACGGAGTCAAGGCCACCAGCATAGGAATCCGGTCCATCACCTCGTCGAGTCTCTTGCCCGCCGGGCTCTCGTGAATCGGATCGGCGCCGGCCACGAAAAGGACCTCGACGCTCTCTGGGTCCTCCTCCAAGCACTCCACCAGGGCATGGCAGGGATCGACTCCGAAAATCGGTTCGGCTTGCGGCCGCGCCGCGAACATCGAGTCCGGCAGATCGCGGGCGCCCTCCGGCTCGGGCAGACGTGTCAATGGAATCGGCTGCGGCAGCACGACTCCTCCCGGACGATCGAAGACCCCTAAAAGAGCGTTCAACGCGTGGACCGCCATCCCGTTCCAAGTGGCGTTCGGACCCCTGAGCGCCTCCCCTCCCGACATGGCGAGGGGTCGAGAGGCCTGGGCGAAACGGCGCGCCACCCGGACCACAACGCCGGGATCGCAGCCGCACAATTGGCCCACCCGGTCGGGGTAGTAGCGTTCCAGAAGCAACCGGCGAAAGCCGAGGCGTCGACGCCCGTCCTGCGTCCAGTCCTCGAAGCCGAAGGTCCGCCGGTCCACAAAGTCCCGGTCGATGCGCCCCTCGCGAACGAGGACGTTGGCCACCCCGAGGGCGAACGCCCCGTGAGTGTCGGGCGCGATTCGCACATAACGCTCCGCCTTGGCTCCGCTGGGAGAGAGCCGGGTTCCCACGTGAAGGACCGAGGCCAGTGCCTCGTTGTCACGCTCCCCCACCAGGGCCGAGATGGCGTGCATGGGAGCGGGCCCGTCCTCAAAGAGATCGAGGCCGAAGGAGAGCACCAGATCGCTGCGGGAAAGGTCGAACCCCGGAGGTCCGGCCAGCCCCTGTGTGAGCCGGTAGGCCAGGCTCCCCTCCAACTCCATCCGGGCAAAGTTTTTCGAGCCTACCGCCAGCGTGAAATACCGAGCCAGACCCACAAACAGTTCGCTGGGTTCGGCTGTCAGCAAGGCGATCCGATGGCCTTCTCCCGCCGACACCAGTCGATCGAGCACTTCGGCGATGCGTCCCAGCGCATCCTCCCAGGCGATCGGCCGATGCTCTCCACTGGAGGTCTTCTCCAGGGGACCTCGGAGCCGGTGCGGAGAGTAGAGGGTTTCCAGAGCCGCCTGTCCCAGTGGACAAAGCCCGCCGCGATTCAAGGGGTGGTTGAGGTTCCCCTTGACCCCGACCGGGATG
>JBFKLX010000339.1:0-3936 GCA_041630155.1 Acidobacteriota bacterium
CAGCCCGACCTGGGCTTCCACGTGGAAAGGGCGGAGACGCCTGGTGGCTCCTGGAGCCGCCTGACGGCCGAGCCGGTCCGGCGCCTGGAAGACGCCGCCGAGATCCGCCGCCGGCTGGGTGCCGAGGCGGAGTCCTTTCTGACCTTCTTCGGAGACGTGCCTCGCATCGACGCCCAGCGGTTCGAGGAGGTGATGAGCAGCCCGCTGGCGCGCAGCCTGATCCAGCTGCAGTCGGTCAAGACTCCTCCGCTGGCCGCTGTTCTGGGCGAGACTTTCGAGGATCGCCAGCTGGTGCCGGGCAGCTCCTTCCGCTATCGCATCCTGAGGGTGGATGCGGGCGGGGCCGAGACGCTTTGGGCCCAGTCCGAGGAGCTGGTCCTGCATGGCCGGCGGGACGAAGTACCCGTTCCGGACGGGCTACGCGGCCAGGCCGGCGACCGCCGCGCGCTGCTCTCCTGGAACCACCAGCCGCAGCTCTCCCGCAGCGGCCAGACCGTCGGCTACCGGGTCTACCGGGCGGAGCGCCCCTTCGGGCCCTTCCGTCCTGCCTCAGCGGAAATCATCGTCCCCTCCCGCGTGGACGGAGAGCTCCCGGAGTTCCTCTTCGCGGACCGCTTTCTGCTCAACGACGTGGACTACTGGTACCGCGTCACCTCGGTGAACCTGGCGGGCTTCGAGAGTCCCCCCACGGACGCCATCCTGATCCGGCCCCGGGCCACGGTCCTCCTGCCACCCCCCCTGGACCTGGCAGGAAGGCCGCTGGAGGATGCCGTCTACTTGCGCTGGACCCGGCCCGCGGCCGAAGGCATCGAGGGGTTCGTGATCTACCGGGCCACCCAATTCGAGGGTCCTTACCAGCCTGTCGGGCTGTCGCCTGCGGCCGCCAGCTCCTTTTTGGACCGTGACGTCTCCACCGGCGGCATCTACTGGTATTACCTCACCAGCCAGGACGGCCAGGCCAACGAGAGCGAGCCCTCAGACAAGGTCCAGGTGTTCCTCAGCGACGCCGTTCCTCCCGTGGCCCCCGAGGGCGTCGAGGCGCAGGGCACCGAAGAGGGCATCCTGATCTCCTGGCAGCCCAACAGCGAGAGCGATCTGGAAGGATACGTGGTGGAGCGGACCACGCGGATCAGCCGTCGAGCCGAGGAGACCCGTGCCGACGGGCCCTTCTTCACGCTGTTTACCGGCACCACGACCGAAACATCCTACTGGGACCCGGTTTCGCCGGACTCGCAGACCCGTTATGCCTACCGCGTGGTGGCTCTGGACCGGAGCTGGAACCGTAGTGCCGCCTCTGAAGTGGTGTTCGCCCGCATGCCCGACATCGTGCCGCCGCCCTCGCCCGCGGTCCACAGTGCCCGGGTGGAGGACGGTCAGGTGGTCCTGCGGTGGAGTGGTCCCCTGGCCGAGGACCTGGCGGGGTTCTGGGTCTATCGCACACCCGAGTCCGCCGACAGGGGGCAGCGGCTCAACAAATCCCTGCTGGCTGCCGAGGTCCAGAGCTACCAGGATGCCACCGCTGAGCCCGGTGAGGTCTACGTCTATGCGGTCAGCGCCCAGGACGAGTCCGGAAATGAGGGCGACCCCTCGCCGGGAGTCCGCCTGGAGTTCATGGACCTGCGGGCGCCCGAGCCGCCCCAAAACGTTCGAATCGAAGTGCGGAGGGAGGGTCTGGAGATCAGCTGGAGGGCTGGCGGCGCAGACTCGCTGATCCTCTACCGGAGCGGCCCCAACGAGGGCCCTCCGGCGATCCTGACCCAGCTCGAAGGCGAGACCACCAGTTATCTCGACCGCGACGTGGAAAGAGGGTCCACCTACACCTACACCCTCCGAGCCCTCGACCCCTCCGGCAACCTCAGTCCGCCATCCGAACCAGCGTCCGCCAGATTCGAATAGAACTTCGCCGATGAAGCCCTGGCTGCCCGCTGCAACGCTCTCGGCTCAGATGGGGTGAGTCAGATCCCGCGCGGCGACCGCCTCCTCGATCTCATTGCGGTACGTTTCGATGGGCCTCACGCCTGGTTCCAGCCAAGCACTGCAGAATTCCACCGATGGCCAACCGGCGGTGGCACTGCCCGGTTCCCTGTCCCCAGATCAGTGAGACTCGGCCGTTTCCGTTCACGAGGGGCGGACATCCAATGCAGAAAACTCCGGATTCCTCTGTGACCTCTGTGGTGAAATCATCCGGGACGTCTCTGCGCGGCCGTCGGGACCACTTCGGAGAGTTGGGGACAGGGCAACTTTCCCGGAGCTCGCTGGCAGAGGCGCAGAGGACGCCGAGGAAGAAGATCGAGAAGGCGAGATCGAGCGAATTCCCTCCAGTCTGAATCCCATAAGTTATTGACTCGTTTGGAGTATTCGTGTCTCGGAGTCGGACGCTTTTCGCAGGGCCCTGGATGAATACGGGCGCCAAGGGGGGCGTGACCGGGGCGGGTTGTTAGACCTAGGTCGATTGTGGGCCTCGGCGAACCCTGAAATCTGGGCATCCAAAGAATTTGAGCACCCTGTCGAGACTGAACCGAAGCTCGCCTTGTCTTCGCCTTCTAACTACGGTTCAGCGATTCCCCAGCTGTTCGTGATTCGCTGGATTGGCATCCCGGCCGAGGATTGCGCGTACTTCTTGATCCTCCGAGGGGTCGACGGAACAGAGTTGTGGCGGGCGGATGCCCTGGATGCTCCTGCAGGTCTCCTGGACTCCGACTCTGTCAGACACACCCTGGCAGAACACCGCAAGGAGCATGGCGAAGGATTTTTGCGGCTGATCTTGAGGGACTCATGTGAAAACGAGACACTCTATCCTGGCAGCCCTCGAATTCTGGGAACGGCCAGACTCCCGGTTGATGCGGCATCTCGGTCGGGCATCCATCTTCAGCTGGGCCAGGATGTTCCCGCAGGCAGCAGAGGAGTACGAAGCGGCCCTAGCGTTGACTCCCGAGAGCCGCGACCTGCTGAGCAGGGCCTCCGATGCCCAACGCCTGACGGGCAACTTGAAACGCGCCGCGGAGTTGGCCGAGCGCTTGCCGCCATCAGCGGTTCCCTGAAAGCGAGTCGCCCGAAAAGGACGTTCTCAACGTCACAATGGGTGGCTGTCCTATTCGGGGAGTGAAAATTCGCAAAACTAGATTTTCACCTTCTAAATCCCATCAGTCATTGACTCGGTAGGAGTACTCGTGGTCCCCCTCGGCACTGATAACCTGAAGTGAGGTCCATCACCCGTTTGGTTTGGGCGCCTCTTGGCACTAGTTACTCGAATCAGTCAGCCTCAAATCGGTGCTTCTCACCCGGGCTCGATGACGTAATAGCCGCTTTGGGTGAGAAGCAACTGCCTGTCTCTGTTGAGCAACTCGATACGCACATTGTGCCGACCGGTGCCACTAGGAATAGGGCCGTAACTTTCCGGGTCAGCATATTGTATGCCGGCCCGCATGGAGTACTTGTTCTTCAAAGGGACTTGGAAGAAGTTCTCGTTGTCGAAAATGTTAGCAAAGCAAGGATAGGAAGGGTCGTTAGGGTCCAAAGGCGGACTCGAGAAATCAACATAAACTTCCCAGGAAGGCCGTTTTGCTATCTTACTCAGTGGGACTCGATTGTCCCAGTTTCTGCCGTTGTATCGGGAGTCAAAATTCATCACGCAACCGTGCCCAGACGCTCCCACGTGCCTCACGTTCCAAGCGCTTATCGTTAACGCCATTCCTATCCTCCCATTTTCGGTGTCCATCCAGCCAAAGCGGCCAAGATTGATTCATTTATGCCGAGTCTCTCTCCCCGTTTCAAAATCGACCGGTTGACTGGAAGGATCTTCTGGAGCTGCGGCTACTGCGCGCCCAACCGGCCCATCGACCGGGATCTGGCCGAGGGAGTGGGAGCCCTCCGGGAGGGAAACAGCACGGATGATCGATTCAAGGTCGGGGACCAACCCCGGTCAGGGACAGTGGG
>JBFKLX010000340.1:0-3901 GCA_041630155.1 Acidobacteriota bacterium
AGAGGAGGCGAGCCGGCTCGCCCACACGGACGCGCACCGGCAGGCCCCATGACCAGCTCGACAGCGACTGGAAGGGGCCACCGGGTTGCGTGAAGGTCAATTCGCACAGGGTCGGGAGGGACAAGCGTTGCTGCACCAGCACGCGAACCAGGCGACTCGCCTCCGCCGCCGCCAGCGGCGAACCATCCAGCTCCACTTCGACCAGCGGCGCCATCTGGACTGTCATCATGTCGCCTCCTGGGGTGTCGTCAGCGGTGGAATCTGAAGGGTCTGCCCGGGCGGCAGGCGCAGCGGATCTTCCACACCGTTGTAGCGGGCCAGGTGCTTCCACATGCCTGGGTGGCCGTAGTACTGGGCGGCGACGTTGAACAGTCGTTCGCTGGTGGCGGGTCTGCCTGGAGACTCCGCCGCCCCGCCCAGCTCGTGAACTCGAACTTCACCCGTCAACGGCTGTCCAGGATCGGGCAGAATCGCCACCGGCGGCTCAAGAGGCTCGGATTCGATGCCGGTCGGCGGTTCGGCGGCCCGCAGGAAACGCATCCGCAGCCAGGAACGCCGGGGGAAGCCCTCGGCCGTGAAGTACTCCAACCGCTCTGCCACAGCGGCAATCACTCCGGGCACGTTCCAGCTCTTCCCCCAAACGAAGCGGACGAGGGGTGGCAGACGCCTGCCCTCCACTTCGGCGAAGTTCTCGCTCAAGCGCCAGAGCGGAGCCGTCAGCGCTCGCACGTCGGCGGACGGGGCCGCTGATCCCGCAAGGGAGACGTCGAAGAGCAGATCCAGGTCGATCTCGGTGCGTCCCCCCCCCGTGAAGATGAGCCGGTCGTCGGCCGCGCTCGAGCCCGCCAGCGTTCCCCCTTTGAGGCGATGGGGCTCGACACCCGCTGTGCGCCGAACGACCAGGCTTTCGGGGTTCAACAGGCACGCAATGCGCTCACCGGTCGACTCGATCAGAAAAGCTACTCGCTCCATCGCTTAGCCTCGCTGTTCTCGATCCAGGCGTTCTTGCCTGAGTTTCTCCTGCCAGCAGTCAGGCAGATCCAGTTGGCTGTCTTCCCCAAACTCCTTCGGCAGCTCCGGCCAGAACGAATCAGCGGGGCCACCGGACCACCTGGGTGGAGCCTGGGGCGCGCTGGAAGAGCCCGACCCGGCCCGACCGACCGTCCGGCTGGAGACCACCTGACCCGCCGGTCGGCGGCCCACCACAGGAGCCATCGAGGCCTCGAGGCCGAGACGAGGCTCTTCTCTGGGCTGGCGCTGGGGCACCCAGTGAAGCTGCGAAGCCGTCTCGCCTTCATGACGGGCTGGCCAGCGCATCTCATTGACCACCGCGCTCTGGGAGCCGACCCGCGGCCTGGCCGCCGAGAAGACCGGCCACGGCTTCCGCTCATCCGGCAGCCGGGGAGAACTCGCAACCCGCAGAGTCTCCATCGCGGGAACTTGGCTCCGGGTCGCCCAGCGTGTTTCGGCTCGCCTTCCCGCGACCCTCCGAGTCCGATCCGCTGGTACGGCCAATCGGGAGGCACCGGGAAGGCTGCCCGTCGCTCCCGGTGCAAACCTTGGTTTCACTTCTCGCGGTGGTTCTCCTGCTGCGGCAATGGGTCGAACGGGATTCTGCTCTTGCTGGTCACGAGGTTGGGGCGCGGAGGGAGCGGAAAAGCGCGGGGGGCGTGCGGGCCGGTTCTCGCGGGGCCGTTCCGGTCTCCCTTTCGGGTCCCCGACAACTGGCTCAACGGTGCCGGCATCCTGGTCGGTTCTGCGGACCGGCGTTGCGCTTGGCTCGGCTGCCCGAGGCTCGCGCCGCCGCTCGGCCGGCTGGGGCAAGGGCACTGGACGAGGCAGTGAGGCTTCGGCGCCAGGCTCCGCCACCAAGTCGACCCGGCCCGCCGGCCCGGAAATTCCGTGTTCCCTCAAAAGGGCCAGCCAGTGAGCCGGAGGGCCGGCTGAGGCGGCCGGCGGAGCCGCCGGCTCGGCAGGATCCCGCGACGCAGCGTCACTCAGTTGGGAAGCCCCCAGGTGGAGCCGCGAAGCCAGCCAACGCAGCAACCGGGCTCGCCAGTGCCGCCAGGGTGAATTCCAGGCCATCGGCTCACGCCCTTTCCAGGTTCTCGCAAACCAGGATCATGGACTCGACCGCATAGGTCTGCGCCAAGGCGTCCAGGGGAGTCCCGTGCCACTCCGCGATCCAACATCCTGTCAGGTTCCAGCGCATGACCTCAGTGGCCCCATCGCTGTCCAGCAGAATGATGGACACGTTCTTACGCTCCACCTGTCCCCGCACCGCCGTTGTGAACCAATCCCACAGAACTTGGGAGGTGGTCAGGCCATAGCGCAATTCGATGTCGGCGTACTCCACTCGGCCGGGCAGGCGGTGCACCAGCTGCGCAGTGCCTCCTTCCCGGTAGGCGATCGCCTCAACTTTGACTCCAATGCCCCGGATCTCGGTGAAATGGCCTTCGATCTGGCCCTGAATCTCGATCTGAAAGTTGTAGGACCGATACGGGTCCACGCGAGTTCCGGTGGCTGCTCGAGGTTCCGGCATGGTTTACTCCTCGCTTTGTTCGCCCTGAGTTTCGGTTTCGTTCGCAGCCACGCTCTGGCTGATGCGGAAGATCACGAATTCCGCGGGCTTGACCGGCGCCACGCCCACCAAAATCACGACTTGACCCGCGTCGACGACTTCGGGGGGGTTGGTCTCCGCGTCGCACTTGACGAAGAAGGCCTGTTCGGGAGTCGCGCCCATCAGGGCGCCCTGGCTCCAGAGCAGGCGCAAGAAAGCCGACACGTCACGCACGATGGACTTCCAGAGGGTTGCGTCGTTGGGTTCGAAGACCACCCAGCGTGTGGCTTGGGCAATCGATTCCTCGATCATGGCGAAGAGCCGCCGGACGTTGACGTAGCGCCACTCACTGGCGCTGGGAGCCAGGGTTCGGGCACCCCATACCAGGGTCCCGCCCCGGTCGAAGCTGCGGATACAGTTGACGCCGTTCTGATTGAGCAGCCCTTGCTCCGCGTGTGTGACGCGGTAGGTCACGCCGATGGCACCTCGCACGACCTCGTTGGCGGGGGCCTTGTGGACGCCTCGCAGGCTGTCGGTCCGGGCGTAGATTCCAGCCAGATGGCCCGACGGGGGAATACGAATGATGGTGCCGGGTTTGAGCGCATCGTGTCCCAGGACCTGGGGAAAATAGAAAGCGCCGTAGCCGCCTGCGGAATCCCGCGGGCGCAACCCTGCAGACCCACCGCCGGACTCCCCTTCCTCTTTCCCCTTGGTCCGCTTCGGCGGTTCCACGGTGGCCACGCGGGTCAGAGCCTCCACGTCGGAAACCGAATCGGGAGCATCCAGAATGGCCACGCGGTCTTTCAGGGTCTCACAGTGGGACAGCAGCGCGTCATAGCTGGCGGGGTCGGTGTAGCCCGGCGCGGCGACGATCGCCACTTCGTCCAGTTCTTGCAGCAGGTCGATTCCTTGCCGCTGCCGGCCGCCGCCCAGAATGGTGTTGCCCGGACCCACGTTGACGACGTAACAGCGGCTTCCCCCGTTGAGGAAGAAGCCGAAGACGGCCTGGGCCAGCGGCGTTCCGGTTTCCGCCTCGCCGCAGTAATGCCGCAAGAACTCGCTAAAACTATTGATGGCGCGGGCCGTGTTGACATGAGCGTCGCCCTGGGGAGCCACCCCCAGAAAGGCGGCGGTGCTGGTGCCCACGGCTTCGATGGGCCTGGCGCCTCCTGCGACTTCCTCGATGTAAACTCCCGGCGTTGAATAGGTTGGCACTTCACACCTCCAGTTTTTCCAAACGTATGGTCAGCGGCTCTCCAGCCTCTCCCCAGTTTTCCAGAGGGAGCAGGAACTCCCGCCCTCTGGCCCGCACGCGCACCTCGGTCGGCGGCGACTCCTGCG
>JBFKLX010000341.1:0-3842 GCA_041630155.1 Acidobacteriota bacterium
CCGCCCGCAACCCTTCGGGCGCACGGGGGTCTCGGGCGATCTCTTTGTCGTTCCTCCTCGACGATGCTCCGGCATCGCCTCCTCCTCTCTTCGCGACCTCGCCTCGAGAGCCCCGCCCGCATCCGTCACCGTATTTACGAACCGGAGTACTTCGCCACCAAGGAGTGGAGCAGACAGGACAAGTCTCAGGGCTTGACCGAGAGCGGGTCCTTCAGGCTCTATGAGCTTTGTCACCGTCTCCGCTGAGGTCGTGTTGGCGATGGCAAGTCTTTCGTGTAAAGCAAGCTCGGAAAGGGGGCTACATGGACTCAGAAGAACCGCTCCGGGAGCATTTGATCCAGCTTCTGGACAATCGGCACGCCCATCTGAGGTTTGAAGACGTTATCGCCGATTGGCCTCACGAGTTGAGGGGCAGAAAACCGCCGAGCGCCCCCCACAGTGCCTGGCAGTTGCTCGAGCATATGCGCATCTGTCAGTGGGACATCCTGGAGTTCAGCCGGAGGCCTGACCACCAATCGCCTCCCTTCCCCGGGGGCTACTGGCCACAGACCCAGGCGCCCCCGCATGGCGACGCCTGGGACGAAAGCGTCAGCGCGTTCCGCGCCGATCTACGAGCCATGCAGGACCTGGTGGCCGACCCATCCATCGATCTTCTGACCCGAATCCCCCATGGGGGTGGCCAAACCCTCCTGCGGGAGGCATTGCTGGTAGCCGACCACAACGCTTACCATCTTGGCCAACTGGTTCTCCTGCGGAAGCTCTTTGGAGCTTGGACGAGCACGGCAACGACTGCCGTGGACGCCTGATTTCGCGCACCCTGGAAGACGGCTCCTGCGCGACCGGAATTTACCGGCGACAGCCACCATCAGGGAGGTGGCGAAGCGATTCTTGCGGTTGAGCAGCCAGAACTGCTCAACCCACATTTCTGGGAGATCATGATGGGTCGAGCCTGGCTGCTCGTGCTGCTGACAACCTGCCTTCTCGCTTCGCTGTTGATCGGTCAGGAACCCAAACCCGCCGACCTGCTGGAGGAGGCCGGGATTGAAGTCTCCTCCGGAGCGGCGCCGCGATACGTCCGCGACGAGGCCTGTGCGTCCTGCCATCCGGAGATCGCGGAGAGCTACCTCAGCGTCGGCATGTCCCGCTCCTTTTTCCGGCCGCGAGCCGACCGATTCATCGAAGACTTCCAGCAAAACCATTTCTATCACGCCCCGTCGCGGGAGCATTACGAGATGGTGCGGGCGGGGGAAGAACTTCAGTTCCGGCGCTACCAGTTGGACGCTGAGAGCCGGCCCATCAACGTCTGGGAGCACCGCGTGGACTGGATCTTGGGCTCGGGACATCGCTCCAGAACCTATCTCTACCAAACGACTGAAGGCGAGCTCTTCCAGCTGCCAGTAGCCTGGTACTCGCAAACCAGGCGTTGGGGGATGGCACCGGGTTTCGACAATCCCGATCATCAGGGCATCAGCCGGCGGGTGCGCCGCGAGTGCATGTTCTGTCACAACGCTTATCCCCGGCAATCGGGGGACACCGCCGAGTACCGGGTATCGCAAGGGTTCATCCGGGAGCTGCCCCAGGGGATCGGCTGTCAGCGCTGCCACGGTCCGGGTGCAGAGCACATCGAGCTGGCCCTGAAAGGAGAGCTGGAGGCAGGCACGGGGGCAGTCGCGATCGTCAACCCGCGCCGGCTGGAAAGCCGCCTGCGACGGGACGTCTGTTACCAGTGCCACCTGCAGCCCTCGGTAACCATTCCACGCTTGGCGCGCTTCGGGAGAGGGGACTATTCGTATCGTCCTGGCCAGCCGCTGGACGATTACCTGGTGTTCCTCGATCCCAGGGAAGAAGGCCAGGCTCGCTCGGAGCGCTTTGAGATCAACCACCACCCCTACCGCCTGGAGCAGAGTCCCTGCTACCTGAAAAGCAACGGCGGCCTGGAATGTCTCGATTGCCACGACCCCCACGCAAAACCGCCGCTCCCGCAGCGGTTGGAGCGCTATCGGCGAGTCTGTCTGGGCTGCCACGAAGAGGGCCGGAATTGGTCGCAGCATCCGGGCACAGCCATCCCCGCAGATGGGGCCTGCGTCGATTGTCACATGCCGCAACGCCGCACCCAGGACGTGGTCCAAGTCGTGATGACCGATCATCGAATTCAAATCCCTCCTTCGGGCCGCGACTTGCTGGCTCCTCTCGAGGAGAAGGTTCCCACTCTGGTCGAAGCTGTCTTCCTCCGACCCGAACGCGCCCCCCAGAGGACCTTGGGTGAAATCTACAGGGCGGTGGCAACCCTGCGTACCGGCCCCAGCGCCGAGGCAGCGGACCATCTCAGGAAGATGCTGCGGCGCCTTCCGTTGCCCGACTGGGAGCCGTATCTGGAGCTGGCCCGGTACGAGATGAGCCGCAGTCGATTTCGCCAAGCCGAGGCAGCCCTGCAGCAACTCATCCTCCGAGAGCCCGACCTCTCCCTGGCGAAGGAGTGGATCGCCCTTTGCACGTCCGGTCGGGGGGACGAAACGGGAGCGAGAGCGATTCTCGAGAGACTGACGGAGGGTGATTCGCGCCGTCCGGACTCCCACTTCTACCTCGCCCGGCTGCTGCTCGCCCGTGGAGAAGCATCACCAGCCGTGGCCGAACTCCACAAGGCCATTGAGCTGAGGCCCAACTATGCCGATGCCTGGTACTTGCTCGGGCTCGCCTTTCAGCATTTGGAGAGCCGGGACAGCGCTGCTGCGGCATTCCGCCGAACCCTGGAAATCCAGCCTTCGCACAGCCTCGGCTATCTGCGCCTGGGACGGCTGCTGCTCGACCAGGGCCAGGCAGAGGAAGCGCGGCGCTACTGGCGCCACGGGGCTGAGTTTGCGGCGGAGCCCGAAAAGATCAGAGAAGCACTGCGCGAACTCGAATCGGGCAACCCCGAGCCGGCTCGCCCCGAAAGGCATGACACGGGCATTCCCGGCATCACGGCAGGAGGCGGAAGAAATCGATGACCCGATTCTCGGCCCAGACGCGGTCGATGTCGCGCCGGGTCTGCTCGATGAATCCCACATGCCCCCCTTTTTCGCTGAGATGGGGCAGCAGATATGGGTTGGACACCGCACCGGGTCGCGTCCAGGGCTCCCAGGGGAGAATCGGGTCGTCCTTGGCGTGAATGACCAGGGTCGGCTTTCGAATCCGGCCCAGCAGCGGCGCCGAACTGGCCCTGCGATAATAGTCCAAAGCGTCGGCATACCCGCCCATGGGCGCGGTGACACATTCGTCGAATTCCCGAATCGTCCGGATCTTCGCCAGGGCTTCCAGGTCGATGAACCGGCCCAGGTCTTGGGATCGCTCTCGAATGATCCGCTTCAAGCGGCTGATGAAATAGAGCCGGTAGAACAGGTTGGCCGGTTTCTCGATGAGGCTCCAGCTGATGACCATGTCGACCAGGGGAGAGATCACCGCCGTGGCTTCCACCCACGAGGGAGGCGCGCCTCCCCAGTGCCCCAGCAGCTTGAGCAACAGATTCCCGCCGAGGGATATCCCCGTCAGACAGACGCGGTCCCAGGGACGAATCTCACGGATGCGTTCCAGTAACTCTTCCACGTGCTGGCTGGCCCCGGCGTGGAACAGCGTCGGAGAGCGGCCGCTCAGATTCAGGTCGTACAGGTTGAACAGTACCGAATTCCAGCCTTCCCGGTAGGCCTTGTGGGAGAGGCCCTGCAGGAAGAGGGAATCACTCGAACCCCCCAGACCGTGCAGGCCGACTACGACCCGCGCGTCGGGCGAGCGTTCCACCAGGAAGGATCGAACACGACCCCCGTTGCTCAGTTCCAGCAGGTGCTCCCGGCTCCGTTGCCAGCCCC
>JBFKLX010000342.1:0-3837 GCA_041630155.1 Acidobacteriota bacterium
GGGGTGGGGGGAGTGGGGCTCGAGGAATGCGACTGCCCGCCTCCAGCCGACGCTTTCTCCGGGATGGCGGGGGAAAACCCGTTCGGCCCGCCGGCTGCTAGCCGCGGCTGGCGGCCGGCTTCGGCTCCCGCTCCAGGACTTCCCGGTAGTAGGCTTCATAGAGGGGGATGATGCGTTCGGCCGAGAAGGTGTCGACTGCCCGGCGGCGGGAAGCCTTCATGTAGGCGGGCATCCGGGACTCATCCAGGATGGAGAGGCTTCCCTGGGCCATCGCGTCGACGTCTCCGACCTCGTAAAGCAAGCCGCACTGGCCTTCTTCGACCACCTCAGGAATCCCGCCCACACGGGTGGCCACGACCGGCACTTCACAGGCCATCGCCTCGAGAGCGGCCAGCCCGAAGCTCTCCGTTTCACTGGGCAGCAGCATGAGGTCTGAGATCGAGAGATAGTGCTCGACCATGCCCACCATTCCCAGGAAATAGACTTGCCGGGTCAGGCCCAGTTCGCGGGCCAGATGTTGGGCATTGGACCGGTCGACTCCGTCTCCGATCATCAGCAAGACTGCCGGGCGTTCCTGCCGCACCCGCTGGAACACGCGAATCACGTCTCCCACGCGCTTGACGGGTCGGAAATTGGACACGTGGACCAGGATTTTTTCATCCCCCGGCGCAAAACGCCGCCGCAACTCGGGAGAACAGAAGCGTTTCACCCTCTCGGTATCGACGAAATTGGGGATGGTGCGAATGTCGCATCCGTCGCAAAACTCCCGCAGCGTGGCCTGACGCAGGAACTCACTGACGGCCGTCACGCCGTCGCTTTGTTGGATCCCGAACCGGGTGATCGGCAGATAGGAATGATCCCGTCCCACCAGGGTGATGTCGGTCCCGTGGAGGGTCGTCACCACCGGCAGCCGGCGCGGCCGTGACATCTCGCGCGCCAGGTAGCCGGAAATCGAATGGGGGATGGCGTAGTGAACGTGCAGCAGGTCCAGCTTCCGCGATTGCGCCACCTCGACCATCTTGGTCGCCAGAGCCAAGTCGTAAGGGACGTATTCGAACAGGGGATAGTTCATGGCCTCGACTTCGTGAAAGAAGACGGTGTCCCCCAGATCCATCAGCCGGTTGGGCATGGCCGAACTGAAGAAGTGAACCGTGTGGCCGCGCCGGGCCAAGTACTGGCCCAGCTCCGTGGCCACGATGCCGCTGCCACCAAAGGTCGGATAGCACGTGATGCCGATATTCATGCAGACTTGCATTCTCTCATATCGCGGGAGACGTGGTGGCTGCACCGCGCGAGACTTGGCGCAGGCAGCGTCGGAGACGCAGCCCCGATTCTGCCCCGGAGCCAGCGTCCAGGATTGCCAGAGAAATCGACGGCGGAGCCGCGGGGCGTCGATGATGGGCGGGGGAATCCTCTCCCCGCCCACACGCCTCGAGCATCAGGCCTCCCAGGGCCCACAGGCTCATCCCGCGGGCGTGACCAGAGAGGGGGCTTCCATTTTCAGTTTCTCGAAATCCGTCGACGAGATGGTCCCCGAACGGCCGTCCTCCAGCTTGCGCGCCCGGTGGGAGGTGCCCTGCTGAACGAATTCGAAGTTGCGGGTCGACCCATCTCGCAGGGTGAGTTCCAGGCGGATGTCGGGCCGGGCGAAGCGCGGGTCTTCGCTGCCCGACTTTCCGTCGTCCAGCTGCTCGAACTTGATGTCAGTGACCGGATACCAGAACTTGTAGGCCTGGGTCTCGGCGCCTTTCTGCGACTCCGGCTGGGTGATCGTGAACCGATCACCGTCACGGCGGATCTCGATGAGTTTTTCACCCCATGTCAAGACGAAACGGTCCAGCTCGGCCTGACTGGCTTTGACGATCTTTTTGTCGCGGAAGTACTCGAGAGGCTTCTGGAAATTCTCGGTCACGCTGGAGCGGATGGTGAACACGGTGCGCCGCCGGGAATCTCTCGCGTAATACTGCTCTTTGGTCTTGCTCCCGACGCGCAGGGTCTGCCATTCGTCTCGATCGGCCGGTTTGAGTCGAAGCTCGAACTGCGGGCGGTCCAGGCCGTAGCGAGCTCCACCTTCGGGGGACACTTCCTCCTCGACGAAGTCCTCGATTCGGGCGTAGCGGACAGCGGACAGCAGAGACGACACGACGGAGTCGTCTGCCGGGTCCCGGATGGGTTGGGTCAGTTGCCACTGGCCATCGATCCTCTCGACCCGCAGGGTTCCCTGGGGGCGTTGCAGTTCGACGACCTGGATCTGGTCCTGATCGAAATCCAGGACCGATTTGCTGCGCCATTCCTTCAGGTCCTTGTTGGCGCTGCTCAGCAAAACCTTGGACGTGACGTAGACCTTCTCGTCGCCTTCCAGCTGAACATAGACGTTGTTGCCGGTGTAATCCTGCCGGCCGAACCTGACGACCTGCTGCCGGCCGCCTGCTTCGATCGTGAGCTGCAATTTCGGATCGTCCAGGCCGTACTCGCCCAGCTTTTCCGCGACCTCCTCCAGGGCGTGCAGCCGGGGGGCGCTGGCGGCATCCCTGGCCAGAGCGTCGACTACGAAGCGGTCCACACTGGCGTCCACCGGCGAGGCGACGCGCCATTGATCCCCGCTGCGGCTCAGCCGAATCGGCTCCGACCCGGGACGTTCCACAGTGAAAGCCGTGATCTCGGCCTGTTCCAGGCGCAACAGGCTCTCGTCTCGCTTCGCGGCCGCCTCGCGCTCCTCGCCCCCTTTGATCTCGTAGAAGTAGACGTAGGCGCCCAGGCCCGCAAAGACTGTCAACAGAAGAATGATGCGTTTCATGGTTCAACTAGCGAAATCGGTGGAATTGTCGAAAAAGCCGAATCGAGTCGGCCCGCGCCGGTATCGTTCGGCTCGAGGATCTCGAGTCCCGCGCCTCACCCTCACCTTCTCCGGTACCAGATACTCATGCCCAGGACCAGCGTGGCGATCGGGAGGAAGACCACCAGGCCCCACCAGAGGATGTTCGCATCCCGCTCGTTCAGGACCACCTTCCGGTTGGTGGGATCTTTGGGCCGGACTGCGATCAGGTCTTCATCTTGCAGAAGCCAGCTCACCATGTTCAGGAACAGGTCCAGGTTCGGGCCCGGACCCTGGAGAAAACGGTTGGCCACGAAGTCGGAGTCTCCCACGACCACCAGCCGGCTTTCCCTTTGACCGGTTTTCTCCATTTCCTCGGGAACCTCGCCACCCAGTTCATCCGATTCCTTTTCAGGAGTCAGCACGGAGACCACCGCCAGGGTCAGCGGCCCCAGCTTGTCTTTCCCTTCGTCCGGGGTGGGTCGTTGGTCGGATTTGAGTTCGGTTTCTCCCCAGCTCTGGCCGGAGGACGAGAAGAGGGCCTGGCTCCGGTAGCCAAGCGCACTCTCGACAGCCTCCAGGCTTCGGGCCGTCGGGAAAAACGTGCTGTAGTTGAAATCCTCCGTGATGGGGTGGGGGCGGTACACTCCCACGATGGGAGCGGCCGGGCCCAGACCGAAAACCTGCCCGACCAGGGAGGGGTCGAGGATGAAATTGTCATCGACCTGGACGCCGTATTGCGTCAGAAAGTCGTTCATTTCGAAGTTGGTCTGAGGCTCCAGCATCAGGAGCAGCTTGCCGCCGGCGGCCAGGTACTGGTCCAGCAGCGTCACCTCACCGGGCAGGAAATTGGAGCGAATGCCCGGAGCCACCAGCACCGAGGCATCCTCGGGAATCTTCCCCTCGACGGCCAGATTCAGCGACCGTGCCAGGTAGTTCTGCCGCTCGACGGCCCCTTTCGTGGCCAGGAAGCCGTCTGCTTCGGACGAGTCGATGCTGCGTTCGCCGTGGCCGGTGAGGAA
>JBFKLX010000343.1:0-3815 GCA_041630155.1 Acidobacteriota bacterium
CGAGACCACCAGCAACACCGAGCTGGCCACGCAGCTGACGACCCTGGGGCAGGCCATTGAAAGCCTCAAGGGGGAGAAGGAGAAACTGGCTCGAGAACTCCAGGATGACCGGCAGAAGCTGGCCGATTCGGAAGCGGAAAAGCGCCAGCAATTGGCCAGACTCCAGAGGCTGGAAGCGGAAAAGAGGACACTGACGGCTGACCTCCGGGAACTCACGACCGACAAGAACGGGCTCAATAGCCGCTTTCTCGAGAGCCGTAAGCGGGGCGACGCCCTGGAAGCAGCCCTGGCTCTGGCATCAGGCTTGACGGTGAAACACCTCTCCGGATCGCGCCAAGGCCCCTGGGCCTCCGAGGTGTTCCTGCTGGACCGGAAGCTGGGCACCCTGCGCGTCGAGAAGCCGTCGCTCCAACCGTTCAAAGTGAGCTTCGAAATGGTTTCCCCCGATACGGTCGAGTTTTCGGACCGCGAACGCGAGTTGTGGGGCAGGCTTGGGGGGCAAACCAATATTCGCGCCGCTTGGATCGCGGAGACACCCGGCCTGAAGCCTGCTCTGACGGGTGGTGAGGCCTTGCAGAGGGTGGCACCCCGCGAGGCCGCTGAGTGGACGTTTCAACTCGCCTCGATGCCTGCGGCACCTTCACCGGTGAGGCTCCAGCTCACCTTCTTCGATCCGGACGGGCGCGAGATTCCCGTGAGCGGATTGGACTACGAAGTCCAGCCCAACGGGTTGGGTTCGCTCCTCCAGATCGAGTTCTCCTGGTTGTCACTGGCACTGGGCCTGGTGGCCGGAGGGGCGCTCGTGGCGTTGGCGGGGCTGGCGCGCCGGCGGTCGGCCGCTCCCTCTCCGCGGGATTCCGCAGGCATGTCCGCCAAACGGCTGTGAGGAGGCGGTCTACGCCTCATCCACTTGCGGTTGCCGTTCAGGACTCACTCGGGTCAGGTTTACTCTTCTGCTCTTCCGTCAGCTTGTAGCCGTTCTCCTTGAACAACTTGCCGTCCTTGTTCAGCTTCGGGTCCTCCTCCCCTTCCCTGGGGACGGCGGTGTGGCAGAAAAGACACTTCTTGCCCGTGTCCTTTTTGTACTTGAGGGTCGCCCCGGCGTCAGGCTGAAATCCGAGCAGCAGCAAGACTGCCAGCAAAGCGCTCAGGCCCGCCTGGACCAGGGCTCTCGAGAGTCTGCCGAAGGCCCTTTTCGGGGCCGAACCACCAATAGGCACACGCATCTCCTTTTTGCTACCCGAGTGTTATGATGTCGAAGTGGGCAGGCGAGTTGCTCAGAAAAGCAAAAAAGAGGCAACACGGATTCAGGACGTGATCAGCCGGCTTTCGGTCGAGTATGCCGGCGCCCAGTGCGCGCTGGACCACAATAATGCTTATCAGCTCCTGGTGGCCACGATCCTTTCGGCGCAGTGCACCGATCAGCGGGTCAACCAGGTCACGCCAGCGCTCTTCCAGCGTTATCCTTCCCCGGCGGAATTGGCGGAAGCCGATACCGACGAACTGCGGGAGATCATTCGCAGCACCGGCTTTTTTCGGAACAAGGCCAGGAATCTGAAGGGATGTGCCCAGCGGCTGGTGGCAGAGTTCGGGGGCCAGGTTCCCCAGACCATGGAGGAACTGCTGGAATTGCCCGGGGTGGCGCGCAAGACGGCCAACGTCGTGTTGGGTAACGCTTTCCGGATTGCCAGCGGCGTGGTCGTCGATACCCACGTCGCTCGTATCAGTCAGCGCCTGGCGCTGACTGAGAACACGGTTCCGGACAAGATCGAAGCGGACCTTCGAGAGGAGGTGCCCCGGGAGCTCTGGATCGACTTCTCACATTGGCTCATTCACCATGGCCGGGGCATCTGCAAGGCCAGAAAGCCCAGCTGTCGAGAGTGCTTCCTGACTGATTTGTGTCCCTTTTACTGGGCGGCGTCAGCCGAATAGCTTGGGGAATGTATTCCAGCCGATACTCGCAGAATTTCTTCATTGTCTGCCTTCTGCTGGTCCTCTACGTTTTCTACCTGATGCTCAGGCCCTTCCTGGTGTCTGTGATTCTGGGCATCACCGTGGCCTCGTTGTTCCACCCCAACTACACTGAACTGAAGCGCCGCTTGGGCGGGCGCTCCACGCTGAGCGCCATGCTGATGTGCTCGATCATCACCTTTCTGATCATCATCCCGTTGTTGATTCTCTTCCTTTCGCTGGCCAGTGAGCTCAGCTCGGCCTATCTGGCCTTTCGGAGCCAGCAGGAGCTGTGGGCTCGCGTGATGCCCGGCTCCGATATCGCGGTGTTGGGAGAGTTCTGGGAGCGGATGGGTCGCTACCTGGACATCGAAGGGATGAGCTTTGCGGGTCTGTTGTCCAGCTTGGTGGACTGGGTGGCCCGCTATCTGCTGGATCACTACTCGTCGATTCTCGGGCAGGGGCTGGAGTTGATGCTCAACTTCCTGGTGATGATTTTCAGCATGTTCTTCTTTTTCCGGGATGGAGACTCCCTGATGAACGAGCTGAAGCGGCTCATTCCCCTGGCTCCGGCCTACGAGGACATGGTCTTCGAGAAGCTCCGGACGGTGATCTACGCAACCTTCTTTGGGATCTTCGCCACCGGCATCGCCCAGGGATTGGTCGCTGGGATCATCTTCTTGCTCCTGGGGATCAGCAACCCTATCTTGTGGGGCACCGCCACCGCCTTTCTCTCCTTGATGCCGGTGGTGGGGACGGCTGTCGTCTGGGTGCCGATGTCGATCTACCTGATCATGACTGGTTCGCTCCTGAAGGGAGTCCTGCTGTTGATTCTGGGGTCTTCGGTGATCGGCCTGGTGGACAACTTCGTTCGACCCTTGATTCTGGAAGGCAAATCGGAGGGGATACATCTACTGCTGGTCTTCTTCGCTCTGGCCGGGGGACTCTTCCTGTGGGGCCCCGCCGGCCTCGTGCTGGGGCCTCTCGTCGCCGCCCTGCTCGTCACCTTCCTGGAGATCTACAAGATCGAATTCCGGGAAGAGCTCAGTTGAAGGGGGCGGAGGAGTTCAAGGTCTCGAGTCGAAGTTCCCGGAGAGTATGGCGGTCCTGTGGTGTCGTCGCTGACGGGTGAGAAAGGTGTTCGCTCATCAGACACTCCGGCTCGGAACGCGGGCTACCCCGAGGCTCACTTCGCATCGGAGTCCTGCCCACCGGTGGATGAGCAAGCGGCATCATCCGTCGATTCGTTCATCACGTTCCACCAGCCGTGAAAGTGCCCCAGAGGGCCCCGTCCCGCCCCCACGGAGAAAGAGGCAGCAATGGCTTGCGACACGTAGTGCTTGGCCCGCTCGACACTGTGATGCAGATCCAGTCCGCGGGCCAGGAAGGCGCAGATGGCAGCCGCCAGCGTGCAACCGCTGCCGTGGGTGTGGGGGGTGGCATGGCGCGGCGCTGAAAACCTCACTGCTTCGGCGCCGTCGAAGAGGTAATCGACGCTGCGCCGGGGGTCGTCGAAGTGTCCGCCCTTGATCAGAACGGCCGCAGTCCCTCTCCGCCGGATTTTTCGGGCCGCCCGCTCCAGGCCCTTCAGGTCCGCGATTGTCTCGCCGGAAAGGACTTCCGCCTCCCTGAGGTTGGGCGTGATCAAGCTCGCCAGGGGAAAGAGCTGTTCGACCAGGGAATCGACAGCCGAGGGGTCCAGGAGAGAGTCTCCACTCGAGGCGATCATCACAGGGTCCACTACGAGCTTCTCGAAGCCGTGTTTTCGAACCTGGCGCGCAACCACCTCGATGATCGCCGCCGAGGCCAGCATGCCCGTCTTGACGGCATCCACGGGAAGGTCTTCGGCGATCGCCTCGACTTGC
>JBFKLX010000344.1:0-3807 GCA_041630155.1 Acidobacteriota bacterium
CTGCCCGCCGTTCAACAGCCGCCGGACCTGAGATAATCGTCTCATGTCGATTCGTCCCGTCAAGCCGCTCATCCAAGCCAAGCCCGAGACCCAGGCTCTTTTTATTGACACGTACCTCGTCAACAACCCCCAGTACGCTGACATAGAGATGCCGTTCGGCTGGTCGCCACGGCTCGTGACCGCCGTGCTCGGACCCGTGAACGCGATCCTCTCCGCTCTCATATCGGCCGTGGTGGCGTGGATTGTCTGGAAGATTCGCACGGGGCGGGAGAGAGGGGCCCGACAACAAGTCACGTCGAGATGGCAGAGTCGATGACTCCAGCTTCGCAAGACGCCTGCGGGTGTCCAGAGATTGGACCCGGGGACAGGCACTCAACAGCTCCCTAAACGACTGCGGATAAATCATTCTATTCCGGGTCTTGCACCCATTCCTGGATCCGGCACCAGGAACCTCTGGACAACCTCCAGAAAGTTCGCTGACGTCAACAGGTGCCAGACGTGGCTTTCGAGTCTTTTTCCTTAGCAGTTCAAGGGCGAGATCGGAGCCTGTCCCCAGGCCAAGACGCCGACGAGACCGGTCAAGTCCTCTTTTTGCTGTAACCTCCTTCGGTGGTCGAGCCCCTCTTGACGACCGGTTCGTTCTCTTTTAGGTGACCTTCCGCGAGCTGTTTTTGAAGCCGCTCGAGTTGGCCCAGCTCGAACTGGCCTCGAAGTCCCCTTCGAAGCAGCGAGTCGCCGTGGGGCCTTGTGGGGCGAAGCGGTCGACCAGGTCCTCTCTCAATACCTTTGCCATTCGCCGGAGAAGGAGCCTGGTCGGCGGCTTGGGCGGCCTGTTTGAACTCGGCAGCGACTGACTCGGGCAGCTTGCCCATCAGATTGCGCATCTTGTGAGCCGGACAGCGTCCCCCAAGAGAGGCCGGGAAACACTCTTCGACGGCCCCGATCAAGCCGGCCGCCCCGTCGGTCACCACCAGGACCGGATCGCTCAGGCCCCGACGCTGCAGATCCGGAAGGAAATCACGCACGCAGTCGGTCGATTCCTTGGTCCCCGGCGCCAAGTGATTCAACACCTTGGTGCCTTCCCAGGTGATCGCCCAGGCGCACAGCACGGCTCCTCTTCCAGGGCCTCCTCGATCATTCCTTGCACCGCCAGGCGAATCAGTTCGCTCAGCGGATCCTCCCGGGTTCCCTCCTGCAAAATTTCGGCGATTGCCTGCCGGGTACGTTCCGACGGTGGTACTCTCTTCCTGGGTTGAGCCTCATTTCTTGAGTAAAGAAAATTCCGCCCGAGAACATCTCGGGCTGGCTCAACCCCTCGCCGAATTTACAGCAATCTCAGGACGCGACCATCGATGGAGGCGTTTTTGTCCGGGAGTGAACTCAGGGAGTTGTTTTTATCGGGAAACCGGATATGCAGAAGTTGGGAAGCCATAGGAAGTCCAGAATTGAGAAGTGTATTCGATATCGCTTTCCCGCAGGAACACCACGTGAAAGGACCAGGATCGACATGCCCCGGATTCATCTGATCGCAATAGCCTTGGTCTCCATCCTCCTCGGATGCAGTAGCGCCGATCTCCGGCCTGGAGAGGACACGTCGGATTTGGCCGCTGGAGTGGTGAGTCATCAGTCCTCAATCGGTATGAATATCGATCACTACCTCTCGGCCATCGAAGCGCTCGGATTTTCCGGGGCGATCATCGTCACCCACGGGGGCGAGGTGGTATTGCGGGAGGGATACGGCCTCGCCGATCGGGAGGCCCGCCGGCCCTACACGCCGACGACAATCCAGAGCCACGGCTCGATCACCAAGCAGATGACCGGCGCGGCGATCCTTCTGCTCGAGAGCCGGGGCGAGCTGTCCGTCGACGATCCCATCGACCTGTATTTCGACGATCTTCCGGAAGACAGACAGGCCATCACCCTCCACCAGCTCCTGACACATTCTTCCGGCCTGCCCGGGGGCGTTGGACCGGATGAAGAACCGATCGGAGCCCGCGCCTATCTCGACCGCTTGATGGCGGAACCGCTTCAATTCGCTCCCGGTTCGGGTTACGGGTATTCCAACGCCGGGTACTCGCTCTTGGGTATGATCGTGGAACGGGTCTCGGGGCAGAGTTACGAGGCATTTCTGCGCGACGAACTCTTGTTGCCCGCCGGTCTGACCGAGACCGGCTACCTGCTCCCCGAATGGGACCGGGACCGGCTGGCCGTGGGTTACCGGAACGGGGAACGCTGGGGTCTGGTCTATGAGCGTGCGTGGCTCGAAGACGGGCCGACCTGGCACCTGCGAGCCAACGGCGGCCTTCACACCACCGTCGACGACATGCACCGGTGGCTGAACACCGTCCGGGGTCGTGGCGTGCTGGGTGCCGAAGCCGCCAGACGCTGGACCACGGGCTACGTCAAGGAGGGGAGCAGTGAATCCAGGTACGGCTACGGCTGGGTGGTGCGCGACACCGAATGGGGCAGGATGATCAACCACCGTGGCAGTAACAGCATCTTCTCTGCCGAGTTCGTCTGGCTGCCGGAACAGGAGCTGTTCTTTTACATCCAGGGCAACACGTCGATGATCTCTACGTCGATGATCTCTGCATTGGAGCAACGCGACCGGCTTCTCGCTGCCGCGTTTGATGATGAATTTCTCATGCCGCCTCTGGTTGAGCCCGACCCTGGTGCCAGCCCGGAGGAGGCCAGGGAGTGGGCAGGAAACTATTATCTGGATGGGGGGTCGCTGGAACTGACAGCCGATGATACGCGGCTCGTCGCCAAACTTTCTGGCCAGGCAGTGCTGAACGCGATGTTGAATCCTGCTGAGGAGCAGCGGAAGCAGTTCGTCGAACTCAACCGGCGCACCAGGGACGC
The DNA here is from genome assembly GCA_041630155.1 of Acidobacteriota bacterium. Taxonomy (GTDB): domain Bacteria; phylum Acidobacteriota; class UBA6911; order RPQK01; family JANQFM01; genus JBFGHG01. The sequence goes on from JBFKLX010000344.1 coordinate 2,863, forward strand.
GATGGACAGGCTGGAAGCGGGCCAGGCAGACGCGCTCGCAGGCATGGTGGGCAAGAATGAAGATCCAGTCGAACGCACCCGCCCCTACCTGGACCGCATCTCTCAAATCAGCAGCCAATTCGGCAACCTGCGATCCCTGCATCTGATCGGCTCCTTCGAGAATGCTCCCGGTTCGCGCTTCGCGGACCTCGGACCGTGGACCACCTTCGTGCATGCAGACTTCGAAAACTGGAACCAGTACTGGAACATCATCTGGAACAGCGACGGCACCCAGCGTGGTAACTGGAGCGGTCCCTGGCCGTCGTTCATCCTGATCCCGACGGCAGAGGGGCGGTATACGGGCGTGCGGCAGGGGCCGCCCTGGGAGACCGTTGACCTCCACTTCGACGATGAATGCCTGGTGGTCGGAGAACTGCGTGCCTGCCGGCAGAAATAGAGTGCGGCGGTCGGAGAATAGATCGTTGTTGCAAGGGCACAGGAATCGCGATTCAAGAGTCATGCGGAGTCCGGCTTCCCAACCAGGCGATGCACCCGACGGTCGCCTTCGGCGCTCGCAGGTGATCGCGAGGACGTTGGGCGATTGAGAAGGCTCGATGGGCCTAGTGGAAACATCAATGCTGGTCGTCGGTGCTGTTCTGGCCCTGGGAGGTCTGATGGCCCTTGCGAATGTCCGAGGGCTCTTTGTCGATGCCAGAAAAGCCAGTCGCCAAGCAGTTCGAACGACAGCTCATGTCGTTGACCTCACAGAGGTCGAAGCCACCGGACCTGATGCGGGGACGTCCACGTGGCATCCTGTCGTGACGTTCAAAGATCAAAACGGAAATGAGCACACGGTCCAGGTGCGCTATGGGACAGGGCCGTCAAAATGGGTTGTCGGCGATCCAGTGAAGGTAGCCTATCCGCCGATGAAGCCTGGAGAGGCCGAGATCGACGTACCCTTCATGA
>JBFKLX010000345.1:0-3788 GCA_041630155.1 Acidobacteriota bacterium
TCCAGAATCGGTTCAAGGCCATGCCGACGGCCCGTTCGCTACCCACCCACACAGGATTCCACTGGCCTGGAAGCAGGCGCCGATAGCCGAAATGCGAAAAACGATCGTCGATCAGCAGCACGGCGCCTCGATCATTTTCGGAGCGGATCACCCGGCCGGCCGCCTGCAGGACTCGGTGGATGCCCGGATAGCGATAGGCGTAGTCGAAGCCTCTGCATTCCTGTTGCTGAAAATGGTCCGCGATCAACTCCCGCTCCGGGCAGATCCCCGGCAATCCTACCCCGACGACGACGGCCCCGGTCAGCTGTTCGCCGACCAGGTCGATGCCTTCGCCGAAGACGCCGCCCATGACGGAGAAAGCGACGAGTGTCCCCCCCTGCTGCTCCGCAAACCTTTCCAGAAAGGCCTCTCGCTCCTCCTCAGCCATGGCGGGCCTTTGCAGGATGATCTCCGCCGGCGGGCTCTGGCTGCAAAAATGCTGATGCACCATGCTCAGGTAAGGGTAAGAGGGGAAGAAGAGCAGATAGTTTCCCGGTCGCGCGCTGACGAAAGCGATCAAGGCGCGGGCCACCGCGGAGGCGGTATCGGTTCGGTCCCGGTAGCGGGTTGAGATCCCGTCGTAGATCAGCAGGCAGTGATTGTCGGCGGGAAAGGGAGATGGCAGGACCAGTCTCTGGGCCGTTCGAGCGAGGCCGAGCACCCGCTCGAAGTAGTGCATCGGGGTCAGGGTCGCGGAGAAGAAGACGGCAGAGCTGCACCTCTTCAAGGCTTCCTCGAGCCGGAGGGCCGGATCGAGACAGAGGAGCCTCAAGGAGAAGTCCCCCTTCTTCGTTTCCCGGCAAGTCGCGTAGTTCTCGTCGTACTGCTCGGCCGTTTTCAAGAACCAGGTGACCTCGAAGTAAAGGTCCAGCAGATCCTCGAGGTTGGGCAGGGATCCGTCAGGTCCGAGCGCCAGCCGATGTTCGGCTTCGCCGGCAAACTCTCTGAGAAGCGGAGTCAGGTCGTGAGGCGCTTCCCGGTCCGCCGCCGGGAGATCGCCTCGTTCGAGTCTGCGGCGGGTTTTGGCGAGCCAGTCGTTGATTCTCCGGGCGGATCTTGCCAGGAGCTCGTTCACGCCACCAGCAGGACTCGTCGTGTCCCTGCCAAGGGCACGCAGCAAATCGAGGAAAGGACGCTTTCGCAACCGGGCCGAAAACATCCGGCGCGACCTGTCGACGAGGTTGTGGGCTTCGTCGACGAGAAAGGTGCAGCCTCCCCGGTCCTCGATGCCGAGTCTCTTCAGGCCGGACCGGGGGTCGAGGCCGTGGTTGTAGTCGCAAATGACCAGATCCGACCAGAGGGCCAACTCGAGGGACAGCTCGAAAGGGCACACACGGTGTTTTCGAGCCGCTCTTTCGATGATCGGTCTGACAATCGAGTCATGGCCAAACAACTCCTCGACCGCCTCCCCGAGACGGTCGTAGTAGCCTCTGGCGAAGGCGCACTCCTCGCCGTTGCAGGCCTTTTCGGGATTGAAGCAGATCTTCTCCCTGGCCGTCAGCGTGACGGACCGCAGGCGCACCCCCTGCCTGCCCAGTTGCACCAGGGCTTTCTCTGCGACACCTTTTCCGGTAGTCCGCGCCGCCAGGTAGAAGAGTTTTTGGGTGTGCCCCTCGGCGAGCGCCTTCAGGGCGGGAAACAGAACCGCCATGGTCTTGCCGATGCCCGTGGGCGCCTCGACCAGGAGCCGATCCCCCTGCTGGATGGCCTGGTAAATCCGGTCCGACATCAGGCCTTGTCCGGGTCGAAAATCTGCAAAGGGAAAGCCACGACCGCGCATGGACTCGTCCCGAATGCACTTCCACGCGAGCATGGCGCGCTGCCATTCGAGGTAGCGGTCGACGGCCTGCAGGAAGAAGTCCCGCAGTTCTTCCCGGCTGAAGACACGACGCAACTCGCGGGTCCGTCCCGACGGCAAGTGATAATAGGTCAACTGGGTCTCGATCCGATCCGGGTCGTGTTCCCGGGCCCAAAGGTGCGAGTAGATCTTGGCCTGGTTCCAATGAAGCTGGTTTTCTTCGAGTGCTTCCAGCTCCTTGTGGGTGGTCTTGATCTCCTCGATGACGACGCGGTCGGAGTGTAGGAAGACTCCGTCGATCCTGCCGCCGACTTCCAAGACGAACTCACCTCTTTCGACGCGATGCGAGATGGCCACCTCGCTTCGGTACCCGCCGGGTCGGGACCGCTGGACCTTCTGGTGGGCCCGAGCTCCATCCAGGGGACCACCGCCTCCCGACGCCAACGTCAGGTCGCCCCTGCGCAGGGACAATTGCTCCACGAGCGAGCGTACCGACACCTTGAAGTGCTTTTTCGAAGCGCCTTTCTTCATCCCGGCCAACCTGACGGGATTTATGATTTCACCTTTTCTTCACCATTGCAACTCTACACGATTCCACCGACACCAGGCTGGCTGCGACTTCCCGACGAGAGTGAGACCTGTTGAGAGAACATTGGGAACGGAGGGTCGGACCACGACAAATCTCTTGGATGCAGAAGGTTGGAGGCGTTTTCAGCGCCAAAAGGGCGCTCAGTACCCCGATCCATGAATACCGCGACGTATTTCCGTGCACGAGGGGCGGAGATCCAGGGCAGAAACCCCCGGTTTCCTCTGTGACCTCTGTGTCTCCGTGGTGAAATCATCCGGGACTTCTCTGCGCGGCCGTCGGGGCCGCTTCGGAGCGTTGGGTAGAAGAGTTGGGGACAGGGCAACTTTCCCGGAGTTCGCTTGCAGAGGCGCAGAGGACGCCGAGGAAGAAGATCGAGAAGGCGAGAGCGAGCGAATTCCCTTCAGCGAGGCGGGATCTCCCGAGGAGTCAATCGTCCAGAACAACCCCTCTGCGTACTCGGCGACTTGGCGAGGGAAGATTCGGGATTCCTCTCGCAGAGGCGCAGCGGCGCTCGAGAAAAGTTGCCGGCCAGTTCGACTGGACCACCGCGTTTTCGCGGAGTGTTGAAGACCCCTCGCTCAGCCGGCGTTTTCGGGGGGTGAAAATTCGTGCCAAGGCCAAATTTTCACCTTCTGGATCTCGTAAGTCATTGACTCGGTTGGAGGGGGCCGACCCCGGCCGGCCCGGTTGGACGAGCCCGGCGTTCTATTTGTAGGCTCTCAGCGATTCGCTTCCCAGATGTCCAGCTGGTCGGAGACGCGCTCGAAATACGAAGCATCCAGATCGCCGAACTCGTCGAGAAGGGGATCGTCGAACTCGAAGCGGATCGAGCCCTCGAAAGTCTCACCGTCGCGCTCGGCTTTGAAGCTCAAGCTGCAGCTGACGCCGGCGCAGGAAATGGTTTCGAACGTGTACTCGTAATCCCCTGCGCACCAGTTCTCGGGACAGGCCTCGTTCAACTGGGCTACGGCGCCCGCCTCCTGGCTGTCTGGTGCAACCGAGCCTTCTTGGGCCGCCTGCTCTTCCCCTGCCGCCGGCTGCTGGTCCTGGTAGGAACAACCAGCCACTAAAAGAGTCCCAAGGATGATCGCAAACCTCATCATTCTCCAGTGCTCCTCTCTGTGTTGTCAGAAACGAATTCTAGCAGTGATTTCGTGAGAGGGTGAGAGATTCGCCCGTTGCCGGCCCCCGCGCCTTGTTCCATTCTTCCAGGGCTTGGCTCTTGAAATCGCCTTTCCGAGTACCGGCTGTTGTCAAAACCGCAAGATTGAGCCGCCCGCCACGGGGCGCGATTGCAGTATTGCTTCGACGGCCCCTGATGTGACGTCTCGGCTATCGTTTGATTACGCTCGTGTTAGCCAA
>JBFKLX010000346.1:0-3769 GCA_041630155.1 Acidobacteriota bacterium
GTCGGCCTCTTTCGCGCCACTCTGGTCGTACCCGAGCCGATGCTGGCCCGACTGCCCGTTGAGTCTCGACGAGCCTTGCTGCTCCATGAGCTGGCCCATCTGCGGCGAGCCGACTTGCTGGTGCGATGGCTGCAGAACCTGGTCAAGACCCTCTTCTTCTTCTGGCCTCCGGTCTGGTGGGTGTGCCGGCGCATCGATTGCTTTTCCGAGATGGCCTGCGATCAGTGGGCGGTGCTCTCCTCACGAATCTCGAAACGGCAATATGCAGAGACCGTATTGGAGGTCGCCCGCAGCCTGGCTGGCGCCTCACAACGACAAGTCAACTTGGCCCTGGTTGGCCGGGGCCGTTTTTTGGAGGAACGCTTCGAAATGATCCTGAATGCAACCACTACCACATCGAAAGGATGGCTGGGCGCGATGTCGCTCGTCCTCTGGGCGCCCTTCGCCCTGGCCGGGGCTGCCGCCGGGCCCCAGGAACAGCCGGCCCAGGAGCAGCAACATCGATTCGTCCGCGTACAGGCCCAAGACGAGGCGGGGGATCCCCTTCCCGCGGAGCTCCTGGAAGCGATCCCCGAAGCGGACCTCAACGGAGACGGCATATTGACGGTCGCCGAACTGAAAGAACACCTCCACGCCACCAACCCTGAAGGCCCCCACCGGATCGTCGTCCGGAAAGTCGCGAAACGATCTCCCGAGGGTGGAGAGGAACCGGTCGAAGTCGAAGTGTTCGTTTCTTCGGAAGACAAATCGGAGCCCTTGGTCTGGCATGAGCGGAGCGAAGGCGAAATGGCGGAGGGAAAGGTGCGGACCCTTCGGATTCGGCCCGGCCCGGATGCAGACTATCCACTCGTGGTCTCCGTCGATTCCGGCCATTCCCTGGAGTCCATTCTGGAAATGCATCCCGATGCCGACACCAACGGTGACGGGGTATTGGAGAGGGAGGAACTGCTGGGCTGGATGAAACAGCAGCCCCTGGATCAGCCGCTCCGTTTCCGCTTTCGAAACGAGCGTACGATTGAGGTGGATGTTTTGATCGTACGGCCCGAGGAGGGCCAGACGGGCTGGACGACCCTCGAGGGCGGCAATGTGTTCGTCCATCGCGCCGACCGGAGCGAGGTCGACACGGACGGGGACGGCCAAGTCTCCAAGCAGGAACTGGAAGCCTACCGGCAAACCTGCTGCCCTGAGGCCGAGGGCGAGGACGCGGCCATCTTCATCACGATGACCCTGGAGGAGCCGCTCCAGATCGTGACATCCCCTGCGGACTCGGCCGAACGGTTGAGCCGTCTGTTGAAAAAGTATCCGGAAGCCGACTTGGATGGAGATGGCGCGCTGAGTAAGGAAGAAGCACTCGCGTTGGCCGTCCGCTTGCAGAAGGCCAGCAGAGAGAAGCAGCCGCAATAGCGGGTATTTCGATCTGTTTGACTTCGATCAGAGCCGCGTCGCAATCAGCGCGGCTCTGACCGAAGCTGGTGGAGTCACCAGAAACAATCCGCCCCCGCGGAAAAAATCAAACCCGATTGCTCAGATGAGCATCAGGACGAGAATTCCCATTACTGCGAGTGTGAAGAGCATCCGATATCTCACCGCTGTCACTTCCTTTCCGGCTCGCAACTCGCCTGCGGCTTTTCGAACCGCATTTCATTAGATGCTCGACCTGCCCCCGGGTTGCAACCCGGCGTCATAACCGTATCCGGGAGGACCGCCACGAATGTTCCCGCATGCGCCTCCGCCTCTCAGGCGACCTCGCCTTAAGAGGCCCCTCCGATACGCTACCGTGCGTTTTCGGACCATGGGTGTTACGAAGAGTCTTCGAAGCGGTCGAGACGAACCTGGGGCGGGGGGTCTTGGGAAGGCTCGAGGATCAACTGGCTCACCAGCCTTCCAACGGCCGGTCCCAGTTTGAACCCGTGGCCCGAGCCGCCGCCGACCAGCCAGAGGTTGGGGTGGCGGGGGTGGCGATCGATGATCAACTCGGAATCGGGAGTCTGCTCGTACTGGCAGACACGGCCCTCCACGAGTGGCGCCTCGGCAAGTTCGGGGAGCCTCAACTGGAGATAACCTCGGACCTTAGCCAGCTCGGTGTCCGACCCCTGCCTCTCACCGCCGGTGGGATCGAAGTCCGGGCCACGAGTGTCGCAGGCCACTTTGAAGCCCCGGCCGTCGAGCGCGGGAATTCCATAGAAAACCTCGTCGAGGGTGAGATCGATCCAGGCGGGGAAGCGGCCGGGGAAGTAGTGTTCAGCGCCCGCCGGCGTCCCGAAGAAGAACACCTCTTGCCGGGTGGCACGAACCCGCCGCCCGATCGCAGCAGGGAAAAGCCGCCCCATCCAGGATCCCGGGCAAAAAACGAAGATGGGGGCGGCGATGGCGCCGCCGCCCGACAGCCGAACCTCCGCCAGTTCACCATCATCTGCTCGGGGCGTGTCGACCACGCCGAACTGGAAGCTTCCGCCGCAGTTCAAGAAGGCCTTCGCCACCTGGCGGCAGGCGTACCGGGCCAGCAGCACCCCACAGTCGGGTTCCAACTCGGCGTCCTCGATCCCCTCGAGCCTCAACCCGGGGTAGGACTGTCTGAGGTGAGCCAGGGAAAGAGTTTCGTGTGGGACACCGTTTGCCGCCAGCGCCTTTCGGCTCTCGTTCAGGTCGGCGTCCCGCCGCCGCGCCAGCCACAACACGCCGCAGGGGACGAACAGCGTGGTTTCCAGCTCCTGCTCCAGCGCCTTCCAATCGGCCAATGCCTGCCAGGCCCAGCCCGTGTAGAGCGACTGCTTTCCATAACCGCCGCGTATGATGCGGCTCTCTCCGGCGCTGCTGGCCCGCGGATGGGCCACTCCCCAGGCGTCCACCAGCAGTGTCTGGACACCCGCTCGCTGCAGCCTCAGCGCCGTCCAGCAGCCGAAGACTCCCGCTCCGACCACCACGACCCGGAAGTTCCCTGCCATACGGACGCTAGTGTGCCACAGCGGCTCGGCCCTTGGCCAAGTACCGTGGTCCGTGAGACGAGGTCACGAAGGCGATATTCGTGCATCGCTTCCGAGGAACCACGAAGAGATCACCACCGCTCCCATCCGCCCGCAGGCTGGCCGGTGATCGACGCCTCCAGAATTCTTGCTGTTGGCTCTCGATTCGATATAGAATTCCGGATCTCTGGCCGTCAGGCGATCCGTTTCGAGAGTGGATCGCCCTCAGGCCAGGTTTCGAGTCGGGTCTGATTCGACCAGATCGACCGTCTGGACTGGAGGCTCAATAGGGACACGGTGTCCTGCAAATCGCTCAGAGGCGCAGGGCCCTCGCTCGGACTGGGCGAGACGCTCGCTCAGCTGCCGCCAAGTCGCCTTTTTCCTGCCTGCGGCAAACCTTTTTGGGAAATCAGCAACTCAAACTCCTAACCTGACGTCGCTGCAAGACCAACAAGGGAATGAGTCGGGCAATTCTGGCTCCACCTCGGAGTCGTTCGTCGTCAACTTGACGGCCGGTCTTCAGGTCGCTCTGGACAGGAGTCTATATCGTGAACCACAACCCGGAGATCAGCTCCAATGGCATTCCGAGCGGCGTCCAGGGAGCCCCGGCGTCGAGATCAGGCGCGGCGATTGACGCCCGCTTCTTCGGACCGGGCTTCAAGGTCGACACGAACGTCAAATCCTTCGCGGCCAACGATGGGACAATCAAAGGCGGTGGGCTCCTCAGTACCCCGATCCATAAATACAGCAACGGATGTTGCGGGCGTTTCCAAGCAGCAGCCGGCCCCCGGAAACCGAGTGGACCA
>JBFKLX010000347.1:0-3754 GCA_041630155.1 Acidobacteriota bacterium
ACCTCCCACAACTCCTTCCCCCAGCTGTCGCGCAGCGCCACCTCGTAGGTCGGACCGCCTTCGACTGGGGCCCACGCGAAGGTGGGACGAACCGACACCACCGCGCCTCCGAGATAGATTGGAATGGGAGTGAGCCCACGCGCCACCAGGGCGCCAATGCGCTCGATGCTCTCGGAGCCCAGCGCCACCTTGGGCAATGTGCAGCGCCGGGCGCTCTGGCGCTCCGGCGCCGCGCCTTCGATCACGGTCACGGATTCGGCCCCGATCTCCAGCAGACCCGCTGCCTGGAGGCGGACTCTCTCGGAAGTCGGGCAGAAGAGGAAGGAGACATCGCCGGCACCGACCCGGATGCGATCACCCGGCAACAGCGCGTCGCCGAGCCGGGCCAACCGGGCCTCGCCCTGCCGGACCAGGCTGGCTTCGCCCTGCGCGTCGAGCACCATCCCTATGGCCTGCGCGCGGCAGGGAAGGACGGCCAGACACGCAACCCAAACCAAAGCACCCAATTTGCATCCATTCATTTCTTTCCTCCCAACCCGTGTGCGCCCCGTGCGCCGGGACCGCGCGAATCAAACCAGACCGAAGAAGTTCTGGATTCGGCTCAGAAAATTGCGCTGGACGACCTGCGGCGAAACCTTGCGGCTGGCCATTCCCGCGCTGGTCTCCTGCAGGAGCTCCTTGCGCTGACCCATCAGCTTGCTGATCTGCTCGGCCACCTCGGGATGCTCCACCAGCACCTCCCGAAAATTGTCCTTGCGGAGGACGAAGGCCTCCACGTCGCCTTCCGCGAAGGCGGACGCGGAACGCGGCTCCCCCGTCAGCAGGGCCATCTCCCCGAAGAACTGGCCCGAGTCCAGCATGGCCAATTCCTGAACCGCCCCCTCTTGTTCCAGGACGATTCGCACCCGTCCGATGTAGATGAAGAACATCGAGTCGCCGGCTTCGCCCTGGCGGATGACCGGCTCTCCCGCCGCCAGCGTGACCGGCTCCATGCTTTCTGCGATGCGCTGTTTGATCTCAGGTTGCAGGGCGGCGAACAGGTCCACCCGTTCCACGAAACCGAGCCGGGGATCCACCAGCCGGTCCAGCTGCTGCGTCCGCTGCTCGATGATCCGCACCTCGCGCACCGGGAAGGCCAGCGGTAAACCCGCCCGCTTGAGGCGGTAGTAGAGCAAGGTCGTGAACTGGTCGGTGATCGGTTCGCTGCGCCCGAAGTCGTTGACCCAGAATCTGCAGCGGTATTGGATCGCAAAGTCGCCGTATTCGTGGGTGAGCACGTCCGGCTTGGGGCTCTTCATGATGTCCGGAATGTCGTTGGCAGCCTCCACAACGACCTGCTTGAACTGATTGGGAGGTACGCCGTAGGGCATGGCGACCAGGCGTTCCAGGCGAATCACGGGTGAGGGCTTGGAGTAGTTGGTGATGCTGTCCTGTGAGATGACCCCATTGGGGACGATGATGAAGTTGCCCGACTTCGTGCGGATCTTGGTGGCCCGCCAGGTCACTTCCAGGACCTTGCCCTCGACGCGTCCCTCGCGCTTGGCCACACTCACCCAGTCTCCCACGTGAAACGGCTTTTCACTCTGCAGGGCCAAGCCCGAGAAGAGGTTGCCCAGCGTGTCCCGGAGGGCAAAGCCCACCACGAACGAGCTGGCCAGGCCCAAGGCGAGAAGCTTGTCTCCGGCCACGGCGAAAGCGATGGCGAGGAAGCCGGCCAGCACCAGCGCGTCTTGAATGATGGAGGGCCAGCGCTCCGAGACTCCCTGGCCTCGAAAGGGATTCAGGCCGACGGCCACCAGTGCGATGATGAACGACAGACCCGCCAGCAGGTAGCTCGCCGATTCCAGTGCCCCTTCACCGGGCAGGGCCGCGAGGCCCATCAAGCGCGCCATCAGCGTCAGCGCGGCTCGGATCGCCAGCGGCAACAGAGCCAGGATCAAGCTGACCAGGAGCCGCCGCTTGACGTAGCGGTTCTTGCTGAGTCCGGCCAAGGCCACGACCAGGACTGCAAGTCCGATCAGCGCGTAAACGATCCAGTCGAACAAAACCCTTTCCCTCAGACTGTTTGGCGCTTCAGCTCAGGCCGGCTTCTTGCTTGAAGGCCTGCAAGTCGGCTCGTGTCACGTTGACCACGACCGGATTGGGGTTCTTGGGACCGGTCACTTCCTCCTCGCCTTCGGCGCCCACGGCGCGTCCGGCTCCGGTACCGGTGACTTCGGCGCGTTCCTGTTTCTCTCCCGAACCCAGTGGGCTCTTCAGTTTGCTCAGCCAGCCGCCCTTCTTCTTTTCTTCCTTTTCCTCCTTTTCCTGCTCCTTCTTTCCGCCCGAAGCCAATCCCCGGGCACCTTCAGTGCCGGCCTCTTCGATGACCGATTCCACGAATTCGTACTGGATGAACTTGTCGAACCGTTCCGGCAGCTTCAGCGAAGCCGACTGCTGCAGGTCGCCCTTCTGGAGTTGCTTGTCGATTCTTGCCAGGCGTTCTTTGGTCTCGGGGTGGGAAGCAAAGAGGCCGGACCGCGAGGTCGAAACCTCGTTGACGGCCTGCAGCACCTCCAGAAAACGCTTCAGCCCGAGAGGATCATACCCGGCTGCGGAAGTCAGCTTCAGGCCGATCTGGTCCGATTCCAGCTCTTCCTTCCGTCCAAAGCCCGCCAGCACCGCCTCCGATACCTTACCGGCCAACTGGTCGAGCACCACGGCGCTCCCGCGTAGCGTTTGCCCCTGGGCGATTTCCAGCCCCTTGGCCTTCTTGATCGCCTGCAGCGTGTGCCTCTCCGTGACGTGTCCGATCTCATGACCCAGAACGCCGGCCAGCTCGGCTTCGTCCTTCAGGGAGGCCAGCGCTCCCCGCGTGATGTGGATGAAGCCTCCCGGCCCGGCAAACGCGTTGATCGAATTGGAATCCAGAATCATGAATCGATAGGGCAGGTCGGGCCGGCTGCTGTGCTGGGTCAGCACCAGCCCCACGAGAGTCACGTAGCGAGTGGCGGCTTCGTCTTGCACGACACCGAAACGGGCCCGAATCTTGGCGCTGACCGCTTCGCCCAATGCAATCTCGTCTTCATCGGAAATGTTCATCTCGGAGATCTGCTGCCCAGTGTCCAGGGCCTTCTTCAGCTTCCCCAGGCCGAACTGTCCAAAGGCGGAGCCGGTCACCACGAGACAGGAAAGGAAAACAATGGGAACGCGCATGTACCCTCCTTCGCTGGAAGCCACATTCTAGCAGAATGCTCCAAAGTGGAGCTTCGCAATGCTTCGGGCACCCCCGCTGAAGAGTTCATGCCTTCGTGCCGCGAGCGCAACAACGGCGAAAACCTCTTGCTTGTCACGGAAGGATGAACTTAGAGTGAGATGTCGGCAGAGAAACTCAGGGGGGTGGTGACGGTCCCCCGAGACACCCCATCCCGTAAACTCCGCACCTGCTGCGGGAAGCGCGAATCGTATGGGAGCAAGATTTTGAGTGGCGACTCCAACACAAAAGCTGCCTTCCCCCGAATCCTCTACGCCGCGCTGGTGAAGGGAAAGCCTTTCTCCGCTGATTTCGAGATTCGAGAACTGCAGGAGAGCGTCTCGAAACCGGAATTGGAAGGGGCTGTGTTCCGCGACCCGAAAGGGAGGACCCGGTGGGACTATGCCTTGCCCGGACTTCCTCCCGAACGCCGCGTCGTGGCCAGTTCCCTGGACGACCCCGAAAACTGCAAAAGAATCTTCCTCGATCATCTGCGGCACACGTATCGGCAGACAGAGAGCG
>JBFKLX010000348.1:0-3731 GCA_041630155.1 Acidobacteriota bacterium
CTGGCCCGCACGCGCACCTCGGTCGGCGGCGACTCCTGCGGCACGCCCGACAGGCGGAAACACCCTTCGGAATCGGTGGCGACCCGGCGAGTCAACTGGGGAAACTCGAGCCACGCCCCCGCCACTGGAACGTCCCCCGGACCCAGGAGTCTCCCGTGGCGAGTCTCCAGCCAGCTGGTACGCACTCGAACCGGCTCCCGAACGCGGGCACCTCGCTCGCGCTCCAGTTCCAGTCGAACGGGCACCCGGAGGCCAAAGGCGGGCCTTGGCGGCGTCTGCAAAGCCAGCCACAGGTCCGGGGGCTGGGGGTCGAGAGACACCTCGAAATCGGCAGACTGAAAAGCAGCCAGAACCAGCTCGGCCAGCAGCCGGTGTTCCTCTTCCGGAACTTCCGCCCATACCGTCACCAGGTAACAGGCGGCGAACTCCACGATTGGTCTTCGTCCCCCACGGACGGGGTGGGAGTTCCGCAGCTCGAGCAGGTACAGGCTCACGCCCCTGCCGCTGGGCTCCCGCCGGGGGACCTCGAAGGACACCGGCACACCGGGCAGCAGCGATTGCACCCAGGTTTCCAATTGTCGGTCGGCTCGATCGATCACCGCGCCATCTCCTGAACTCCTATCCGGCGGGCGGCTTCACCGGCATTCCCGCGCGGCGCCCTCGGCCGCCTTGCGGCAACCCTCCCGGTCCCGGCACTGCTCATCTTTGTGGAAGTCGAAGGAAACACGGGCCTCTTCGGCCTTACTGCGACAGTAGGCGCGATTCGTCCAGAAGCAGGTCACGGGCTCGGTTTTCAAGACACAACAACCTAGATCGCCGTCGTCCTGCCGGGCAGCCGGAGTGGCCAGAGGTGCCGCCCAGGAGTGGAATTGCGGGTACGCTGCTGGCGGCGCGGCCATGGCACCCAGAAGCGCCAGCGCAATCAAGACCCCTCCGGTTCTGTCGAACTTCATGCTCTTTTTCCTCTTCATCTGGTGTAACGAAACTCCCGCCAGTCGGATTTCTTGCCGGGTCTGCCGCGGCTGTCGATCGCCCACACGCGCCAACGCCCCGGCTGCGCCCCCACGAAGCTGAATCTGTATCCCGGCTTGGGCAGGCCTTTTTCGATCGACCTCAATGATCTCCAGGTCCCACTGAGGAACTCGATTTCCAAGCCGTAGGACTCGGCCCCATCGACTGGCTCCCAGCGCAGCTCAGTGACCCGCGGGAAGTGATCGAAGACTGCGCCTGGGGCCGGTGAGAGCGGTTTCGGGGCCGGCAATTCCAGCGCCACGCGGAGCAAGCGTGGATCGATCGCGACTCGATCCAGCACTCTCCGGTCGGGATTTCCGGTCGCCAGCTCGACCAGTGTCCCCTCCGCGACAACCATGGTCTCGGGCGGGTCCTGCCGTACGACTTGATTGGGTCTTCCCTCCGCGACGAACTGGTTGTCGACGGCAAAGCCGGCCTCTTTCAGTGTGTTGACTGCGGAGTCGAGGCTCGAGCCGACCACGGATGGAACTCGCACTCCGCTGGCCACCAGCAGGACTTGCCCCCCCTGTTCGGCCAGGGTGCCGGCGCGGGGGACCTGCCGCAGCACGACCCCGGGCTTTCCTTTCTCGACGTAGCGGTCAACCAGGGCCCGCAACCCGGCTTCGCGCAGGATTCGCTCGGCCGAACCCAGGTCGCGTCCCTCGACCTCGGGAACCGCGATGCCTCCCGTCGACACGACCAGCTTGACTTCCATGCCACGATCGACCCGTTGGCCCTCGTCCGGCGCCTGGTCCAGGATCGTTCCGCGGGGACGGGCACTCTCTTTCCGAGCCACTGCGCCGAGCTTCAACCGGGCAGATTCGATCCGCTGCTGAGCCTCATCGAAGGGCAGCCCGATCAGGCGCGGAACCGTCGCAAAAGTCTCCTCGGCAACCGGCACCGCGGGAGGTTCGACCCCCGGAGACTCGGCGGCCGCGGAGAGCCGCTCCAGCGTTTTGCGGGCAATCAGCGCGAAGGTCCCGTTCGGCCAGCGCTCGAGATAGTCTTGAAAAAGCTCGGGATCCTGTGATTCCCGGATCGAATTCCAGAACGCCACTTCCGCTTGCTGATCACCGCCCGCACCGCCCCGCAGCTGCGCCAGCCGTTGCGATGCCTCCGCGGCGAACAGCCCCTGCGGCCAGCGGGTCAGGTATTCCTCGAACAGCTCGGCATCGCCGCTGTCCTGGATCGAATCCCAGAAAGCCCTCTGCGCGGCTTCGTCTCCGGACTCGTCCCGGGGCGTCCCGGCGGAAACATCCAGGTCGAGCCGCCGCAGGATGAACTGGCCGTCTTCACCCGGACCACTGATCAGCCTCGACATCACGGGGTTCTGCTGGCCGATCTGGCGCAAATCGGGAAAGATCTTGTCGAAGAACAGGAACTCCAGATCCACCAGCGGATACTGGTTGTCGCGCAACGCCTGCTTGAGGAGCTGGGCAAAGTCGCTCCGATCGGGGACCGCCTCATAGCCACCCGAGGCGATGACCTGCCGGCTCCTCTTGTCGATCAGAGCAAGCAAGGACTGCGTGTAGCGGTCATCACTGGGCGCGGAGACCCCGGGAGTGGGTCCGGACCGCTGCAAGGCGCCTCCGTAACAGGAGTCGGTGATGACCAGGACTCGGCGGGCCGCCACGTTGCGGGCCATCATCAGGGTCTTGACGGTTGTGAACGGGATCCAGGTCGACTCGTCTCTCAACCCCCCATCTTGCGGGATCCAGTAGCCAGTCTCAGTCAGCGGGTCGAGCTGGCCATGCCCGGCGTAGTAAATCAGCACGTTGTCCTGCTCGGTGGAGTCCCGGAGCAGGCCGTAGATCTCGTTCATGATCCGGCGCTCGCTGGCCTCCGAGCCAGTGACCAGCGACACTGCTGCGTCGGGAAAGCCGTAGTGGGACATCAACAGTTCCCGCAGGTCGCGGGCATCTCCCTCAGCGAACTGCAGCGACGGCCAGTGTTGATACTCGTTGATCCCGATCAGCAGCGCCCGGTATTTGCCCAGATTCAGATCGGTAGGGATCTGAAAATCGATCACCTGGCCCCGCTGTTCCTCTTCTTCCGGAGCGCCCGCGCAGGCCGCCCCCGCCAGCAGCATAACCAGCAGCCACGACCATGCCATCCGGAAGCAGTACCGGGAAACACCCGACGCCGGCCGGGTCGACCCAAACCGCGCTCTCATCACCTCATCCTCCTCGAGTCGGCAAAACACTCCTGCTTGTCAAAACGAAGAAGTCAACAGACGCGAACAGAGAGAACGGAGAAATGAAAGAATTTTGGCTGACTACGAGCCGCGGGCAAAGGAGAGCTTGGGGCGCGCCTCTTCAACCGGCCGGGCTTCCAGCAAACCGCCCCAAGAGAAGGTGGAATCGGGCGGGGCCAAACACACCCGCCCGTCTTGGTCAGGAATCGAGGCGGGAGGCCAGAGGCGCCTCCCGCTCATCGACCGTGATCAGTCGGACCCGCCGGGTGCACAACCCGGTTCCCGCCCGTTGATGACGCAGTTCTCGTCGATCAGCACCAACAGACCGACAGTGGCCGAGTCGACGACGAGCCCTTCGGTCACCTGGTAGTTGAACGAATCGTTGCCGGAGAATCCGAGGTTGACCACGGGACGCCCGAGTCGCCGACCGATGATCGACGGAAACGCCATGCCCGGACGCGACGCGCACGCCCCGTGCACGATCGACGTGCCGTAGAAGACGATGGGCCGCTCCGGCCGCGGCGCC
>JBFKLX010000349.1:0-3720 GCA_041630155.1 Acidobacteriota bacterium
ATGATCCACTTTCCAAGTTCGAGCATTCGGTCTCTCCTTTCCAGGGAGCTGCAAATGCGCCCCCTATTGAATAGAACGTCCGAGTTGCCAAATGCACGAAAGTTCCTAAAGAGGGGCTTGGGGCGTAGGGCCTACATGCCCATGCCTCGGCAAAGTTAGGAACAGAGCACAGGGGGCTCGAGGCGTAAGGGAGTCAGGTCGTGGAAGTTCGTCGCATCCTTCAAGGCGCCCCAAGATGAATCGCTCCCCATCTGCAGCGACTCACTGGCCCTCACCGAGAACGCTTCGACGAATGCGCCGGAGCTGGCGGCGATGCGCCAGGTCGTGTCCGGCGTACAGCCGGAGCATGTGGCCGACACTCTCCTCTCCCCGTTCGCTGTGGACGCCGACGCGTCTCAACTCGTCCGGGCCCAGCGACTGCAGCAAGCGGAGGTTGGCGGCTCTGAGCACCCGCAGCTCCTCCAGGGCGACATCCAGTTTCGCGTCCCGGTAGTTCAGGCGGCTGGCCCAGCGATCCTGGTCGAATCCCGTCAGCACCGGCCGGTCTTGCGCCAGCACCAGCCGGAGGCGATAGGCCCAGACCAGCTCGGAGTCCACCAGATGCTGCACCACTTCCACGATGGACCACTTGCCGGGCGTCTCCGGCTGCCGGAGCTGTTCGTCCGACAGGCCGCTGACCAGCTCGGTCACGGCAGAATGGAGTTGCCCGAGTACGGGCAGCGGTTGCCGATCGCCCAGCAGATCCAGCACGGCCGTGAGGTACGCGTCTGCCCCTTCTCGGGCCCCCGAATACGGGTTGGTGAATCTGGTCATGGCAGGATTGTAGCCTGAGACAAGCTTCCAGGCTCCTTCAATTCCTTTCGGAGACTGCAGGCAGGACTTCAGGCTGACACCTCGAAGTCCCCTCTTGATTTCCGGCGACGCTGGTCGTATCTTCGAGTTCTCCAGCGGTCTGCAAAGGAAGACCCTCGGAGTGTGCCCCGTCTTGCTTTTGCGTTCCTGCGGGTAGCAAGCGATGCGGTTTCCGAAATCTTGGAGGGGTTCCCACAATTGGTGTTCAACCTCCAGTTCTCCAGCAGTCAGGTGGTTCACATGTCAAAAGCTCTACGATGTGCGCTCATTCTCGCAGTTGTTTCTCTCCTGGGTGGATTCCTTGCCCCTGAGGGACGAGCTCAGTCGGTGTCGCAATACGCTTCGGGCTGGACGGCCTCAGGGGTGGACTGGACTCCCATGCCCCCCAGCATGAACCCGCTGGGGGCGCCGGACAGCAATTGTGTCGGGACCTCGAATGCGGGCCAGGTGTGGGCCCAGTTCACCTTTCCCAGTATGGGGATTCCGGCTGGCGACACCGTGGTTGGCATCGAGGTCAACGTCAACTACAGGAGCGTCGTCAGCTCGACCATGACGCTTCGCATGGGCGGCGCTCAGGTGGGGAGCTCCCGAACGCTGGGGAGCACCCCTGCGGGGCCGTCCACCTGCAACGACTCCTTGATCCGGACTGCCGGCGGGCCGATGGACACCTGGGGAGCGGGCCTGACGGCGGCCAACTTCAATTCGGCCGGAACGGTGGCGGTGCGGCTCACGCGGGTCACGGGGCCGGACGAGCCTCGATCGATCGACATCGAGTCGGTCCAGCTGGTCGTCTACCACCAGGGTGCCAACAACGATCCGGATTGCAGCGGCGCCGCCATCGCCACGCAGAACGCCAATGCCTCCTGCCAGGCGACGATCTCGGGCTCCAACGTCACGGGCGTTACCGATCCGGACGGCGACAGCTTGACCATCAATGTCTCTCCCACGCTGCTCTCGCTGGGCAGCAACAGCGTGATGGTCACCGCCAACGACGGCAAGGGCGGCAGCTGCAGCAAGACGATCAACGTCAACGTGGTGGATGTGACCAGCCCCGTCCTCACTCTGATCGGCGCCAACCCACTGACGCTCGAATGCGCCATCGACAGCTACAGTGACCCCGGCGCCAGCGTGACCGACAACTGCGACAGCCCCACGGTCGTGGTGGGGGGCGATACCGTCGACCCCGGCACCGTCGGCACCTACCTGGTCACGTACAATGCCAGCGACTCGGCCGGCAACTCCGCGACTCAGTTGACTCGAACCGTGAATGTGGTCGACACGACCCCTCCCGTGATCTCCCTCAATGGCAGCTCCATGGTCACGCTGGAGTGCGGCGTCGATTCCTATGTGGAACTGGGCGCCACTGCCAGCGACGCCTGTGATCCGAGTGTTCCGGTGAGCACCGGCGGCGACACCGTCGACCCTGGAACGCCGGGGACCTACTTCGTCACCTACGACGCCCAGGACGACAGCGGTAACATGGCCGCGCAGGCGACGAGGAACGTCGTCGTTCAAGATACTCTGCCGCCCGTGATCCAGTGCAACGCTCCCCCGACGATCATTCCCCCGGACGCCCCCATCTCCTTCACCGCCAGTGCCGAAGATGCGTGTGACGGGACGCTGATCCCGGAAGTGATCGACTACACCTGCTTCTGGACCAATCCGGCCGGAAAGCTGGTCGACAAGACGAATTCCTGTGTCGTCTCCTTCCTGGGGCCGACGCTCAGCATCGACGATTCCGGCGGCGTCAAGGACACCATTCAGTGGACCCCCACCGCCATGGATGCCAGCGGAAACCTGGGGACCGAGACCTGCAGCGTCCTGGTGGTCAAACCCGGCAAGTCCAAAGCCCTGCTCGACCCCTTCGAAGTGGAGTTTCCTCTGGAGAGCGCACAGACGGTTCCCGACACTGGATCGGCGGCCAGTGGGTACTGTCGCGGCCGATTCAACGCCTCGCGAAGCGAGTTGGAGCTCAGTTGCCAGCACGAACTGCCCCAGGCATTGCTGCGGATGAACCATGGCCCGGCAGGTCAGAACGGGGAGCTGCTCCGCGAGATCGACTCGGGCGACGGCCTCTTCCCGCGGAAGTTGGACTTGTCCGGTTCGATTGGAGATCTGTACGGCGGCAGACTCTATCTGACCGTCCCCTCGGAGCGCTTTCCCGATGGCGAAATCCGGGGCCAGATACCGGCGCCTCCGAGGATTCTCAGCTTCGCCCAGTTTGGAAGTGGCGATGGCTTCTCTTCGGAGCTGGTGCTGCACAATCCCTCCCGCTCCCGGAAGGTCACCGGTTACGTGCGGATTCTGGACGCTGCCGGAGAGCCGCTCGAGATGGCGCTGTTGCGGGGAGAGAGTTCCGACGCGCCCTCCTCGATCGTAGAATTCGAGATGCCCCCTCTGGCGGGCTTGACCGTGCGCTCGGTCGAGACGGTTGGCCTGAGCGGAGGATCGGCCATCGTGGTTTCCGACGGTCCCGTGGCCGGCCTGGTCCGATTCACGATTCCTGGTCTCGGCGTGGCCAGCGTGCCCGGGAGCCAGCCGCTCGACGAAGCGATCACGCCGGTGCGCTCGAGAAAGGGCTTCACGACGGGCCTTGCCATCCAGAGCGTCGCTGAGGGCCCGATCACGATCCACCTTTCGCTCCGCGACGCGGACGGTGTGGAAGTGGACAATGGTGCGGCCACCCGGACACTGGAGAGCGGTGCTCGCCTGGCTCAGTTTCTGGGACTGCTGTTTCCCGACGCCGATCTCAGCGACTTTTCCGGAGAGTTGGTGATTCGCTCCGAGGGAGGATCCTTCTCGGCCATCGCCATGGACCTGGGACGAAGAGCGGGCGAGTTGACGACGCTTCCGATCACGCCGATCGAG
>JBFKLX010000350.1:0-3689 GCA_041630155.1 Acidobacteriota bacterium
AGTCGCCCAAGGGCGAGCCTCTACACCGAAGGCTTCAACGGCTTCGTTGCCTCCACCGCTGCTCCGATTGCTACCGGCTGGAGCGACAGTTGCCGGGTGGGGTTCGCACCCACTGAAAATCGCCGCCTTTCCACGGCGCACTGAATAGTCCAGGCTAGACTATATTCGAAATCTCGGGGTCCGCAGCTGGTCGTGCCGGTGCGAGGAGAGCATCCGAGAGCCACCAAGCGAGTCCGGAAGCGGTCGTGATGAGTGGGGCGGGATCCCCGTGTCACCCGCGCCGCAGGATCGGAAGCACCCGCTTTCCCAATAGGTCCATGCCGTGCTCTTCGACGATTCCGTGCGGTGTACCGAACTCGATACGGTCGGCACCGGCATCGAGCAGCTCGAGGCACTGCCGAACGATCTGGGCAGGCGACCCAGCCAGGGCGAGACGCTCGAGCAGTCGGTCGGGGACCAGCAGTCCAGCACCTCTACCGTCCCTCTCCCGAAGCTTCGATTGGATTCTCGTGATCAGCTCTGGCTCGATCTCCATCCCGGGGTCCAGTTTCGCCAGGACTGGGAGGTAGAGTGCAACTTCCTGGCGAGCGAGCTGTCGGGCGCGGCCGGCATCGTCGTCCACCACCGACACCGACCCGACCACCAGGCCGATCCGTTCACCGCGGGCACCCGAGTCGATCAGCCGGCGAAAATGAGCCACCACGTCGGAATTGGCTGTTCCGCCCAGCTTGACTTCCCGAATCAGCGGCAGGCAGGCCCGGATGGTCTGCTTCCCCCAGCTTCCCAGGAGTATGGGGATCTCACGCTCCGGCAAACGCCAGTGAAGAGTGTGCCGGCCTGAAAGACGGAAGACCTCACCGGGACAGGGCTCCTCTTTGCCACTCCAGAGGTGGCGAATCAGCTGGATGGCTTCGCGGAGGGCTCGCACCGGCCTTTCGGGCCGCAGGCCCAGCGAATCCAGCCAACTGCCTCGCGCGATTCCCAGGTAGGCCCTCCCTCCGGAGGCCTCGTCCAGTAGCGCGGCCTGGCCGGCCAGGTGAACGGGATGGCAGAGGAAGGGATTCACTGCTGCCGGCCCCAGGTGGACGCGGCCGGTGGCGCGCGCCATTTCGAGCAATGGAAACCAGGCCGGCTGAAACATCAGGTCGTTGTACGCACTGACGCCGTCGAAGCCGAGTTCTTCGGCCCGCCGCGCTAGCGGGCCATAGTCGGCGAGCGGTTTGTCGGTCTGAAAGGCAATGCTGAAACGAGACATTGATGGGAATGGATGATATCAACTGACCCCGGGCAGCCGAAACCGACCGCACGGATTGGAACGAGACCCGCTGAGTCGAAGCGTCGATCGGGTGCGCCGGTTCGCCGCTCCTGTCGGAGCCCTGACGCCGGCCCATGTGAATTTCGCGGCTGCCTGAGTAGAATCAGCCTTCGATCATGCAGCCACCGGAGCGGCCGACATTGAGATTCCATGGCAACTGGCTGGGTGCGGCCTCGCCGTTTCTCCTGTTCGTCGCCGGCGTGATCGTTCTGGCGCTGCTCGGAGCTCCCAGCGAAAAGGGATTCTGGCCGGTGCTGATGGCGGCCCTGGCGGCGGGCCTGACCCTGGCCCGTGACCGCCGGGCCTACTGCGAGTCTGCCCTTGAGGGCATGGCCCGCCCCATGACCATGATCATGGCGATGGCCTGGATGCTGGCCTCCATTCTGGGCGTGCTGATGCAAAGGGCGGGATTCATCGAGTCACTGCTCTGGTTGGCCCAACGGGGGCACCTGGGGGGACGTGGATACGTCGCCGCAACGTTTCTGATTTGCTGCCTGGTCTCCGCCTCGACCGGGACCAGCCTGGGGACGATTTTGCTGTGCGGCCCGCTGGTCTATCCATCGGGGCTGTTACTGGGGGCGCCTGCTGCGCCACTGGCAGGAGCAATTCTGGCCGGAGCCACCTTCGGCGACAGCATCTCTCCCATATCCGACACGACCATCGCGAGCGCCCTGACGCAGAGGGCCGACATCGGGGGCACGGTTCGCAGCCGGCTCAAGTACGCCTTGCCCTGTGCTGCTGCTGCCTTACTCCTGTTTCTGGTCACCTCGACGCCCACCGTCCCCGCCGAGGGAGCTGCAAACGCGCCGGCAGCCGATCCCGGAGCCCTCGCCATGGGCCTCGTGCCGTTGTTGGTGCTGGGGCTGCTGTTTCGGGGACGTCACCTACTCGAGGGACTCTTGTGGGGCGTGCTGGCTGGGACGATCCTGGCACTGTCCCTGGGCCTGATCCCCGCGGCGACCCTCCTCGCTCTGGATCCCCAGGCCTTCACTGCGACCAGCTTCATCATCGACGGGATCGAGCGCTCGGTCGGCATCATCGTCTTTACGATCCTGCTGCTGGGGCTGGTCGGGACCCTGGAGTCCTCCGGGCTGGTGGAGAGCGTCGTCCGACGCCTGGAACCAATGGCGCATTCGGCCCGGCGCGCCGAGGCGGCGATCGCCGGGGCGGCCGGCGTCGCGGTGCTGTTGACCACCCACAGTATCGTCGCCATCCTGATGGTCGGTGAATTCGCCCGCCGCAGCGGCGAAGCCCAGAACATCCACCGCTACCGGCGAGCCAATCTGCTCGATCTGACGGTCGTGACCTTCCCCTTCCTTCTTCCCTACTGCATCCCGGTCATCCTGGCCGCTGGAGTCGCCTCATCCGGAGCAGCCTATGGAGTCTCTCCGGTCTCGGCTCTTCGAGTCGGCTTCTTCAACTTCTACAGCTGGGCGGTTCTGGGGGTCGTGGGGTTGGCGATTACGACCGGCTGGGGCCGCACCCGCGGTTGAGGTCCGGCCGGGCCCCCCGCCGGACCACCGCTTCGACTCAGCGTGCCGACCCCTTCGGATCGCTGGCACGGCAGATGGCGCGGTAGAGAAGCTGGGGATCGCCGAGCCGGCGGCGCAGCTCCCGTTCCAGACCGGCGATGGGAAAGAGATTCTGGGGAGCGCGAGGCTCCTTGTGTCGGAGCGAGGCGAAGCGGGGAAGGCTGGCCGAAACCTGATCGGCGCGGCTGGCCGCTTCCGCCGCGCTCAGGCTCGCAGGCAGCTCGCAGCGCACCACGCCTGCCCACGCGTGCCCCGCACCTCCCGGCAACCGCAGGTACCAGGAGTAGCGGCTCCAAGTGGTCTGGGTCACGAAGAGGGGAGTACGCTGGCCGGGAAGCAACCCGGAAACGAGCTTCCGCAGCTCCTCTGGAAGATAGTCGACCCGGTGACTCTTGATGTATCCCACGGCGGCCGTGAGCTGATCGTGGCGGGTCAAAGGCCCGTCCACGATCACCAGGTCGGCGCCCTGCGCCCGCCGGGCCGCTTTCACTTCCAGGTTCCGGAGACCCTCTCGAAGAGCATTGATCAGATCGGGAACACCGCCGCCTCCCGTCGCCTTGGGCTGGTAGGCGCCCGCCCAAGTGCGAATGCCGGCCGCCGGGTGGGGAGCGAACAGCCCCCGCTCGATCTCCGAACCTGCGAGCCTGGCATCCTCGGCACACACGACACCGCCCGCCGCATAGGAGGCGCAAATACCCAGGGCAACGTCACCCGAACCGTCTTCCAACCAGACCCGGGCGTCGATTCGCCGAACGCCATCGACGAAGAGCAAGCGCGAGACGGCCCGGGAGGCGGGGGGACTGATCGCCGCCCATTGGCTGGCCGGCACCTCCACCGCCAGA
>JBFKLX010000351.1:0-3688 GCA_041630155.1 Acidobacteriota bacterium
GACTCGAACCGGCGAATGAAGGTTTTGCAGACCTCTCCCTTAGCCTCTTGGGTACGCCGCCTTCACCCTTCATTATAGCCTCACCCGGGTGAAGGTTTCAAAGAAAGGGTTGACAGGGCTTCGGCTCTTCATCCAACATTGTTCCAGTTCCACCGGCAACTCAAAGAGTTGCCGCGGCAGCCGAGTCGGGCGTCGGGCGGCCTGGTGGCTGGGCGGGTATTGGGTACCGCCGATTGTCGGTGCGCCTGGAAAGGAGGTGATTCAGTGGATTTGGATAAACGCGGTTTGGTGGAGGTGGCGTCCTCGTAACAGGGGAACCTCCGTCAACGTGGCGAACCACTGGGTCCCCTCCGAGGGCACCCAACGCCACCGAAACTGACCACGAGCCCCGAAGCCTGCCGACTAGCGGGTTTCGGGGCTTCTTTTTTGGGGCGAGTCCGAATTCTCTAGGTTTCGATGCTGACCATCTCACCTCATGTCTGTTGAAGAAAGCCTGGTACGGCTTCAGGAGAGAGCGTACGACGCCCGCGTGGGACGGGCCTTGACGGCCGTTCTGGAACGCACCCGCAAGGCGGGGCCCGGGCAGAGCCTGACACTGGACCTGGAGCGGTCTCATTGGATTCTGCTCTCGGACCTGCATCGGGGGACCCGCGACGGGGCCGACGATTTTCGCCTGGCGGAACCGGCCTTCAATGCCGCCCTGGCCTACTACCTGAAAAAGGACTACAGGCTCATCCTGCTGGGCGACGTCGAAGAGCTGTGGGAGGAGCGTCCGGCGGCCATCCTGCGCTCGTACCGGCGATCGCTGTCGCTGGAGGCCGAGTTCCATCATCGCGGCCGCTATGCCCGGTTGTGGGGGAATCACGACGACCTGTGGGCCTTCCCCGACCGGGTTTCGAGTCTACTCGATCCCATCTTCGGCACCCCCCTGGCGGTTCACGAGGCCTTGCTGGTGGACATCGTGGAGGCGGGAGAGTCTCTGGGCACACTCTTCCTGGTCCACGGCCACCACGGTTCCCGGGCCAGCGACGCCTGGTCGCGCTTTGCCCGGCTGGCCATTCGATTTTTCTGGCGCCCGTTTCAGCGGTTGACCCGATTCTCAGCCAATACTCCTTCGCAGGACTGGGAGCTGAGAGAGAGGCATGACGTGGCCCTCTACGGTTGGGCTGCCGATCAACCCAAGTTGATCCTGATCGCCGGACACACGCACCGGCCCGTCTTCGCCTCGCAGTCTCGCTCGGCCGAACTGGAAGAGCAATTGACCGATCTGGAAGAAGAACTGGCGGTGCGCCCGGAGGTTTGGGACCTGGAGGAACGGGTGGCCATTGCAGCGGCTCAGCTGGAATGGGTCAAGGCGCAGGAAATGCGCAAGCCGGGCGGGCGCCCGAGGGTGCCCATGCACCAGCCCTGCTATTTCAACGCCGGGTGTTGCTGCTTTCAGGATGGCGCTATCACCGGCCTGGAGATCGTTCGCGGAGAGATCCGCCTGGTGCGCTGGCCCGACGACGAGGGCCGGGTCCGAAGCGAGGTCCTGGCCCGGGCGCCGCTGCGGGGATTGCTGGAGCAGTGCTGATGGAACCCGCACGTCCGGGTCCGATGGATTTCATCTCGGATCTCGGGTTTCGAGCAAGTGGGGAATCCGGGCTTTTTTCTCCGGCAGCTCCTTTCTGAGGAGCCGGTGCTCCTGCTGTTGTCGAACTCCTAGACTTCGAATTCCTCTCAGATAGTCCTCTGAAAGAGCGCCGCCAGCCGTTATACTCCCAACCAGCATGCGACACAGAGACGCCATCCTGGCGCGGGTGGAAGCGAGACAGGACGAGCTGGTGGAGCTGACGCGGGAACTCATCCGCATCCCCACCATCAATCCCCCTGGTCAACACTATGCCGAGTGTGCAGCCCTGCTGGCCGATCGGCTGAGCGCCGTGGGGTTCGAGGTCGAACTCCTTCGGGCCGAGGGAGAGCCGGAGCACTCCCGGCAGCATCCTCGGGTCAACGTCCTGGGACGGCTGGCGGGAAGGGAACCGCGCCCATGCCTTCACCTGAACGGCCATCTGGACGTGGTTCCTCCCGGCCATGGCTGGAAGGTGGACCCCTTCGGGGGGCTGGTCCGCGAGGGCCGAATCTACGGTCGCGGCAGCGCCGACATGAAAGCCGGGCTGGCCGCGGCGCTCTTTGCCTGCGAAGCCGTGCTGCATTGCGGCGTCCCCCTGCAGGGACAACTCGAGTTCAGCGCCACAGTCGATGAAGAAAGCGGCGGGCAGGCCGGTGTCGCCTGGCTGGCGCGGCACGGGTGGCTGGATTCCTCTCGAGTCGACTTCGTCATCATCCCCGAACCTCTGGACGTCGACCGGATCTGCATCGGACATCGCGGGGCCTACTGGTTCAAGGTCATCGTCCAAGGCCGGATCGGGCATGGCAGCATGCCCTTGGGGGGGATCAACGCCATCGAGATCATGGGCCGCCTACTGGAGGATTTCCGAAACCAGTTGGGGCCCCGGTTCCTCACCCGCAAAACCTCGCTCCCCGTGGTTCCGACCGAAGCCCGCCACCCTTCGCTGAACTGTAACGCCATCCATGGCGGCCAAGCGGGCGAACGGATTCAAACGCCTTGTATTCCGGACCGCTGCGAAGCGGTGCTGGACCGACGCTTCCTCCCGGAAGAGAATCTCGACCAGGTGAGGGCCGAGATTCAGGAACGGCTGCGGGCCGTCGAGCTCGAGAACGGCGATTGTACGTTGCAGCTGGAAGACCTGATGATCGCTCAACCCGTGCAAACGCACTCCGGGAGCCAGGTCGTTCGAACACTGCAAGAGTCCGTCCGTCAGGTCCTGGGCCGGGCAGCCAAGCTGGTTGCCAGCCCTGGAACCTACGACCACAAGCACGTCACACAGATTGGGGGGATTCAGCAATGCGTCGCCTACGGGCCCGGACGGCTCGATCTGGCTCATCAGCCCGATGAATATTGCGCCATCGAAGACCTGGTCGACGCCACCAAGGTTCTTGCCCTCTCAATCGTGGATCTGATAGGAGACGGGGAAACGTGAGATCGGCTCTGTGATCCGGGACCCCGGTAATATGATCGAGGAAGAGAAATTCTGGAGTTTTTGCCAGCTGGTCGCCTACAAGGTTCCCTCGGAGCCGCCAGGGGAGGTCGTCCGCAAAGGGTTCAGCTCTCTGGTGAGGCGACTGCGCGGTTTGCCGTCCCAGGTTCCCACGGCCACACAGCTCCGCCCCGTCGATCCAGAGATCGTGCACCATTTCGCCCCCAACTGGGAATGGAGTGGTGCGGCGCGGGAGCTGGGAGCGAGACTGCAAGACTGGCTCGAATCGGGTGGCGATCCGGGCGTCCGTCTGATCGTGGGGGGGCCGTTTTCCGGAGCGGCTGAGATCGTCCGCGCCCTGGCGGCTCAGCGGGAACTGCCTGTGCTGGAGCCGCCGCCTCTGGAAGAGCTGCTCCGGGGGGATCGGAGTTGGCTCGACCGAGTCGATGGGCACCTCTCCAAGGGCCTGACTGTGATTCCTCGAATGGAACGCTGTTTCCTGCGCCATCCGGACGGGTTCGATCTGCTGCGGGGGTTGCTGGACCGGCTGGCTTCCTTTTCTGGACGCTGCTTGATTCAGTGCCAGAGTTGGGCCTGGGCGTTCCTGGAAAAACTGGTAAACCCAGAGCCCATCCTCGGCCCTCCCC
>JBFKLX010000352.1:0-3653 GCA_041630155.1 Acidobacteriota bacterium
CGCCCTCGAGGCCAGGATTGCGGGGCTGCGACCCAGCCCCACGGCCCGGACGAGGCTGTCTACTTCGCACTGCAGCCAGGGCGAAGCCGGAGGCAGGCTGCGCAACTGCCGCCTCACTCGCCGGCTGGTCAGCACCCAGCGGACTGCGCATGCCCCGACTCCCGCGACGTAACCTGTGGCCAGCAGCCAGATCCACCAGGATGAGGCGGCCGTCGCCGGAATGGTCTGGCCTGGGAGGACCGTATGCAAGAGCACGGCGGGCAGTTCTGGCCCTGCCCCCGGCGGCGAAATCGGTTCGGTCCAGATCCCCAACCAATGGCTGAACGAAAAGGCCCCGGGGATCAATTGCGGCGGGAGCAGAAACTTGATCAACACCAGAGTCCAGAGCGTTGCCTTCAGAGCAGGCCCGCAACGCCGCAGCAGCGAGACGCTCAGCAATCCGGTCACCAGGGCCAGCGCCGTACCGTGCCAGAGGCTCTCCCAGATGACTCCGCCCAGGGCTTGGATGATTCCCTGTGGCGCCATCACTTCTCCTCCCGCTGCGAAGCGGCCTTCTGGCGCAGAAGGAGCTCGAGTCTCTGAATCGATTCCTCGGACAACTCGCTCTCCTGAACCAGCCGAACCGCCAAATCGGCCGCGCTGCCTTCGAAGAACCGATCCACGAAATCCCGGACTCGGTGCCGCAGAATCTGTTCCCGGCTCACCCGAGGACGGAACTCATAAGGCTGCCGGCTCCGGTCCGCTTCCAGGACGCCTTTGTCCACCATCCTGCTCAGTAGCGTCATCACAGTCGTGTACTTGAGCGGGCGGCTGGCTTTTCGGTTGTAACATTCGAGGATGCGGCGCGCCGAGGCCGGCGCGGACTTCCACAGAATCCTCAGGAGCTGGAACTCCAGAGGGCCCAAATCAGGTATCTGCTGCGCTTTGCTCAATTCGACCACTCCTCTACAACTGTAAAAACGATACTACGTCTGTAGAGGAAGTGCCAGCGATCCGGTCGGGGAAGAGGGTGATCTGTCGAGCTTCGAACAATTAGTGCATCTCAAATCTAAGATTTCAGAGCTCACTGCAGACGAACCAACCCTGCCTGGGCAGGCGTGAAACTTGGCGCACGCTTCCCCAGCTCTTTCGAGGAAATCACCGGCTACGCCCGACGCCCCAAGCCCCTCTCACACCGGACTTTGCGAGGGCAGGACGAGCAGCCGGCCGATGCGAACGTGCTCGGGCTGTTCCAGGACGTAGCGCACACTGCGGGCCACGTCGCTGGGGCTGAGGGGATGTTCGATCCCGAGAGTGACCTTGGGGTGGGTCGGCATGTGATCGTGCAGTTCGGTGAGGACCATGCCGGGCGCCACGGCCGAGACCTTCACCGCGGTGCCGGACAGCTCCAGCCGCAACGCCTCCGAGAGTGCTTCGATGGCGTATTTGGTGCCCGAGTAGGCGCCGGCCCCGGGGCGAACTTTGGTCCCCAGGACGCTGGAGATGTTGACCAGGTGGCCCCGCCCGGCTGCCTGGAAGTGCCGGACCGCGCAATAAGCCATGCGGAAGGCGGCTTCTACGTTGACCCGGACCATCCGGCACATCCGGTCCAAGTCGATCTCGGCGGCGGACCCGACTTCCAGGATGCCCGCATTGTTGACCACTGCGTCGCACCTGGCGAAGGCTTCTTGAGCCTCGTCAATGAGCCGCTGTGGCAGCTCGGGATCGGTGATGTCTCCGGCGAGTGCCCGCGCCTGGCCCAGTTCTGCCGCCAGTTGTTGAAGCTGTTCCGGGCGCCGGGCCGTCACGACGAGCTGCATTCCCGCCCGGGAGAGCTCGCGGGCCACGGCTGCGCCAATGCCGCTGCTGGCGCCCGTCACAATGGCTGTCTGTCCTTGCAGGTGCATGGTCTCAGCCTCAGGCTCGGGGGAGGCCGTTGCGAATCACCTTCTCCATGGCGGCGACGAAGCGATCCAGTTCCTCGAGCGTGGTGTATACGGAGGGGGTGACCCGAATCCCCTGGAACTCGGCGTGCTGAATCGGGGTCACCAGGATCCGGTGCTCCCGCCACAGATGATTCGTCAGCTCCCCACTGTCGATCCCTTCGATTTGGACATTGGCCAGGCCACACGAAAACTCGGGCCGCAGACTCGTGTGCAGTCGCACCGCGTCGTGTTCCAGAAGCTGTTCGGCCCAGTAGCGGGTCAGGTAGCGGAGGCGCGCCGCTTTGCGTGCGGGGCCGATTCCCTGGTGGAAGGTCAAGGCGTCGGCGATCGCCAGGTAGTTGGCGGCGGGGTGGGTGCCGATCTCCTCGAACTTGCGGATGTCTTCGTCCTGTTTCTGCTCGGCCGCCATCAGGGGCCAGAGCCCCGCGATCTTGTCGCGGCGGACGTACAGGAGTCCCGTACCGTGGGGTGCGAACAGCCATTTGTGCAGGCTGCTGGCGTAGTAGTCGCAATCCAGGTCGGCGTGGGAGAATTCGAAGTGAGCGAAGGCGTGAGCACCGTCTACGATGACCGGTATGCCCTTCCGGCGCGCCATCTGCACCACCGGCTTCACGGGCAGAATCTGGCCGGTGAGATTGATCATATGGCACATCAGGATGAGCCGGGTGCGGGGAGTGATGTGCTCTTCGAACAATCGAACGATCTCATCGGGATGCTCGGCAGGTACCGGAATCGAGAACTGTTTCAGGACGATTCCCTCGCGGCGCTCCCGCTGCTTCCAGGTGTTGATCATGCGGGGATAGTCCTGATTGGTGGTGAGCAGCTCGTCGCCCGGCTCGAGGTCGAACCCGAACTGGCAGATTTGCAGGCTTTCCGAGGCATTGCGCGTCAGCGCGATCTCCTGCTCGTCACATCCGAATTCGCGGGCCAGGCGTTGGCGGACTCCCTCTCGTTGAGGTTCCAGAACGCGCCACATGGTGTAGACGGGGGCGAGGTTCGAGTAGTCCAGATGCCGCTTCATGGCCTCCTGGACCACCGCGGGCGCGGGGCAGACCCCTCCGTTGTTCAGGTTGATCAGGCTTCGGTCGGCTGTAAAGGCCTGCTGAACTTCGAACCAGAAGCTCTCGTCGGCAGCCGTCTCGAGGGGCGACCGGCCGCTCTTCTCCACCGATGCGGCCGCCTGCAAGACCCGGATCAGGCCCTCGGGATGCAACCACGCTGCGGTACTGACCGCCGCGGCCGGCCCCAGGGCTCCTAGAAAATTACGTCGAGAAAGCATGGGAGGACCTCCGACCTCTGACATACACCACCACCGGAGCATTGTCCAGCCAGCCGGCGCGCCGCTCCCTTCGCAGCCCGGGGAGGCCGCTTCGGGGAAGCTCGAAACTCAAAAGAACTTTGCGTTCCCGACACCAAGCCTTGCAGATCTGTCTGACTACTCCGATCCATGAATACGGCAACGTATGTTGCGGGCGTTTCGAAGCAGCAGCCGGCCCCTGGAAACCGAGTGGGCCACCCTGCTCCGAGGCGGCGGGCACCTGGGGCCTCGCCCGCAACCCTTCGGGCACACGGGGGTCTCGGCGATCTCTTTGTCGTTCCTCCTCGACGATGCTCCGGCATCGCCCCCTCCTCTCTTCGCGACCTCGCCTCGAGAGCCCCGCCCGCACCCGTCACCGTATTTACGAATCGGAGTACTAAGAACCTTCATCACGCTCCCCCGGGACCAAG
>JBFKLX010000353.1:0-3634 GCA_041630155.1 Acidobacteriota bacterium
ATGGACAACGGCTCGGGCATGCACTGTCACCAGAGCCTGTGGAAGGGGGGCAAGAACCTCTTCTATCAAGCCGGGACCTACGCCGACCTCAGCCAGACGGCGGTGCACTACATCGGGGGCATACTCGCACACGCGCCGGCATTGCTGGCCTTCTGCGCCCCCTCCACCAATTCGTACCGGCGCCTGGTGCCCGGTTACGAGGCGCCCATCAACCTCATTTATTCGCAGCGAAACCGGAGTGCTTGCGTCCGCATTCCCGCCTATTCGCGCAGCGAGAAAGCCAAGCGGATCGAATTCCGGTCGCCCGATCCGTCCTGCAACGGCTACCTGGCTTTTGCCGCCATGCTGATGGCCGGGCTGGACGGGATTCAAAACAAGATCCTGCCTCCGGATCCGATGGACAAGGACTTGTACGATCTGGAGCCGGAGGACATGGCCAAGGTGGCTTCCCTGCCCGGCAGCCTCGAGCAGGTGCTGGACGCCTTGGAGACCGATCACGATTTTCTGCTCAAGGGCGACGTCTTCACGCCCGACGTGATCCAGACCTGGATCGACTACAAGCGGACACACGAAGTGGACGCCATGCGGCTGCGGCCCCATCCTTACGAGTTCGCCCTCTATTTCGACATTTGAACGGGAGACACCCGCTGGGGCGGCAGAGCCGGGGCCACGGGGTATCGGCTCGGCCGTCCGGGTTGACAAGGGGGCCCCGAGTACTGCGTCATGCTGACTGTGAGCAAGCCAAGCGCCGACAGCTCGGGCCCCGGTGTGAGGGCGTCGGATCTGATCCTCTCTCCGGATCTCTCGCCGGCCCGGGCGGGCGCCTTTCTGGCGGACCTGGGCTTTCGCGATCCGGCTGGGGCCGATCAGCGAATCCAGCAGCTGGCCGAGCGCCTCAGCGACCGGGGTCGCCTGGCCAAGCTCCTGAGCGACCTGCTGGGACAGCTGGCGGGCTGCCCCGACCCGGACGCCGCCCTCTTGCGCCTGGAGAGTTTCTTCGAGGCGGCCGGGAGCGCCGATGGGCTGGTGGCCTTCCTGACCGAGAATGAAGGCGCCTTGGAGGCGGCGGCGACTCTCTTCGGTTCGTCCCTCTTCCTGACCCAGCTGCTGATGCGCAACCCGCAGTACTTTTACTGGCTGCTGGCCGGCCGGCGTCTGGACGAAATTCCGCCAAGCGGTTATTTCCTCGAGCAGTGCCGGCAGGCCCTCGTTTTCGGCCGGCCCCAATCCAGTCTGGAGTCGCTGCGCCGCCTGCACCGCCGGGAATACCTGCGCATCGCCGCTCAGGACTTGCTGGGCCTGGCCGATTTGCCTCAGATCCTGGAGCAGACGTCGCGACTGGCCGATGCCATCGTGAAAACCGTCCTCGAGCTGCTCTTGCCCGAGTTCGGGGAGCCCGGGGACTGTTTCGCGGTAATCGCTCTGGGCAAACTGGGAGGGCAGGAGCTGAATTTCAGCTCCGACATCGACCTGGTCTACGTCTACTCGGACGCCAGTGACCGGCGGCGGATGATGCGCCTGGCCAAGCGCTTGACCGCAGTGCTGGGCGAAATCACCAAGGAAGGCCGGCTCTACCGGGTGGATCTACGGCTGCGGCCGATGGGCCGCGGAGGAGAGATTGCCTACCCGCTGAGCGCCTACCGCCACTACTGGGAGACCAGCGCAGAGACCTTCGAGCGTCTGGCGCTGATCAAGGCCCGAGCGGTGGCCGGAGACCCCGAACTGTGTCAGCAGTTCGAACAGTCGGCCCGGCGCTTCGTTTACCGAAAGTACCTGGATCAAGCCGCCTTGGAGGAAATCGCCTGGCTGAAGCGGCGCAGCGAGCGAGCGGTGGAACCAAGGGGTGCCGAGGGGCGCAATGTGAAGTTGGGCATGGGCGGGATACGGGAAGTGGAATTCTTCGTGCAGAGCTTTCAGATTCTCTACGGGGGGCCGGATGCCAGTCTGCGCTCGCCCTCCACCCTGCGGGCGCTGGATCGGCTGGTGGATGCCGGCTACCTCGAGACGGATGACTTCCACCGGCTGAAAGACGCCTACACCTTTCTCAGGGCAGTCGAGAATCGCCTGCAGCTGGTACACGACCGCCAGGTCCAGACGCTGCCCGAGGATGCCGTCGAACTGGAGCGGCTGGCCCGTCAGATGGGCGGGCGGCGGCGGGCCCCGCAGTTCGGAAAGGAGCTGGCCAGGCATCAGCGCAACGTGCGGCGCCTCTTCGAGGCTCTCTTCCAGCCGGCCCCGGAGTCGCGGCTCCGGCGTCTCGTCCTGGATGCCAGAGTCAGCCGCGAGTCGGCGCTGGAAACGCTGCGGGGAGCCCAGATCGACCCGCCCGGACCGTTCTGGGACTCGCTCGAGCAATTGAAGACGGCGCCGGCATTTCCGCATTCCGCGGCCAAGATGCGCAACCTCCTGGCCAACCTGCTTCCAGGCCTCCTGGCGGCAGCGGCGGGCCTCGAGCATCCCGAGCGCCTGGTCAATCGCTTCGACCGGTTCTGCGAGGCCCTGGGCTCGCGCGTGCCGCTCTACCAGGGCCTGGTGGAGGACCCAGAGCTCGCGGGGCGGCTCTTTCGCCTGATCTCGCTGAGCAGCTTCCTCTCGGACTCCCTGATTCGCCATCCGGAACTCCTGGATGCGCTGGCGCGGGGCCTTCCCCCACCGCCTGACCGCGAAGGATGGGAAGCAATGGTTCCGGGCGGCTACGGGCCGGCCACTGTGCGACGAGCGGTCTTCAAGCGGCGGGAAGAGCTCAAGATCGCCGCCTGGGAGCTGGACACCAAAGAGTGCAGTCGAGCCCGTCGCCGTCTCAGTCACCTGGCCGACCTGTGCCTGGAGGATGCATGCCGGCAATGGATGGCGGAGCATCCGCAATTTCGAGCCGCGCGCTGGAGCCTCTTTGCCCTGGGCAAACTGGGAGGCTGCGAACTCACCTACCATTCAGACCTGGACGTGGTCCTGATCTACGACGAACGGGACTCGCGAATTTCTCCGGGAGGTTGGAACACTCTGGTGCGCTGGTTGAAGCGGGAGCTGGAAAGCTACAGCACCGAGGGGCCTTGCTACAGCCTGGACATCCGGCTGCGGCCCGAGGGCAGCAAGTCCTCACCCGCCACCCCGCTGGCCGTGGGCCGCCGGTATTTCCAGGACCGCGCACAAGGCTGGGAACGGCTCGCTTACCTCAAGTTGCGGCCAGTCTTGCAGCAAGGCAGGCCCATCTCCGCGAGTTCCCTGCTCCGCCTCCGGCCCTTGACTGCCGGGGAGCTGGAAAACGTACTGCACCTGCGCCGCAGGAAAGAGCGGGAACTGGCGCGCGAGAGCGACCAGCGAATCGACTTCAAGGTTGGACTGGGCGGAATGCTGGACATCCAGTTGGCGGCTCAGGTGGCCCAGCTCGAGGTGGGCATGCCGGAGGTGAACACGCAGCGGGTCCTCAAACACCTCGAAACGCTGCAGCCCTCTCCCCTGGACGCCGGAGCCATGCTCGCATGGTGGGACTTTCTGCTGCGCCTGGAGAGCGCCGTGCGCCTGCTGAGCGAGCGCTCCAGCAATTCACTGGAGCGGAGCGGAGAGCAGACCCGGCTGGCCGCCCGGCTGCTCGGCTTCCCGGACAGTGAGGATCTTTGGAGCCACTGTCTCGAGC
>JBFKLX010000354.1:0-3625 GCA_041630155.1 Acidobacteriota bacterium
ACCGTGGAGAACCGGCGGGTGGAAGGCCTGCCGCTCAACGGCCGCAACGTGCTCAACCTGGCCCTGCTCCAGCCCGGCGTGGTGCCCGCCAACCAGCTGGCCGCGCAGACGTTCGGCGGGGGTCTGGGCATCCGGGTCAACGGCCAGCGTGGAGTCGAGAACAACATCACACTGGACGGCTCCAACAACAACGAAGTAGCAGTAGGAGGAGCCGCCAGCGTGCTGCCGCGTCCCGACGCCATTCAGGAGTTCCGTCTCCTGACTTCCAATTTCGAAGCAGAATTCGGACGCAACACCGGGTCGGTCATCAACGTCGTGACCAAGAGCGGAACCAGCCGGTACCACGGGAACGCGCGCTTCTTCTGGCGTCCCACCACCTTGTCGGCGGCGCGCTACTTCGACAAGGCCCTGGCCAATCCCGGCCTGGGCGACGACGACCTGCGCCGGCGCTTCGAGCGCAAGGAGTTCGGCGGAAACATTGGGGGCCCGGTGAAGATACCCGGCCTCTATGACGGTGCCGAGCGAACCTTCTTCTTCGTCGATTACGAAGGACGCCGTCAGTTGATCGGGGCGACTCAGACCGTGACCGGCCTGCCGTCTCAGGCGGAACGTCTGGGGGACTTCAGCGAGCTGGGCCGCCAGCTGATCGATCCGGCTACCGGCCAGCCTTTTCCGGGCAACCGGATTCCCGATTCCCGAATCTCCCCGATCGCCCGCTACTACCTGGACTTTTTGCCCAGTCCGGATGCGTCCGGCCAGGCCGTGGCGTCGGCCGACCAAGTCACGGACACCGACCAGGTGACGGCCCGATTCGACCACTTCCTCAACGACCGGCAGACCATCAGCTACTCCTTCAATCTGTTCGATTTCGAAGACCAAGATCCCTTCCCCTTCGGCGGTGGAAACGTGCCGGGCTTCGGGTCGCTGGATCTGCGCACTTCGCAGAACCACGTGGTGCGCCACACCTATGCGCTGTCCCCGAGCCTGGTCAACTCGCTGCTGGTGGGCTATACCCGCAACGACCAGCCGTCAGTGGCCCCGCAAAACAGCACGACGCCGGCGGAGATTGGCTTCACGGGCAATTTCGTGGCCAACCAGCAGTTCGCCGGGCCGCCCTTCATGCGCTTGTTCGACCGCGGCCTCAGCTTCGGCAACTCGATTCAGGGACCGCAGGCGCGGGTGACGGAAAATTTTCAGCTCCAGGATTCTGTCAGCTGGGCGCCGGGCGGCCATCGTTTCAAGTTCGGTTTCGACGGCACGCACTACCGGCAGGACCAGACCTTCCTGTTCATCAACCAGGGCCTGTTCACCTATTCTGGGTTCTTCGGCGGCAATACCACCGGAGACGATTTCGCCGATTTCCTGATCGGCAACAGCCCGATTGCCATACAAGTGGGCGCCAACGGCCTGCGCGATTACCGACAGAACGCTGCCGCGTGGTTCATTCAGGACACCTGGCGGCTCTCGGACCAGTTGACCCTCTCGCTCGGGTTGCGCTGGGAATACACTTCCCCCATCACCGACAAGTTCGACCGGGTCGCCTACTACCGCCCGGGCGCCGTATCGGAAATTCTGACCAGCGGCCAGCTGCGGGACTTCGACACGGGCAGCCCGGTCGTGGTGCCTCCGGGCGGACGCGCTCCCAGCGGGCTGGTCTACGTGGGTGATCCTGATCCGTTGCTGGGCGGCGCGGTGCCGCGGGGCGGCGTCAACAAGGACTGGAACAACTTCGCGCCGCGCCTCGGCATTGCCTGGTCCCCGTCGGCCCAGGACGGTCTTTTGGGGGCCTTGTTCGGCGCCAGGAAGACGGTGGTTCGGGCGGGTTTCGGAGTTTTCTACGGTTCGATCATCGGCGACACGGCTCTGCAGCAGCTTTCGGCACCCGGGTTCAACGGCACCAACTCCTTCTTCTTCCCGGGCAGCGGCACCCTCTCGGACCCCTTCGCTGCTGACCCCTTTCCCAATTTTCGAGACGATTTCGGGCAGCTTCCCAACCCCTTCGAGGCGGACCAGTTCGCCATCAGCGCCCCGCTCTCGCTGTTCTCGCAGCCCATCGACCCGTTCATTCGCACCCCTTACACCTACCAGTACAACCTGACCATCCAGAGAGGGTTCCTGGACGACTACGTGTTCAGTGTCAGTTACGTGGGCAACCGCAGCTTGAAGCAGTACGCACGCGAGCAGATCAATCCCTCGGTGGGCACCTTTCTGCCCGTCCCGGACGGCCGCGTCATTCCGACGCCGACGCCCACCAACACCAATTCGCGCCGGCTCAATTCGGACGTCCTGACCGGTTTGAACCAATTGGTTTCGGCCGGCAACACCTGGTACAACGGCCTGCAGGTCCAAATGCAGAAGCGGTTCGGCCAGGGGTTGTTGTATCAGGTGTCCTACACCTTCTCGAAGTCGATCACTGAAGTGGACACCCAGCGTGGCACCCTGGATCTGCTGGACCGTACTTTCGGGCGGAGCCTCTCTTCCGATGACATTCCGCACCGCTTCGTGGCCAGCTGGATCTGGGAACTGCCATGGGGACGGAGCCTCAGTGGGCCGTCCGGAGTGTTGCTGAAGGGATGGGGGGTCGGCGGGATCGCCACCTTCCAGTCCGGAACGCCCTTCTCGGTGACCAACCCGTTCGACACGGTCGGCACGGGCGGCGGTGTTTTGAGTTTTGCCGATCTGGGCTCGGAGCCTTTCACGACCGTGGATCCTCGCCAGAACAACAACGCCGCCTTCAACTCGGGGGCATTCCGGGCATTCGGCGACCCCTCGAACGGCTTCGACCTAGCCAGTGATTTCAGGCGGGGCACCTCGGGGCCCAACCAGTTCCGGGTGGACAACGGTGTGAACAACTTCGACCTGATCGTGACCAAGAAGACTCGGCTCTGGAGCGAAGATTCCAATCTGGAGCTGCGCTTCGAATTTTTCAACGCGTTCAACCACGCGCAGTTCCTGGACGTCGACACCAACCTGGTCAACGACACCTTCGGGAACTTCACCTCCACGCGGGAATCGCGGGTGATTCAACTGGGGGCCAGGATCAATTTCTGAAGGAGGCTCTCCGGTGTGACACCGGCTTCCAGCCGGATTCTCTGCGTCACGGGCAGGGGAGGCCGGTGTCACGCCGCACGGTGCTCTTTCAAGGCTGCTTGCTTCCGTCTTGGCGGGGGTGGTTTTGCAGATCGCCGGCCCGGCTCCGATGGAGAGCGGCTTCCTCCGGCCTTCCCACCTGCTCGAGCACAGCGGCCAGCTCGAGGTGGAGCTCAGGGTCGTCCGGCTCCATTTCGACCGCCCGCTCGAGGTGATCCAGTGCGCTCGCGTAATCGCCGGAGGCCGCCGCAAGCCGCGCCAGTCCCTGATGGGCGCCGGCATAGGGGAAGAGGTCGAGGACGGCTTGGTAGGTGGAGCGGGCTTGTTCGCTTCGGCCCAGCTTCTCCAGGCTCATCGCTTCCAGGAAGAGGTAAGAAGGCTCTACCGGGCTGGAGTCGCGAGCCGACCGGGCATGAGACAGTGAGGCCATGTAGCGGCGCCGCAGGTATTCGAGTTGTCCGAGGCGATAGAACGCCAGGTGATTCCCCGGGTCCAGCTCCAGGATCTGCGTGAGCAGGGCCTCCGCTCCGGCGAC
>JBFKLX010000355.1:0-3575 GCA_041630155.1 Acidobacteriota bacterium
GCCTGGCTCGGGCCCGATCTGCATGAACGGCTGGACCTGCCCGACCACCTCCCGGCCCGTCAGCACGGCGTGGACACCCGGCAGAGCCTCGGCCTCTGATGTATCGACGCTCAATATGCGCGCATGGCCATAGGGCGACCGGACGAAATGCAGGTAGAGCATCCCGGCCATCTTGAAGTCGTCGACGAATTTCCCCTTGCCCTGGACCAGCCGGCTGTCCTCCTTGCGCCGAACCGGCTTGCCCACCCAGCGGGAGCTCGTGCTGGAATTCGATTTGTGCTCAGTCACCGCCCTCTCCCTTTCGATCGACCCTCAATCGACTTCGAACTTCGCACTTCGCACTTAACCACTTACCCACTCCCTCCCTGGGCGCCCGAAAGAGCGTGTTGCAGCGAGTCGATC
This sequence comes from Acidobacteriota bacterium, assembly GCA_041630155.1. Classification (GTDB taxonomy): domain Bacteria; phylum Acidobacteriota; class UBA6911; order RPQK01; family JANQFM01; genus JBFGHG01. Next base: position 403 of record JBFKLX010000355.1, read on the forward strand.
AGAACCTGGATGTTCTTCTTGGTGAGCGGCTGCAGGAGTCCCCGCGCCACCGAGGCAATCTTGCCGAAGATCTGGGCCTGCCCCTGCCAGTTCACGATAGTCCCCTCTGGCACCTCCACCAAGTCGAAGGCCGCCCCTAGGTTGACCGAGCCCCCGGCCATGCTCCCCGTCCCTTTGTAGGAGGCGTGATCCGGAGAGCGCCGCTCTTCCACGCTGAGCCGGACGGTCGCCGTGCCGCGGATGTGGGAAACCCCGATCTTGATCTTGACCACAAAGGTGTTCTCGTCCGGCACTTCGAGTGATTGAAAGTGCGGCAGCAGGGGAGCAAACCGGCGCGGGTCGACGAGAAAATCGTAAACGTCCTGCCGCGGCCGGCCCACCTTGAAATCGCCCTGGTGCGTGATGATCATGTGGCACCCTCCGGAATGGGGAGTCGAATCCCGAATCGCGGGTGAACGCCAACTCTGCAATCCCCAGACTCGATCGCCACCCTGCACGTGTCTGGTCGGGCCGCTTCGGCATTCGCCTCTTTTCCCATTACTCGCGATCCGACTGCTGATGTTTGACGTTGAGCCGCTCTGCGGCGAGTCGCACCGCCGCCAGAATGTTCTGGTATCCGGTACAGCGGCACAGGTTGCCCGCGATCCCCTTTCGTATCTCCCCATCGCTGGGATGCGGATTGCGGGAGAGAAGGAAATGGGACGACATCAGAAGTCCCGGCGTACAGTATCCGCACTGCAACCCGTGACATTCCGAAAACGCTTCCTGAAGCGGGTGCAACTCGCCGTTTTTCGCCAGGCCTTCCACCGTGGTGAGTTCAGCTCCGTCGGCTTGGACGGCAAACAGCGTGCAGGATTTGACACTCGCCCCATCGAGCAGCACCGTGCAGGCTCCGCAGTAGCTCGTCTCACAGCCCACGTGGGTCCCGGTCAGGCCGAGCTCGTCCCGGATGAAATCGACCAGCAACATCCTCGGCTCGACGGCTCGACGATAGATCTTTCCGTTGACTGTCACCTCGATATGGACGGAAGGGACCCGCTCAGCCATAGATGTGACCTCCTTCCACCACCTCGCCCCGGCATCTCGCAGCGGCTCGCTTCACCGCCTCTTTGACGAGTGCCCGGATCAAGGTGCGCTTGAAGTCCGCGGAGCCCCGCATGTCCGACTGCGGATCGGCGGCCGCCGCAGCGGCCTCGGCGGCCTTCTGCAAGCCATCTCCGTCTGGCGCCTGGCCCAGCAGCTCTCGCTCGGCCTGCTCGGCGTGTATCGCGGTCAGACCCACACACCCCAGAAAGATTCGCGCTCGAGAGCAGGCATCGTGTTGCAGGGTGAGGTGAACGGCGGCGCTGGCCGAAGCGTAGACCTGGGCGCTCCGCTTGAAGGCCACGTACGCCCCGCCACTGCTGGCCGGTGGCTCCGCAACACAAACCTCGGCGATCACCTCGGAAGGTTCCAGAGCGGTAGTGTACGCGTCCAGGACGAGCTCGGACAGGGGAAGCTCACGGCCTCCAGCCGGACCCACGATGGACGCCCGGGTCTCGAAGGTCGAGAGCACGGGGACCCAGTCCCCGCTCGGGTCTGCTTCGGCGACCGAGCCCACCAGGGTGCCGCGGTTTCGAACCTGGTTGTCGGCGATGCCCCAGGCGCAGTCTCGCAGCGGAGCCCATTGGGGAGCGGCCAGTGCGTCTCCGATCTGGGCATGGCGAGCCAGCGCCCCGACCGCGATGCCGGAATCGGCTTCCCGCACGAAATTCAACTCCGGAATGAAGTTGAGGTCGACCAGATGGTCGGGCGCGGCCAGTCGGAACTTCATGAGCGGGATCAGGCTCTGACCGCCTGCCAACAGCTTGGCATCCTCTCCCAGCTCGTCCAGCAGCCGCGCAGCTTCCTCCAATGTGCCGGCCCGGTGGTAGTGAAAGGGCTTGGGGTACATCGAGCGAATCTTATCGAAGGGCCAAGGTGGGGGCAAGGGGCAGGCCCTCGCGGAACCGGCAGGCCAGAGAGAACAATTCAGAGTCTCCGAGTTTCAAGTCTGGTCGTACCCCGCTTTCGGGGTGAAACGGCTTTGCCAAGTGCTGAACCCAATCCATTCTGAGAATCTGAGGACTCCAACCTTTGAGTTTCTTCCTAGAGATACTTCTCCTGGATGATCCTTCTGTGGTGCCTCTCATGTCCGGCGATGACGAACGGCACCACGGCCACCGGCAATCGATTCTCGTTCGCCAAGCCGCTTCGTGCGAGTGCCGCATCGTCCAGGCCTTCGAAGAGCGACGCCGTGGCGTCGCGAACCGACCGGTACTCCGCGGTCAGATCCCCAAGGCTGCGCTGATGCGCACTGGAGTGGGCCACCCAGTCGTCCTGTTCGAAGCCGGGAAGGGGGGTCTGGTCCCCGCGGGCAAACCAGAGGGCGCGATACGCGAAGACCCGCTCGGTGTCGGCCAGGTGGCCCACGATCTCCCGGATGCTCCACTTGTCGGGGTCATAGCGAAGCTGTGAGCGGCTCTCTCCGACGGAGTTCAGGAAGGCGCAGGTCTCCTCGATCTGAGAGCGTAAGATCTGCACGATGTCGCCCTCGGGCACGAGGCGGACGTAGGTTCGGAAATAGGGGGGATAGGCATCAGGGTCGGGGCGTTCGATCATTCGGTTGTCTCTCCTCATCGGGCATCGGCACCAGGCTGGGCAAATCCTCTCAGGAATCTTCGCCGCTCAGCGGCACCGCACTCACCTCGTCGTGGTGAAGCCGTCGCTTCCCCAAACGATCGATCCGCATGGTCAGGCGGCAAGCCGGATCGGGGCAGACGACGCGTGAGTCGGTCTCGATCCAATCGGCCGGATGGTTGACCCGCTGCTTGGCAGGCAGCAAAGGGATGGCTGACTGGAGTGCGTACAGGCAGAAGTCTCTCCCCTCGGGAAGCGACAGCTTACCGCTCTTCAAGAAGAAAGCGTCTCCGACCCGCATGTCGCAGGTGCAGTCGCCCTCGATGCTTTCCACCACGACCCTCAGATCGTACAGCTCGAACTCGGTCTGAGTCATATCATCACCTCCCTGGGGCTTCGAACTCTAGCCCGGATTATGCACCAGGTTTCGTCGCGAGGCGTCGGAAGCGCCGCGCTGACAAGGCGTTACGCCCGAGGCCCCCGGAGGCGTAGTCGTGCACTCCGTCGAGGAGGCC
>JBFKLX010000356.1:0-3553 GCA_041630155.1 Acidobacteriota bacterium
CCCCGCTGCCCAGCTCCAGCAGGGAGCGCGGCGGGCGATCACAGGAGTCGACCAGGGCTTTCCGATAGAATTCGGCTTCTTCGGCGTATTCGGCCGGCGCCGAAAGGAGCGGCCACCAGGACGCCAGCTCGTCGTAGAGTCTCGGCGGTGCTCCCTGCAGCTCGACCCGGTCTGCTGACTGCGATGCCGAACGCTCTCCCTTCATATCACTTCAGAGTTGGCCGAATGCCCGACCGAGTATAGAACATCCGAGTCCTCGGGTCTTCGCGAGAATGGGGGACAGGGCAAGCGTGGGGCTTGAAGGGCTCAGGGCTTAGGGCTTAGTACCCCGATCCATAAATGCAGCGACGTCTGTTGCGGGCGCTTCGAAGCAGCAGCCAGCCCGCGGATGCCGAGTGGACCACCCTGCTCCCAGTCGCCGGGCGCCTGCGGGTTCGCCCGCAACCGTCACCGTGTTTACGAACCGGAGTACTTTGGGTCCGGAGGTCGTAGCCGGGCCGGCGGGTCTCGGGGACTGGGATGGGACATGAGGGGACAGGGCTTGGGTCGTGGGGCTCAGGGCTCGAGGGCGGGTCGATGGCGTGTTCGGATTTCGGGCTTCGAGTTTCGAGCTTTCCCGAAGCGGCCCCGAGGGCCGCGCCGGGGTAGTCTCTGCGAGAGGACTCCCGGTCCAACTTCACTGACCGCCCTGCGGGCGTCAGGCAGTTGGCTCGGATCGGCGGGCTTTTCTCTCCCGGCTCTCCAGCAGCAGGAAGATGAGAGCGGAGACCACGGCCACTGCCGGCAAGGCACCAGGCAGAACCAGGACGACGGCGAGCAGGAACATGATGACGGCGATGCCCAGGGCGAGTTCGAAAAGCGATGGGATTCCCGCCAGCGTTTTGAAGAACGCGACGCCCCACTCCGCGAGAACGGCACGAAACCGAATCATGAGCGCCAGCATGAGCAAGAGCGTGACGAACAGATAAGGGCCGGCGACTGGCGTGTTGCCCAACGCGTGCGCGATGATACAGGGGAGGACCGAACCCGTCCGGAACCGCACGTAGCTGAGCAACAAAGCTGACAGGAAGAGGGACCCGAGCATTCCCAGAGCAAACACACTCGGGAGGAAGTACTGGGTGTGAGAGACAGTGAACGCCAGGGCAGTCGCCAGGATCGCAAGTGAAGAGCCAAAGTCCTCACTGATCCTCGTTTGGAAGTAGCCACGAAAGAAGAGTTCCTCCAATACCGGTACGACCCCGTAGCTCCCGACTGCCATGTACACCCAGAACTCGAGCGAGTCGTCGTGCCGCATCAGGGCTTCCCAGCCCTCATGAGCGGCCCCGAGGTCCAGGTAACTCCTCAGGAAGATCAACGACTTCGGAACGAAGGTGCCAACGGCGACGAGCAACACCCCAACCTGGACATGGAACCTCCAGGGTCGGTCGCCCAGCGAAATTCCATACGCCCTCAGATTCCGGTTCCTGTGCCAGCGGCCGACCAGATATGCCAGGGCGAACAGGATCGCGTACCGCAGCAGCAGGTCGGCCCCCACGACCCAGCTGAGTTGGAGAAACGGCGGATCGGCGCTCGAGATCAGAGACTCCAGTTGCCGGCGCAGTTCGACCAGCCCCAGTGAGCGGGACAGCGACCGCGCCAGAAGACTACCCCCGATAAAGATTGCCAGGATCTCCAGGGCAGCTGCCACCAGCCGCTCCCAGCGCCGAGGTGTCTCCATGCTCTGGGCGTTGAATCTCATTGGAAGTCCTCACAGAGGGTAGTGTGCGACGGCGTGACCGTCCACCCCGGGTCCCTCGAGGCAGAGGGCTCAGGGCGCAGGATCTGGCGGTCGATGGATCGTTTCGGATTTCGGGCATCGGGTTTCGAGCTTCCCCGAACCGGCCCCGAGGGCCGCGCCGGGAGTAAAAGTGGGTCGATCGTCACCTCCTCCGCAGCCCTGCATGGTGTTTTTGGGTTCATTTTCCGGCATTATCAGGCATGGCACGAGAACGACTCGATTGTGTGGAGAACCACGCTGACCGGGACATTGCCCCTGGCGAAGAAGGCAAAGGAAATGGCGGATTCAGAACACCTCGAGATTCTGCGTGGCGGAGTTCAAAAATGGAATGAGTGGCGAGCCAGCAGCAGGAGTGCCAACCTCAGTGCCGCCGATCTCCGCCGGGTAACGCTTCCGGGGGTCAACCTCCGCCGGGTCAACCTGAGCGGAGTGAACTTCAGCGGTGCCAACCTTCAGGGGGCAAATCTCAGCCGAGCCAACCTTCGTCGAGCGAACCTGGCCGGGGCGAACCTCGGTGGGGCCAACCTTCGAGGGGCTGGCCTCCGCCGGGCGAACCTCCGCCGCACCGGTCTCCGCCGGGCCGACCTCCGCGGAGCCCACCTCCCCGGGGTCGACTTCCATCGCGCCATACTCCTCGAGGCCAATCTCTGCGGGGCCAACCTCAACGGCGCCAACCTTCGCGGAGCCAATCTACGGAGAGCCTGTTTCTATGAAACCGTGCTCGGCAACATCTCGCTCGAGAAGGCGAAAAGCCTGGAGACCTGCATCTTTTTGGGGCCTTGTCCAATCGACAATCGCACCATTGCCCGGTCCTGGCCTCTTCCCATTGAGTTTCTCCAGGGCTGCGGTCTGAGCGATTGGGAGATCGAGGCAGCCCAACTTTTCCAGCCAGACTTGAGTTCCGGGCAGGTGAGAGACACCCTGCGCAAGATCTACGATCTACGCGCAGCGAGTGCCGTTCAGCTGTACTCATGCTTCTTGAGCTACAGCCGGCACGATGAAGATTTCGCCCGGCTCCTCCATGACAGTCTGCAGAAGGCCGGCGTGCGGTGTTGGTTCGCACCCGAGCAGATGCGGGCCGGTCGAAAGATCTACGACCAGGTCGACCAAGCGATCCAGACCCACGACAAGTTGCTGCTCGTACTTTCTGATCACAGTATGCGGAGCGACTGGGTGGAGACCGAGATCTACAAGGCCCGCCTCCGCGAAATCGCGGAAAAGAGGCGAATGCTGTTTCCGATCGGACTCGTCGAATTCGACAAGATCAGGCAATGGGAGTGTTTCGACGCCGAGACGGGTCGTGATCTCGCCCGTGAAATCCGTGGCTATTTCATTCCCGACTTCACCAACTGGCAAGATGAAGCCAGCTTTCGAAGTCAGTTTGAGCGCTTGTTGTGCGACCTCCGGCCGGAGCTCGCACCGCCGCTCCCGCGCTGACGCATCGAGTTGTTCATGTCGCCACCAACCAGCTCCCCGTGCGGCAGCGAAGGTAGAACTCATGTGTTTGCCACGATCTGCTGCAGGCCATAACTCCTCGGGGTGCGATTCTTAGAGGAAATCTTGCAGCTTGGCGGCGATTCCCGACATAACCACGTTGGCACAACTGTTTTCTGCTAACTTCCGCACCAATCGTCGCGGCGTCGGTTCGGGGCGCGCTTGCAAAGTGTGAAAAGTCGTGACAATCGGCTTCACACATAAATTAATGAATTCGAGGATGCGTCCACCCCAGTCATCAGGATATAGTCCAAATTCATGCTGCAGACTTACCATGTCATA
>JBFKLX010000357.1:0-3516 GCA_041630155.1 Acidobacteriota bacterium
CCGACCGGGCATGAGACAGTGAGGCCATGTAGCGGCGCCGCAGGTATTCGAGTTGTCCGAGGCGATAGAACGCCAGGTGATTCCCCGGGTCCAGCTCCAGGATCTGCGTGAGCAGGGCCTCCGCTCCGGCGACCTGGTCCTGTTCGAGCAGCTGGCGGGCCTCGGCGTGCAGGGAGTCCACCCGGCGCCGGCGGGCTCGTTGCTCTTGTTGGGCCCGGCCCAGCTGCTGATGGCGGGACAGCAGTTGGTCAGCTTCCCCGACCCGGCCCTGCCTTCGCACGAGGCGAGCCAACGAGTAGTAGGCCTCGGCATTCTCAGGGTCCAGGCGCAAGGCCCGGCGAAGCGCCTCCTCGGCCGCTTCCGGCTGCTCCAGTTCCGCCAGCAGGGTACCGAGATTCAGGTAGGAGGTGGCCGTGTCCAGCTGGGTGGAGGCGGCCTGAAGATGGGGCAGAGCCTGGGCCAGCTCACCCCTGCCGCGGTACAGCATTCCCAGGTTGAAGTGGGCCGTTCCCAGCCCGCTGTCTCGTTCGAGCGCCTTCAGCAGCCACGGTTGGGCTTCCGCGGGTTTCAGTTGCGCCAGCAGAACGGCCCCCAGTTCCGAGAGCCCGACGGGGTCGTCGGGACGCAGTTCCAGATAGCGCCTCAACCGCTGCTCGGCCTCCGGGAATTCCTGCTGGGCAGATGCCAGCCTCCCCTCGAGCAAAACTGCCTCGGGCACCTCCCCCTGCTGGCGGAGCTCCCGGAGAGTGCTCTGGGCTTGCGCCAGCCTCCCCAGCCGGGCTTGCAGGAGGGCCAGCCGGAGATAAGCTTCCCCTTCGGCGGGCGCCAGTCGAATCGCCTTCCGCCAGCTGGCGACGGCCCGGTCGAAGGCTTCCAAGGCCTCATAGACCTGCCCCAGGTGGAGGCGGAGCACCGGGTCGTCCGGGCTGAGCCGCGCGCTTTCTTCCAGGGTTGCGGCCGCCTCCACGAGCCGGCCCTCCTCGAATTGGCGGATACCCGTTCGGAGGAGTTCGCCGGCATCCTGGCCGGGAATGCTGCCGGAGAGGAGGATCAGGACTAGCAAGGCGAAGTTCGACACTGCCAGTTCATCTTACAACGATCGCCGGGGCGCGCTTCCGGCTGGGAACGCTTCCGGTGGCGGCCGGCGTTGCCAGCCGGTGTTGCAGGGAGCCACGGGGGCTCCCTGCCCGATTTTCAGAAAATCAGCTTCAAGCCGAACTGCGCCGAGATTGGGCCAGGAGTCTGGTCCAACTGCCGGAAACTGGGGTCGCCCAGTACGGCGTTTCGGGCGGCGCCGGGGTTCGTGAAGTAGTTGTTGGTGTCCGTCAAATTGAACACCTCGAACACCAGCTCCAACCTCACGTCTTCGTCCGGGACGATTTGAAATTTCCGGCCGAATCGGATGTCCCAGCGGAAAAAGTCGCCGTTGCTGAACGGGTAACGTTCCAGCAGTTGACCGCCGGCCACAGGCCGGATCTGGTTGAAGTCGTTCGAGCACTGGAAGCTGTTTCGATACACAGCGCCGGGCGAGCCGTCGGCGATGCCGGGATCACCGCAGCGGCTCCCGTATACGGGAAAGGGCCTTCCGCTGCGCGCCGAGAACAATGTGCTGAACTCGATTTCGGCCGGCAGCAGCACATAGCCGTAAAAGGAGAACTGATGTTGAATGTCGAGCTGGCTGCGGCCCCAGTCCAGGGCCAAGAAGTTGAAGGGGTCCGAAGGGCCGAAGAAGGCGTCGCTGTCCCGGTCACTGCTGGCGTTGTCTTTGTTGCTGGACAGGCTGTAGTTCAAACCGAATTGGAACCGGTCGCTGAAGGCTTTCTTGAGCTGCAGGATGAACGCGTGGTACTCGGCCTCACCGAAGCTGGTGATGGCCAGGGCGTTGTCCACGTTGGGGTCGATTCGCGGCAGGTTGAAGCCACCGACGGTCCGGCCGAATTGGTCCAGTGTCGCACCGCTGGGGTCCAGGTTGCGGTCCCAGGGCGTGCTGAAGAAGCCTCCCACGCGGAGATTGTCCGAATTGTTGTAGGTGTAGGTTCCTGAAATGCTGAAGTTCTCGGCGATCTTCTGCTCGACACCCGCCTGAATGTTGAGCACCCGAGCGCTCTGGAAGTTCGGGTCGACGTACTCGATCGAGGGCGGCCCGATCAGCGCCTCGATTGCCGGCGTGGCCGCCGAAGGCAGGAGATTGGGATAGGTCAGCCCAAAACCGGTCAAATCGGTAGGCGAACCGAAGAAGGGGATGAACACGACCGCCGAGCGCAGACCCGGGCCGGCCAGTGTATTGGCGAAGAAGATCGTGGGGGAGGAGGCATAATAGATCCCGACGCCGCCCCGGACGACGGTCTGCGTGCGGCCGCCCACGTCCCAGGCGACCCCCACTCGAGGCGCCAAGTTGTTGAAGTCGTCGGGTACGTTCCCTTGTGCCGGGGCCAGGTTGACCGTCACCTGGCTCCCGCTGATTTCAGGCAGCCCCACCGGCAGATTGGCGGGAGGCAGCCCAAACTCGGAATCGGGGTTCCAGATTCCGTCCCAGCGCAGGCCCAGGTTGAGCGTGACATTGGGGTGGACCTTCCAGTTGTCCTGTACGTAAAAGGAGAGTTCATGCTGCCAGAAGTCGTCGAGAAAGCCGCTTTCGGTCGCGTTCAAGCCGTTGATGCCGACTCGCTGCAGCAGGAAGCCGGGTCGTCCGGCGGCAAAGTCGTCCAGGCTGAAGAAGACGTACTGACCTCCGGAGAACCCAATGAAGATCTGATTGGTGGCGTTGGAATTCAGGTCCACACCGAACTTCAGGTCATGGTTGCCGAAGGTGCGGCTGAAGTTGTCCAGGAACTGCAGTCGCTTGTGTGTGCTGTCGATGGGCAGGAAGAAGACCGGTCCGAAGTTGCCCGTGTCGCTGATGGCTGTTTCAGGCCCCGGAGAGCGGGTGCGCCGCGGGCGCTTCTCCTGGGAGAAGGAAGCCCGAAACTCGTTGACCGAGAGCGAACCCAAGATCGAGGTCCACGACTGCGACACCGCGTAACCCTCGTTGACGAAATTTTCGAAGTTGGATTCGACGCGTCCCAGGACGAAGGTCTGGCTGCCGGCGAAGCCGGTGAAGTTGTCGGTTTCGTTTCGGGTGTAGTTCAGCCGCGTGGTGAAGGTGTGGTTGTTGCCCACGTTGAAGTCAAACTTCAGCAACGGGGCCAGCAGGTCCTGCCTCTGAGCGCCGCCCTGCTCCAGTGAGGCCAGGTCGGGAGCTCCGTACACGGCCGGAACTGGGCAGGGGCAGGGGGGGGCGGTCGGGTCGCGGGCGAATACGGCCGTCAGCGGCCCCGACTGCTGCTGGGCGTCCAGGGCGAAGAAGAGGAAGGCTTTGTCGCGCGCGATCGGACCACCGATCGTCCCGCCGAACTGGTGCCGAGTATTGAGGCCCGGAGGGATGACCGTTCCGGGGTCGGCGGGAACCGAAGTGCTGCCGATGAAGGTGTTGGATTGGAAGAACCAGTGGGCCGTGCCGTGCCAGTCGTTGGTGCC
>JBFKLX010000358.1:0-3507 GCA_041630155.1 Acidobacteriota bacterium
CCCGGCGCCGCTCCCGAAGAAGTCGAAGAGGGGGTGTGCGTACGAGTCGAGGAAGCCATTCAAAGCCTGGACGGGATCAAGCGGATCACCTCCACGGCAGCCGAAAACCTCGGCACGGTGATCGTCGAACTGCTCGAGGGAGAAGACGTTCGAGAAGTCCTGGACGAAGTCAAAGCCCGGGTGGATGCAATCGATACCTTCCCCGAAGAGGCCGAGAAACCGACGATCCAGGAGATCACGATCCGCCGCCAGGTGGTGAACGTCGCCGTGTCGGGCCAGGCCGACGAGAAAGCCATCAAGAAGCTGGCCGAGCAGGTCCGCGACGAGATCTCCAGCTTGCCGGGAATCACGCAGGTCGAGTTGGCCAACGCTCGGCCCTATGAAATCTCCGTCGAAATCTCGGAGCGGGATTTGCGGCGCTGGGGCTTGAGCTTCGATTTCGTGGCCCAGGCCATTCGCCGCGCCTCTTTGGACCTGCCGGGAGGCTCCGTCAAGACCTCGGCGGGCGAAGTACTGTTGCGCACCAAGGGTCAGGCCTACACGGCCCGCGACTTCGAAGAACTCGTCCTGTTGACGCGCCCCGATGGTTCTCGGATTCTGCTGGGGGACGTGGCGACGGTCATCGACGGCTTCGCCGAGACCGATCAATCGACCCGCTTCGACGGCGAGCCGGCCGTGCTGGTGCAGGTCTTCAGAGTCGGGGCGCAAAGCGCTCTGCAGATTGCCGACCAGGTGAGGCAATACGTCGCCCAAGCCCAATTGCACATGCCCGCGGGAATCCAGCTGACCACCTGGCAGGACGATTCGAAAGTCCTCCGCAGCCGGCTCGAGCTGCTGGCCCGAAACGGCCGGGCCGGTCTTCTGCTGGTGGTGATCGTCCTGGCTCTCTTCCTGCGGGTGGGCCTGGCCTTCTGGGTCAGCCTGGGAATCCCGATTTCCTTTCTGGGTGGACTCGCCCTGATGCCCGAGCTGGACGTGTCCGTCAACTTGATTTCGCTCTTCGCCTTCATCGTCGTTCTGGGAATCGTGGTGGACGATGCCATCGTCGTCGGAGAAAGCGTCTACTCGCAGCAGCAGCAGGGGAAGTTCGGCCTGAAGGGAGCCATCGAGGGCGCCACGCAGGTCATGACTCCAGTCGTGTTCGCAGTCCTCACCTCGGTGGCGGCCTTCAGCCCGTTGCTCTCGGTCCCGGGGAACACGGGGAAAATCATGGCCGTGATCCCCCTGATCGTGATTCCGGTGCTCTTGTTCTCGCTCGTCGAATCGCTGCTGATCCTCCCCAACCATCTGTCCCACCTGAAGCCCCGCAAGAAACGCAGAGGGTGGGGGCCGGTGGCCTCGCTGAGGCGCTTCCAGGACCTCTTCTCCAAGGGCTTGCTTCAGTTCATCGACCGGCTCTACCGGCCCAGCCTGAGGCAGGCATTGCGCTGGCGCTACCTCAGCGCCGCCGTCGGGATTGCGCTGCTCTTCCTGGCCCTCGGCCTGGTGGGAGGTGGCTGGCTCCGATTCTCCTTCCTCCCCGATGTCGAGGCCGACAACGTGGTGGCGCTGCTCACCATGCCCCAAGGCACGCCCGCGGAAACCACCGAAGCCGCCGTCAGGCGCCTGGAAGAGTCGGCGCTGCGCCTGCGACACGAGATCGACGGGGATCGTCCCCGGCAGGAGAGTGTCTTTCGGCATGTGCTGGCCTCGGTCGGAGAACAGCCCTTTCGCGCCGACCAGCGGCGAGGCTCGTCGCTGGCGGGAGTTTCTTTCAGCGGAGCGCATCTGGGCGAGGTGAACATCGAGCTGGCTCCGGCCGAAGAGCGCCGCATCGGCAGCGCCCAGATCGCCAGCCGCTGGCGGGAGCTGACCGGCCCCGTTCCAGACGCCGTTGAGCTGACCTTTTCCTCATCCCTTTTTTCTACCGGTGAAGCAGTCAACGTTCAGCTGGCCGGGCCTGACCTCGTGCGCCTGCGCGGCGCCGCCGACGAGCTCCAGCGGGAGCTGGCTCGTTATCCAGGCGTGTTCGACATCGCCGACTCGTTCCGCATGGGAAAAGCCGAGGTGAAGCTGGACACCAAACCGGCCGCCGAAGTGTTCGGCTTGAGCCTGGCCGATCTGGCCCGCCAGGTACGCCAGGCCTTTTACGGTGAAGAGGCTCAGCGGATCCAGCGGGGACGAGACGAAGTCAAGGTGATGGTCCGCTACCCACGCCGCCACCGAGAGTCCCTGGGGGACCTCGAGAACATGCGCATCCGGACGCCCCAGGGACAGGAGATCCCTTTCAGCTCGGTGGCCAGCTATGGTCTGGGCCGGGGGTTTTCCACCATCCGGCGGGTAGACCGCCAGCGCGCCATCAATGTCACCGCCGATGTGGACGAGACTCAGGTCACGGCCAACGACGTCTCGAGTGACCTGGAAAACCGGGTTCTGCCGCTGCTACTCAGCCGTTACCCCGGGGTCAGCTACTCCCTGGAGGGCGAACAGCGCGAGCAAAGTGAGACGCTGGGAGGCCTCCTCCAGGGCTTCGCGCTGGCGCTCCTGATGATCTACGCGCTACTGGCGATCCCGCTGCGGTCCTACATGCAGCCGCTGCTGATCATGTCGGCCATCCCCTTCGGCCTGGTCGGGGCCGTGGCGGGTCACGTGGTGATGGGCCTGGATCTCACCATCCTGTCGGGCTTCGGGATCGTGGCGTTGGCCGGTGTAGTGGTCAACGACAGCCTGGTCCTCATCCACAGGATCAATCGGGGGCGGCGGCAAGGAGAGCGACTCGAAGAGGCTCTCGTGGAAGCCGGCAGCTCGCGATTTCGCCCCATTCTGCTGACCTCCCTGACCACCTTCGCGGGCCTCACACCGTTGCTGCTGGAGAAGAGCCTTCAGGCCCAGTTCCTGATTCCCATGGCGGTTTCGCTGGCCTTCGGCGTCCTCTTCTCCACCTTCATCATCCTGGTCTTGGTGCCCTCCGGTTACTGGATCCTCGAAGATTTCAAAACGCTCCTCCGCGCCCTCTCGGGCTGGTCCGAAGAAGCCGGCGCCCCGCTGGCCGATCCCGAAAGCAAACCGCTCGACCCGAAGGAACCCGGAATCGCCCGAACGTCCCCGATTCAGTAGGATGGGGATGAATTTGCAGCATGCGCCTCACCTTTCAACGACACAACGGTAACGACTGATGGGAGAGGCCTGCAGGCGGCACACGAGGCGGCTGCACTTGGGGAACTTTTCACCGGGCAGGAATCCATGCTGTTGGTGGCCTGTCTCAGAACGCGGAGGAAGTGCCCACCGATTCGTCCTCTTGGTTTTCCACCCTGAGTCTGGCACTGGGAGCGGCCCAGATTTCTGCCCCGGAGTTGCTCCAGGGTTCCGGACATCGCCGGGTCGCGTTGGGACCGGAACTCGAGCTGTTTCTGCGCTGCACCGGCTCGAGTTCCCGTGTCACGGTTGTGTTCGAAGCGGGGGCCGGAGGGAATGCCGACACCTGGATTCCCGTGAAGGAGGGGACCAGCCATCACCTTCAGCGCGACG
>JBFKLX010000359.1:0-3481 GCA_041630155.1 Acidobacteriota bacterium
CGAGGCCCGGGTGCTGCAGCCTGCCTCCGGCCCGGGCCTCGCGCTGGAACAGGGTGACGCTGGATTCAGTCATCCGCTCGGGACGGATGACCTTCAGGGCGACGCGACGCTCCAGCGAGATCTGCTCGGCTTCCCAGACAGTGAGGATCTTTGGAACCACTGTCTCGAGCAGCGCCAGCAGGTGCGCCGGACTTTCCGGGAGTTCTTCGGCTCCCGGTCCCAGCGCAACGATCAGGGCGACCCCTGACACCTCAAGTAATGTCCCGCTCTCCGGTGCGAATGTTGTAGCCTTGCTCGACCGGCAGCACGAACACACGGCCGTCGCCGATTTCCCCGGTGCGAGCAGTGCCAATGATCGTGGCGATGGCTTCGTCGACCAGGTCGTCCGGGAGCACTACCTCGACTTTGATCTTGGGCAGCAGGCTGACATTGTATTCCTTGCCGCGGTAGATGGCCTTCTGCCCCCGCTGCCGGCCGTGCCCGCGCACTTCGGTGATCGTCATCCCCGAAATCTGCAGTTCCCCCAAGGCGTCCTTGATGTCGTCGATCTTGCTGGGCCGGACGATGGCCACGATCATCTTCATGCGTTCATCCTATGGCGCGCGTGATGTTTTCGGTCAGACGGGCGCGCAAGTCGGCATCGAGTTTATCCCCCTGGTAGGTCAAATAAAAGACGTCCACGGCCTTGTTCCCCTCGGTCGAAATCAGAACCAGTTCGATGTTGCAGCCCAGGCTGGAAATCTCGCGGCTGATGCGGTAGAGCAGACCCAGCGAGTCGGAAGCCACGATTTCCATGATGGAGTAGCCGTGCTGGCTGCCCGAGTCGAAGCGCACCATGGGGGTGCGGGGCTCGGAGGGGGGGGTGAACAGGAAGCCACCCTCCTTGCGCGCCAGCAGCTCTTCCACGTCGATCCGATCCTGGATTGCCTCCCCCAGCATCTGCCGGAAGCGCCGCCGCTCGGCCGCCGGGCGAAAGCGCTGCTGGGTGTCGGCGAACTGGAAGAAGTCCAGCACGGTGTCCCGCCGGTTGGAAAAGGCGTAGCCCCGCAGGATGTTCATGTCGAAGTAGGCCAGCAGACCGGCAATCCGGGAGAACATCCGGTGGCGGTCGGCGGTCACGACGCACAGCTCCCAGTGGGAGCGCCTGGAGGTCAGCTTCACCTGTACGGGCGCCTCCGCGCTCAGCGCCCGCCCCAACCGGTAGTGGGCCAGAATCTCCTCCGGTGGAGTGGTATGGATGTACCGGCTCGGAAATCCCTTCAAGAAGTTTTCTAACTCATCAAATTCTATGTCTGATGGTAACTTAGGCTCTAAGATTTCACGTATGCTATCGGCTTCGATCCGCTCTTCTCCATAGCCCAGGGTGAGGTGATTGTAGGTGGCCACGAACAGTTGCCAGAGCCGATCCCGCTTCCACTGGTTGAGGGCGCCCGGCGCGACCGCTTTGATGTCGGCGTAGGTCAACAAAGTGAGCAGGCGCAGAGTGGAGGGATCGCCCACCAGGTCGCCGAAGCGGGTCACCTCTGCCGAATCTTCGATGTTGCGCTTCAGCATGACGGCTGACATGGCCAGATGGTTGCGAATCAGAAACACGACCGTGTCGACGAACTCCTGATCCAGTCGGAATCGGCGCAGCGCCTTGGCCGCCATCCGTGCCCCGGTGTCGACGTGCTTCCCCCCGCGGCTCTTGCCCACGTCGTGCAGCAGCAGCGTGAGGGTGAGCAGTTCCGGGCGCGCCAACTCTTCCAGCAACGAAGAGAAGCGCGGGTCGGCCTCTTCCAGTCCCGCCGCCAGCTCCTCGACCGTCTTGATGGCCAGCAGCGAGTGCTCGTCGACCGTGTAGCGGTGATAGAAATCCCGAATGACCCGGCCTCTCAGGTTGCCGAACTCGGGAAAGAGCAGCTCGAGAACCCCCAGGTCGTACAGCTCGCTCAAACTCTCGTAGAGGCCGGGACGCGGTTGGAAGAGCTCGAGAAGCGGTCCGGCCAGCTCTGCATAGGCCAGGCCTTCGGAGAGTCCGGGCAGATTTTCCAGGATCCGGTTTCGGAGCGGGTCGCTGAGGACCTGTCTCCGCCTCCGGCAGCGTTCGAAGAGAGCCAGCACCTGGGCCAGCGTTTCGAGGGGGCCGGCCTCCTCGGGGCCGATCCGGCCCGCCGGCGGTCCAGCTACGACCTCCAGGGCCTTGGCGCAGTAGTCGTTCAGCATGCGGGCGCGCAGAAAGTACTCCTTCATCAAAGACTCCACCGCCGAGCGGGCGGAGACCCCGCGGTAGCCGAAGTGAGGGACGATCTTGGCCTGCATGTCGTGCGTGAGCAGGTTCCGGTCGCGGCCCCGAAAGTAGTGGACGAAAACCCGCAGGCCGCACATGAAGGCGAAGGCTCGGGTCAGCTCGTCCGCTCGATAGGGCAAGAAGCCCTGGACTCCCGTCAGCCGGGCAATCCAGCGGCCCACCTGGTAGTCCCGCAATCCTCCGGGGGCCTCCTTCAGATCGGGCTCGAGCTGGTAAATTGTGTCGCGAAAGTTGCGGTGCCGCTGCTGCGTCCAATCGTGCACGAATCGCCCCAGCTGCCGGCGGTACTCTTCGAGCTTGGCAGGCAGCAGCTCCCCCAGCAGCCGATCGGACTGGCGGCTGGACCCGGCCAGAGGACGTGCGTCCGAAAGGGAGAGCAGGAATTGGAAGTCCTCTCTTCCCAGGCTCTCCAGCTCCGACCAGCGCCAAACCTGCTGGCCCACCCGGTAGCCGAGATCCCAGAGAGCCTGCAGCAGTTGCCGGATAGCACCCGCAGCCGGCCTCCCGGGCAAGGAATGATCCAGGACCAGCAAGTCCAGATCGGAAGCGGGAAAGACTTCGCGGCGCCCGTAGCCGGCCAGCGCCAACAAGGAGAATTCAGATTCTGGCGGCAGCTGGTCCCAGAGTCGCTGGATCACCTGATCGTTCAGCTGGGCAAGCTCCTGGAGGGTTTGCAGCGCAACCCCCTGCTCGAAGAAGCGCTCCTGGATCTCGTCGCGACCGAGCAGCAGGAGCTCCCGCAGCTGCTGGATCAGAGCCCGGTCTGTTTGAGTCGTCATCACATCCCTACGGGCAAAGCGCGACGCTCGAGCAGCAAAGCTCGAGTCAGTTCCAAAATCAAGACAGCACAGCCGAAGAACCGGCCCGGACATCCGCGCCTCAGGGCCCCGGCGTCAGAATTCCCGGCTGAGATGCTTGGCCATCTGGGCGGCCTCGTAGAGGGAAACCAGCATGTCTCCCTCCCGCAACGCCCCCACGGTGACGGTGGTGCCCGCCGAAAAAAGGTAGCCGCGGATGTGTTGTTCGGCCTCGTCGATTCTCCGGTGAAGGAAGTCGAATCCCTGCCCCAGGCTCGAGCCCTCGCCCTTCGAGACCAGGCCAGGTTGAAAGCGGCTCTTGCTTCTCAGCTCCAGGAAGATGGGGGCGAGGATCCCTCGCAAATCACCCAGGTGGTCCTGGAGACGGCGCAGC
>JBFKLX010000360.1:0-3456 GCA_041630155.1 Acidobacteriota bacterium
AGAATGCCGCCGATGTAATGGATCGCTGCCTGACTGAGGTCGGCGTAGGTCCCCGCCTGGTAAAAAAGATTGCGCCCGTCCTTCCAAAGGCTTTGATGGACGTGCATTCCCGAGCCGTTGTCCATGAAGATCGGCTTGGGCATCAGGGTGACAGTCTTGTCGTAGCGCCGGGCCACGTTCTTGACGACGTACTTGTATTTCAGGAACTTGTCGCCCATGACCAGCAGAGTGTCGAAGCGCAAGTCGATCTCGCACTGGCCGGCTGTCGCCACTTCGTGGTGGTGCACCTCCACGTCCACACCGATGTTCTGCAGCTCGAGCATCATCTCGGTGCGCAGGTCCTGCAGCGTGTCCATCGGCGGGACCGGGAAATAGCCTTCCTTGTAGCGAGGCTTGTAGCCGAGGTTGCTGGGTGTTTCCACCCGCCCGGAGTTCCAGAACCCTTCGTTGGAATCGACGAAATAAAAGGCGTGGTTGTAAGTCTGATCGAAACGAACCTCGTCCAGCACGAAAAACTCGGGTTCCGGCCCGAAATACGCGGTATCCGCAATTCCCGTGGACGCCAGATAGCTCTCCGCCTTGCGGGCCACATAGCGCGGGTCGCGGCTGTAGGGCTCTCCCGTGACCGGGTCGCCGACGTTGCAGATCAGCACCAGCGTCCGGTACTTGCTGAAGGGATCCTCGAAGGCCGTGTCGGGATCGGGAAACAAGAGCATGTCGCTCTCCTGGATCTTCTGAAACCCTCGAATACTGGAGCCGTCGAAACCAAAGCCCTCCTCGAAGCTGGCTTCGCTCAACTCCTCGGGCCGCACCGTGAAATGCTGCCACAAGCCGGGCAAGTCGCAGAAACGTAGATCCACCGCCGCGATCTCCCGATCCCTCACCATCTGAATCACTTCTTTGGCGTCCATTCGACCATTCCTCCCATTTTCGAAAAAGCACCCGAAGGGCCAGCCCCAAAAACGCGCACTGTAGCACGAGACATGCAGATTGTGCATGTATCTGGTGACATTTTTTCTCTTTCAGGAATCAGGAGGAGAAACCGCCTCGAAAAAAGGGTAAGATTCGCCAGATTCTCAGTACGGCTCGCGCCTCTGCGCTGCACTTCTTCCAGCCGCGAGCCTGGGATTCATCTCGAAGTTCGAGCTTCTGAGCCATCCAGCAATTCCCCCTCAACCGGGCCGGGGTGGGCCTCAAGCAACAGGGGACTGAGATCGCGGCCATCGGTCCGACCCTGCGGCGGGAGTCCCAGCAGCGCCCACAGCGTGGGCGCGAGATCCACCGTCTCCACTGGTTGGGTGATCCGCTGCGGGGCGACGCCGGGAAGGCGCAGGATCAGCGGCACGTGCCGGTCGTAGGAATAGGGTGAGCCGTGGGTCGTGCCACGCCCCCCGGAGGCCAGCCAGTACTCCCGCCATTGCACCAGCAGGTCGGCGCTTCGCTGGGGATGAAAGCTGTTGTGGTAGAGCCGCCGATAGAGGTCGCCTGGAGGCGGCTCGGGCTCCAGTTCGGCGCGAGTCCACACCTTCTGCACCGGCTCGCACTTCTCCAGCTCCGCCGAGAACCACTCTTCCACCTGCGCCGGTTTCCGGCCGGACTGCTGGAGGGCGCGGCGGTCCAGGTAGAGGCCTTCCACCAATCCTTCCAGCGGCCCGAGGCGGGCCTGCAGAGCTCGTCCAGCGCGCTGGTGGCAGAGCACGTCCTGGGTCCGAACGCGCTGGCCGGGAAGTTTGGCCGCGGCCTGAAACTCCGGCAAGGGCACCACTCCGTGGTCGGCACTCAGCACCACCCACACCCCCTCCTCGCCTACGCGCCGCTCCAGAAAACCGAGCAGCCGCCCCAAAGCCTCGTCCAGCCGCAGAAGGGCGTCCAGGGCCTCCGGGCTGTTGGGTCCGAACTCGTGGCCGACCGAGTCGAGAGCCGAGAAAGAGACGCCCAGGAAGTCCATCCGGTCGTCACTGCCCAGCTCTTCGGCGATTACCAGGCTCTCGACGAATTCCACCAGGTATCCGTCCATCAGCGGTGAAGTGCCGAAGTCCGAGAAGAAACGGCTGTCGGGGCTCAGCGACAGCCCCCCGAGGGAGTGGGGGAAACCGTGCGCGAATGCGCCTGCGTCCAGCGCTTCGAACCGAGCCCGTTGGCCCAGCTCCGGGTCTGTCGTCAGAGGTTCCCAGGCCTGCCCGAAGAAACGCTCCGGCCCGTGATCCCGGTGGAAATGGTCGACCCATCTCGGATAGCCGCTCATGTAGTAACTGCTGGTGACGAATCGGCCCGTCCCCGAATCGTACCAGAAGGCCCCATCGGCCTTTCGTCCCGCCGGCAGGATCGCGCCGCGGTCCTTGCGGCTCGCAGCGAACACCTTGCCGGCCGGATCGCGGCTCTTCATCCAATCGGCGACGGTGTCGACCAGCAACTGGCGCGGAGACCGGCCCGGAAGGGAACTGCCCAGGGTCTGCACCTCCCGGTCCTCCACGCAGTTGACCAGCCGTTTGGTTTCCCGGTCGAACCACTGATTGTCGACGATGCCGGAACGGCGAGGGTAGGTTCCCGTGGCCAGCGATGCATGCCCCGGGCCGGTAGTGGTGATGGCATGACCGTGGTAGGCGGAGTCGAAGGAGACCCCCTCCCGCAGCAGACGGCCCAGGCCGCCCGGAAGGTCTCCTTCCAAACGCTGCAGGTAATCGTAGCGAAGCTGATCCACGGTCACGAACAGCAGCAGCCGGGGTGTCGTCCCAGACTCGGGGTCCGGCTGAGTGGAGTCGCTGCAACCGAGCATCACCAGAATCGGAACTGCCAGGAATCTAGAGATTCGCTTCATCAACACGCCGCCTCCAAGATCGACATTATAGTCTCGAAGACCAACCCTGCCAGCCCCCCACGTCGAGGCGACCCCCTTTCCAACCCAGCCGAAAGCGCTTAGAATTCTGGCCCCATGGGCAAGTTCCGCCATCATCTATTCGTCTGTGGCAATCACCGTCCGCCGGGCCACCACCGCGGCTGCTGCGACCCCGATCAGAAGGAAGCCCTGCGGGCGGCCTTCAAGGCGGAGCTCAAACGGCTGGGACTGCGGGACGAGATGCGCGCCAATCGTGCCGGCTGCCTGGATCAATGCGAGCACGGGCCCTGCGTGGTGGTGTACCCCGAAGCCACCTGGTACGGAGGAGTCCAGCTCAGCGACGTCCCTCTGATCGTCCAGCAACATCTGATCGCAGGCAAACCGGTTGCCCGGCTCCTGATCGACGCCTCCTGTATCAACAATCGCGACTGTCCCCATCGCGCCTCCGCGACCGATGCCAAGAAACCGTAAGTACTCCGGTTCGTAAATATGGTTGCGGGCGGGGCTCTCGAGGCGAGGTCGCGAAGAGAGGGGGAGGCGATGCCGCAGCATCGTCCAGGAGGAACGCCAAAGAGATCGCCCGAGACCCCCGTGCGCCCGAAGGGTTGCGGGCGAACCCT
>JBFKLX010000361.1:0-3430 GCA_041630155.1 Acidobacteriota bacterium
ACAAGAGCTCGCGCTACCAGTCCCGTCTGGAAGAATACCTGGAGATTTTGAACCGAGGACTGCCGGCGTTGGAAAGAGAGGTCGAGGTTCGCCGGGAAGCGGTCAGGAATGGCCTTCTCTCGCGGAGCGACCTGGAGGCTGCCGAAGGCGAGCTGGCCGCCTTCCGCGAACGCCTCGCACGACAGCAGATGGCCCTCCTGGCGCTGCAGCACGCAGTCGTCGAGGTCCAGGCGTCCTATCAACAGCTTCTCAGCCGGGAAGAGCGCCGATCCTGGTTCAGTGTTTCGGGCACACGCCGCTGGGAGCTCGATTCAGTCGACGAATTGGTGAGCTTCTTCCTGCGCCGCTTCGGGCGCGAACTCCCTGTCAGCGCCCTGGGGCAAACCGACACACACTTGCAGCTCGGATTCGATCACGAGGGGCGTCTGGACGTCGCTTTGCACCCGGATAGCCCGGAGGGGCAGGCTCTGATCGGATTTCTTCGCGAGGAAGGCTTCCCCTTCACTGCATTTGAGACGCCACTGAACGGCTCGGCGACGGGCGCCCACATCCACGTGGGCCCGCCTTCGCCACGGGTCTTCTAGGGCCTCGCCCTGCGGGATGATTCCCGTGGGCGCTTCTCTCACTGAACCTCTTCTTTCTCGAGCCTGACGTCTCGCAAGACCACACGGCAGCTCCACAGGAAACTCTCGACCCGGTCAATCAGTCCCACGAAGGTGATCGTTTCCCCCCGGTTGACCCGAACGGCTTGCTCGCGGGTCAGCTGGAAGCGCACGTCGTAGAGCAGTCCGTCGATATCCACGAATACGACGTTGTCCTGATCCACGTCCTCGACCACGCCGCTCCAGCGCACCTTGGTACCGCTCAGGCTGGCCAGCAGTTCCTGGCGCTGAGCCTCCGTCAGGTCTCGCGAGCCGCGGAAGGTGGCCTCGAGCTCCTGGAAGGTGACCGGGTCGACCGGAGCCTCCAGTTCCCGAACACGCTGGGAGACGCGCCAAACCACGAGGACGGCAATAATTGCGACCAGCATCGCCGCGACGAGCACGAGCAGTTTTCGTATCATTCCGAGTCACTCCGGCCGGGCGTGAAAACTCCAGGCTTGTCGGCCAGTGCCCAGCCCTTCCCGGCTGGATCACCGCCTGGGAACCCGTGTCGCGGGCCCCAGGCCTCGAGTCCCACACCTTCTTTCGTGCTACGGGAACAGGACGGCCTGAAGCTGGCTGGCGAGGCCTTGCGCTTGGATGCTGCAGTAGTCTCCGACTTCCCCGAACCAGGTCCCGGGGTCGGGGTGTCGGTCCGGCCAACTCCCTCTGCCCCCTTCAGGATACAGGAGACTGCGGGACGCCGACGGCAGCACGCCGGCGACTCGGCTGGCGCGAGCCGCCCTCAGGCTGTCGATGCTGCCTCCTTGGACGCCGATTCCCGGCATCAGGAACAGAGCGTGAGGAAGCACCCCGCGAATGCTGGACAGCTCTCCGGCCGGCAGCGTGGCACCCACCACGAATCCCAGCGAACTGAATCCGCTGGCCTGCCCACGATTCCTCTCGACTTCGGGAGCGAGAAGTTCCACCAGCCTCTGCCAGAGCAGGGCTCCGGTGCTCAGCAGTACGCACTGCAGCTCGCGTCCGCTGGGATTGGAGGTGCGCAACAGCACGAACACTCCGCGGCCGCCCAACTGGGCCTGCTGGACGAATGGGACGATTCCATCGCGTCCCAGGAAAGGCGAGATGGTCATCGCATCCGCCTGCCATTCGTTGGGTGAAGACGCGGCGGGAGTCAGGCGGCGCTCGGAGGCGAGCCAGGCCTGGGCGTATGCGGCTGCAGTCGATCCGATATCGTTGCGCTTGCCGTCCAGGATGCTGGGCAGGCCCCGGCTGCGAAGCAGCTGCAGCGTCTTCTGGAGCGCTTTCAATCCCGCCAGGCCGTATTGCTCGTAAAAGGCCGCTTGGGGTTTGAAGGCGACCGCCTGATCCTGGGTCCCGTCCACCACTGCCCGGTTGAACCCGAAGAGCAGATCGGCCAGGCGGTCCTCGGACCGGGCCGCCAGCTCGACGAGTCTGGCCGGGAACTTCCTCACATCCGGGTCCAGGCCCACGACCAGCCAGGAGCCGATCTTCTCGGCGCGAGCCGCGATGCGGTCTCCAAAATGCGAGTCGTTGCCATCGATGGCGTTCATGGGGCTCAAGGATATCGCTGTTCACCGGGCGATTGAAGCCGAGAATCAGACCACCGCTGTCGTTTGTGAGATTGACAGGGTGTGCCGGATTGTCTAGCGTTCCCCGCAGGAGTGTCTCATCACGGTGGATTTTCAGGAGCGTGACGGATGAAGCAGTGGCTTTGGCTGGCCCTGGTCGGCTGCCTCTCGCTGGCGACGGCCGAGGCCCGGCAGCGGAGTGATTTCTGGGTCTACGGCCAGGTCGTGGAGGAGCGTGGCGCCAGTCGCGTCGGTTATTGGAAACGCAACGTCAACGAAGGCCTGGGCGAGGTGGTGGTCGACTACGGGCGGCCAGTCTGGAAAGAACAGTACGCCGATCAACTGGACCAGCTCACTCGGGGGAGAATGTGGCGCATGGGGGACAATTACTGGACTCTCCTGGACACCAACCTCCCGATCCGGGTGGGGGGCGTCGAAGTGTCTCCCGGCCTTTACTACCTGGCGATACGGCGCTCCGCAGACGGGGCGAACTGGGAACTGGCCTTCGTCGATCCGCAGAAGAGCCGACTGAGACTCTTGGATTCCTACGACGTCGGGACGCGGCCGGCGGAAATTCCCGTTCTGTTCACGGCGCCGCTCTCCTTTCGCGAGACCCAGCAACTCACGGAACGCCTCACCATCCTGCTCACCTTGGAGGCAGGCAGCCAAACCACAGGCAAGATGGAACTGACCTGGGGGAAGTTCGCCCTTTCGACTCCCCTGGAGATCACACCGCCGCCGCCGGCTCCCGATTGATGAGCATGAGGCAGGGACAACTGGGGCGGTAGCGCCCCACGCCCCACGCCCCCAACCAGCCGCTCAGTCGGCCCGGGCTAGCCCCACCGGACAGCTCACCCCCGTACCGCCGAGTCCGCAGTAGCCGTGCGGGTTCTTGGCCAGGTATTGCTGATGGTAGTCCTCAGCGAAATAAAACTCAGGAGCCTCCAGAATTTCGGTCGTGATCTTGCCGTATCCCGCTCGGCTCAGAACCCCCTGGTAAGCGTCGCGGGCGGCCTGAGCCAGCTGCTGTTGCTCATCCGAATAGGCGTAGATGCCGGACCTGTATTGAGTGCCGGCGTCATTGCCCTGGCGCATCCCCTGGGTGGGGTCGTGGCTTTCCCAGAAGATCTTGAGCAGGGCCTCGTAGCTGGTCCGACGAGGGTCGTAGACGACTCTCACCACCTCGTTGTGGCCCGTCATCCCGGTGCAGACCTCGCGGTAGGTGGGATTGGGCGT
>JBFKLX010000362.1:0-3398 GCA_041630155.1 Acidobacteriota bacterium
CCTATGGCGAAGGTGCTGACGTACTTTTGCAGGCCGAAGAACTCCAACTTCTCTCCCGTTTCGGTGACCCCCTTCCTGCCATAGAAGATCTCGGGGGTCACCCCCTTGACCAGCAGCAACTCCTCGGGGGCGTCGAAGAGCTTGTTGCCGGCTCGATAAGGGGGGTCGAGGCTTTCGTAGTAGGCGCTCTCGGCGCCGTTGGGACGGGGAATCTCATCCTGGTCGATCCAATCGAGGATGGAATCGGTGATGCCGTCGGCCTCCAGCGGGTCCAGTCCGATCACGATCAGCAGGTTGTAGAGAAGATCGGACGAATCCTGACCCTCGCTGGTCTCCGGAACGGTGTTGAGGTTGATCTTCCCGGATTCATCCAGTATCTCGACCTCGGCGCTTCCCCCGGGAAGCTCCAGAGTGACCTGTCCCGTCAAGACTTTCGGGCCTTCGAAATCCAGGCCCTGCTCCCGGATCTGCTGCAACTGCGCCGAGGCGGCCTGACTGCGAATCACTTCGTACACGGCATACTCCAGGCCCGCCCTGGCCAGGTAGTAGCTCTGTTTCTGATCGATCACATTACGAGCCGCATTGACCTCGGTGCGGATCGCAGCCGAGAAGGAGACTCCCAAGAGACTCATGGCAACCAGGATCCAGAGCACCAGCAAGATCACGGTTCCGCGCTGTTCCATTCTGAAGGTCGCTGCTGCCGGAGTGTTCATCGGTTGATCAGCTGTTGAAACAGGTTGCGAGGCCGGCGCGCCGGACTGAAACCCGAACTGAACGCATTGGCATTGATGGCCGCCACCCAGGCGGTCTGGCCGGCGCTGATGCGCACCGCTTCGGGAACGGCCGGTACCTCGTCTCCTCGCCACTCTTCGAACCATTGATAACTCTGGAGTTCCGGATCGTAGCCGTAGTACTCGAAGCTGACTTGGTCCACGTTCTCCAGGATAAGCAGGGGTTTGCCGGGGGGGATGTCGACCATTTGCTGGAAGCTTTCCAGACTGGTGTAGCGGGTTTCCATGGCGCCGAAGTAGCGGTTTCCCCATTCGTCCTCGGCCAGGCCGTAGCGCACCACCGTGAGACCCGGCCGTTCCAGCAGGTTGAACGCCGCCAGCGTGACGAAGGTCATGGACTCGGCGGTGCCGTGAAACAGCGGATACTGTGATTCTGGAAACCCCGGGGCGACGGGCTGGCCGGCCAGGGCGTTGGCGCCTTGCACGAATCCTCCCGAGGGCAGCACCGGGAAGAGGGACCCCAGCTGCCGCCGAACCAGTTCCTCCATGATCCGTTCCCTCGCTTTGGTTTCCAGGCGCTGCTGGCTTTGCTCATAACTGTTCAGGGAGAGGCGCAGCCCCGAGAACACGACCGCCCCCATGAGGGCCAGGATGGTGAGCGCGACCAGGAACTCCAGCAGGGTGAAGCCCCTGGCAAGCGATCTTTGCTGCAGCCGCCGGCTCCTCATCGGGCTAGTCCTCCTGTTGTCCGAACAAGGCCCGCACCGGGTCCTGTTCGAGTCCGGGTATTCCCTGTTGATTGGTCGATACCGCCTTGAGACATCGCAGCTGGTAGGTCTTTCCATTGGGGTCGTTCTTGAACCGGATCACCACCAGGACGCTCAACAGACGCATCGCCAGGTTCTGCACGTCGATGCTCAGTTGGTCTTCGGGATTCTGCCACTCTTCGATCTCAACGGTGTAGTCGAAATCCTGGTCCAGATCTCCCGAGAGACTCTGATCCCCCTTGATGTCCCCATCCGCCAGAATCTGGCTCATCACGTTCTCACCATGGCTCATGGCGCGGTGGGCCAGGTCGATGCGGTGGATGTTCTTGAGTCCTCCCGAGAAGATTTGAAAGACCACCCCGACTCCGATGCTGAGAATGGCCAGGGAGACGATCACTTCCAGGAGCGTGAAGCCCCGTCGGGCCTGCCTTCTCATTCCTGTTCCTCCAGCCGGCTCACGCCGGCCAGGCCGGTGATGGGGTCCACTCGAACGACCACCTGTTTGTCGGCTTCGTTGCGCACCCGGAATGCCGCACCCGAACTGCGGCCGTTGGCGTAGAAACTGATCATCAGTTCCTGGCCGGAGTCGGGAAAAACGAAGGTGGCCCCCCGGGGCAGGTCGAACCGCTTCAGCTCCTCTTCCCAGGCATCGGTCAGGCGATAGCCGCTGCCCTCCGCGGAATTGCTGAGGACGATCCGAAACGCCTCCTGCTGGGCAATCGCCTCCGAGCGCAGGGCCTTCATATGGGTCACCAGGTCTCGGCTGGCCGCCTCCAGTTCCAGACTCGACAGGCCTCCTGAAAAGGAGGGGAGAATGAGTGCGGCTGCCAGCCCCATGAGGATCAACACGACGATGAGCTCGAGGAGGCTGAATCCCGCCGAGCGTTTACCACGAGGTAATGTCGGCATTGTCCTGCTCGCCCCCCTGACTCCCGTCGGCGCCGTTGCTCCAGAGGTCGTAATCGCCGAACTGTCCCGGGGCCCGATACTCGTAGTCGCGCCCCCAAGGGTCGCGAGGAAGGGTCTTCTTCTCCAGATACGGGCCTCCCCAGTTCTGGATCCCCGGATTTTCGATCAGGGCCTGGAGGCCTTCCGCCGTCGTCGGAAAGCGTCCGACGTCGAAGCGAAAGAGGCCCAGCGCCCCTTCCAACTGGTCGATTTGGAGCTTGGCGATCTCGGTCTTGCCCTGAGAAAGGCGACTGATCACCTGAGGGCCGACTACCGTGGCCAAGAGGCCCAAAATCACCAGCACCACGATCAATTCGATGAGAGAGAACCCACGCTCCCGTCGCCTGTCTTGACTCATCACGCTCTTCCTTTCCCCCTGAGCCCTCTTTACAAGGGTACGTTGTTGATGCTGAAAATCGAGTAGAGGATCGAAACGATCATCACTCCGAAGACTATGCCCATCACCAGAATAATGGCGGGCTCGAAGAAGGCGATCAGGCGCTTCAGCGAGGTCCGCAGCTCGCGGTCATAGGTCTCGGCCAGTTGGAGCAGCATGCCGTCCAGTCGACCGGTCTCCTCACCCACCTCCAGCAGATGCACGGCAAAGGGCGGGAAAACACCGGAACGCTTGACCGGGCGCACCAGGCCCTCACCCTTCTTCACTCCCGACTTGATGGGTTCCATGGCCGAGGCGATCGCCTGATTGCTGACGACCTCCTTGACGATGTTGATGGACTGGATCAAGGGGACGGCGCTGTGAAGCAGGGTGCCCAGAGTTCGGCTGAAGCGACTCACTTCCAGTTTCTGCACCACCGAGCCGAGCAGCGGAAGGGTCAGCAGCAGCAGGAGATACTGCGGCGATTCGAAACCCACGAAGGCGGGGCCGGAAACGACCATGCGAGGGATTCTACCGCCTTCGCGGGCGCTGTGGTATCGGCTTCCAGCCGGTCCG
>JBFKLX010000363.1:0-3383 GCA_041630155.1 Acidobacteriota bacterium
CGGACCCGCTCACGACGACGTCCTGTGGGCGGCCTTGATCACCCTGCTGACGTCTCTCGGCCTGGTGGTCGGCCGCTACGGTTTCGTTCAGACCTTCTCCACGCTGCTGGTGGCCTCGTTCACCTTCGTGACCGTGGGCAACGTCATCCATCTGCAAACCCTGCCGGAGTGGCGGATTCAGTGGGGCGACGTGCTGCAGGGCTTGCGTTTCAGCCTCCCGCCGGCGGGCGCAGAGGCGGGCCCGTCACCCCTCGCCACTGCCCTGGCCGCTTTTGGAATCATCGGGGTTGGCGCCACCGAGCTGATTCAATACCCCTACTGGTGTCTCGAAAAGGGGTACGCACGCTGGGCCGGCCTTCGCGACGCCAGTACGGCATGGGCCGAGCGCGCCCGAGGCTGGATGCGAGTCATGCAGTGGGACGCCTGGATCTCGGCGGTGATCTACACCTTCGCCACGGTGGCCTTCTATCTGCTGGGCGCCGCCACTCTGGGCCGGGCTCGACTCGACCCCGCCGGGACCCAGATGATCCGAACGCTGGCGGAAATGTACGTGCCGGTTTTCGGAGCTTTCGCCCAGGGCGTGTTCCTGTTTGGTGCCATCGCCGTTCTCTATTCCACTTTCTTCGTGGCAAACGCCGGCCATGCCCGCGTCTGCGCCGATGCGCTGCGGGTGTTCGGGCTCTCCGCGGGCAGCGACCGCTCGCTCGCCTTCTGGACACGCATCTTCAGCGGATTGTTTCCGCTGGCTTGTTTTCTCGTCTACGTCTTCTTTCGCGAGCCGGTCAAGCTGGTGCTGCTCAGCGGGGTGATGCAGGCCATCATGCTGCCCATGCTGGGAGCGGCGGCCCTCTACTTTCGCTACCGGAGGGGGGACGATCGGCTGCTGCCCGGCCGCCTCTGGGACGCCCTGCTCTGGCTGTCCGCGTTCGGCCTTCTGCTGGCGGGCGGGTGGCTGGCCCTGAGCAGGCTGTTTCCACAGCTCGGCTAGTCTTCACCGATCGTTGCCACCCCTCATGAGAGCTCGGCTCGTGACACCGGGATCATCCCCGCCACCGGCGACGCGCTCCCTCGGGCTCAGGGTCGTGGCGATCATGTGCGTGAGCAAGAAGCCTTTGCGAAAGTCCAGGCCAAACGTGATGAGGATGAGAACCGGAATGTAGAAGGACGTGTAGCCCAATCGGGAGACGAGCAGCAAGAAGTCCGTTAGCCACTCCGTCGAAAAAGACTGCAGAAACTCGATCACTTCCGTCTGAAACACCGTCCACCTCTCCTGCCGAACAGGCTCCGGCATCGGATCACAACCCAGATACACATTACTGATCTGCATCACCTGGCCATGGATGAACTGAAATTCGATGTGTGCATCCACCCACACCGGAGACTCCGCCCAGAAGGACGCGCCGTAGCTTGGGGATTTCTTGAAAATCCATCAATCCCCGCTCGGACCAGTCGAGGTGTTCCATTCCGTCGAGGATAAAGAGCCTGGTCAAATCATCTGTCTCAAAACAGGCACGAAAGTGTCCGCCAAATCAAACCACCTTCATGGGTGGAGCCCAACCGAGGGATTGCAGAACAATGGTTAGGGCGGCACAAACTACAACCGCGATCGTCACCAGGGCCCAGATGCGCCTCAGCGGAACTCCATTGGCGGCGGCTCCCAGCACCGCCCCGGCAAGTCCCAGCTCGAGCGCCTGACCGGCCCACCAGCCGGCCACGAGCGGCAATGGAACAGTGCTGATCGAATAGAGTCCCGCCGCAAAGCACCCCCACACGACTAAGCCGGCGCCGCTGCCATATCGGAATCCCGCTCCAGCTCCGCGAACGTCAATTTGGCGAAAGAGCCAGTACAAGGCCAGAGTGAGAATCAGAAATGCCAGGTAGCCGAGGGGGATGCGCCGGAAGGCCTCTTCAGGCTCGAGAAGAAACGGGCTTGGCTCGGCATAGAGCCTCGCCAGCAGCCCTGCATGCAGGAACAGGTCGAACCCCAGGGAGAGCAGCCATGCCGCGGCAACGGAGAGCATCATCCTGGAGGCGGCTACCGTTCCACGCTCCGCACTGGCAGGCGTCGGCTCTCGACCTCGGTGTACTCTCATCGCTCCTCCTCTCGAGGACGAGTGTCCTCCGAGCCGCCGCTGCAAGCCATGCTGGGCTCGTGCTCGGAAGGGCTGCCACCCCTGACCTGAGCGAGTTCGAGCAACCCCCTCGTCACCTCGGTCGAGATGGTTCGAATCATGGCTGCGTCGACTCCCCCTTTGTGCATGTCACCGCCGGCCACTGCAAGCAGAGGTTGTACCCATCGGGATCGTGAAACGACAACTGCCTCATACCGTAGTCGCGAACGACCGGTGGCTCTACAGCAATGCCGGTGGCGCACAGGTGCGCGCATGCCGCATCCAGGTCCCGACAGCCGAAGAAGAGCGAAGTGTCAGCGTGGGCAGCGATACGGGCCGGGTCGGGAGCTGGCGGCCGAGCGTGCCGCTCGTACTGGGTGTTGAGCATCAGCTCCGTGGCGCCCAGCCTGAGGAAACACCAATCGCAGTCGTCCCCGGGCGGAGCTGCCTGGACAATTTCGAAGCCAAGTACGCCCCGATAGAACGCGAGAGAGGTTGCCATATCGAAGACTTCGAGCAGCGGGCACATGCCTTGAACCTCGAGGCCCATGATCTCCTTCATTGCGCGGCCCTCCCGATCCTCCCACTGTCAGCTGTGTGGAGGCAGAACCACCATCGAGTGTCACCGGTTCCATGATCGCGTCAGCCGGCGTCCTCCCAATCGTCGCGCATCACACTGTAAAAGACTGTAGCCAATCCATCGACGACCTCACGCCTCTGGAGCCGCATGCCGAGCTTTTTCAGCACCCGAATGGAGGCGGCGTTGCCACAGTCAGTGCTGGCTTCCACAGTTCTGAAGCCTAGATCCTCAAAGGCGTAGCTGATCAAAGACCGGCTGGCCTCCGTAGCGATGCCACGATTCCAGTGACCCGGCTCCACACCAAAGAGGAGTTCGAGCGAGGGTGGCTCGCGGAAGTGCCAATACCCCACAAAGCCGACGAGCCCGTGGGAATCGCGCTCGCGTATACCCCAGATCCCAAAGCCGTGCTCTTCGAACTGGGCAAGGCTCTCCTCTACGATCTTGCGCGTGCGATCCCATGGGATGACATCGCCATCCCACAGGAAACGCCGAACTTGCTCATCGGTCCAGAGCGAGTGGAGGGCCTCCACGTCGCCCGGTTCGATGGGACGAAGTAACAGGCGCTCAGAGATGATTTCCGGACTCGACATCTTTGTTGTGTTTCCAGCCAGCGGCCAGGTTCACCTGGCACGGTCCGCGCCCTCAGTACCCCGATCCATAAATACAGCGACGTATGTTGCGGGCGTTTCGAA
>JBFKLX010000364.1:0-3368 GCA_041630155.1 Acidobacteriota bacterium
CTTGCAGGCCCTCATTCCGGTGGCCGTGCTCATCGCCCTGTTGAGTTCGTCGGTCCGTCTGTTCGGCGAGGACTCGTCCTACGGGCCCAATCAAATCGCCCTGATTCTCAGCGCCGGGGTGGCGATTCTGATGGGACTGCGCAACGGCTACCATTGGAAGGAGCTGGAGCAGGGCATGGTCGAGGGGATTTCTCTGGCCCTGGGCGCCATCCTGATCCTGTTGGTCGTGGGCTCGCTGATCGGCACCTGGATCCTGGCTGGAATCGTCCCGAGCATGATCTACTGGGGCCTGCAGATCCTTTACCCCTCGATCTTTTTCGTTGCCGCCTGCCTCATCTGCGCATTGGTCTCGTTGGCCACGGGCAGTTCCTGGACGACCGCCAGCACGATCGGCATCGCACTGGTGGGCATTGCCGCTGCCCTGGAACTGAGCCTGGGTGTGGCGGCAGGAGCCATCATCTCGGGTGCATACTTCGGTGACAAGCTTTCACCCCTGTCGGATACGACGAACCTGGCGCCGGCCATGGCCGGAACCGACCTGTTCACCCATATCCGCCACATGCTCTGGACCACCGTTCCCAGCTTCACGATCGCTCTGATTCTCTTTTCGGTCATTGGCTTTTGGCAGCAAAGCAGCGGAACGCCCCAGAGCCTGGCGCAGGTGCTGGGGACGCTGGAACAGAATTTCAACATCGCCTGGTACCTGATGTTCGCACCGGCCCTGGTTCTGGTGCTGGTGATGAAGAAGATGCCGGCCTTCCCGGCTCTGCTGATCGGGGCGCTGGTGGGTGGGGTGTTCGCCTGCCTGTTCCAGCAGGAGGTGGTGCTGCGCTACGTCAACGACCCTGAGCTCCCCAACTGGGCCGCCCTGCTGAAAGGTCTGTGGATGTCCTTGTTTCAGGGCTACACCGCCAGCACCGGTAACCCCCAGATCGATGAACTGCTGACCCGCGGCGGAATGGCCAACATGCTCGAGACGGTCTGGCTGATCGTGTCGGCCATGATGTTTGGCGGAGTGATGGAGAAGACCGGCATGCTGGAGCGGATCGCCCAGAGCATTCTGGGCTACGCCCGCACCACCGGCTCTCTGGTGGCCTCGACGCTGGCCACCAGCATTGGGATGAACATCGTGGCCTCCGACCAGTACATCGCCATCGTGGTGCCCGGGCGGATGTATCGCGCCGAATTCGAGAGGCGGGGGCTGCACCCCAAGAATCTCTCCCGTTGCATGGAAGACGCCGGTACGCTGACCTCGCCGCTGGTGCCCTGGAACACCTGTGGCGCCTTCATGGCCAAGAGCTTGGGTGTGGCCACCTTCAGCTATCTCCCCTTTTGTTTTCTCAACTTGCTCAACCCCCTGGTCTCGGCTTTCTACGGCTTCACCGGCTTTACCATGGAAAAGCTCGAGGCCAAAGGGGACGGCGAAAGGGAGGCCGTCGAGGCGTCCGGCGACCGGCTGGACGCTGTCGAAATTCGATAAAGCTTCACCCAGCGGGACCCCGCCATCCAGAATTCGAGGTCCGAGAGGCCGCGGCTCCAGGTGTATAGTGCTTCTGGGATGCGCCGTTGGACGATTCTCGAGCTGACCGTGGCGGCTCTGGCGGGATGGGCAGTGGTCTCGGCTTCTGCTGCCGGGTCTCCGGCTGCTGTCAGGAGCGAGGAACCGTCCAGCCAGCGCTACCAGTTCGGCAGTTTCGAGATGGGGACGCTCTTTCGAATCATCCTGTACGCCTCGGATGAAGAGCAGGCAGTCCGGGCCTCGCGAGCCGCTTTCCATCGCGTCCAGCAGCTGGACCGGCTGCTGAGTCACTACCGTCCGGACAGCGAAGTCAGCCGGCTCTCCCTCGAGCCACGGGTCGTCAGCTCCGAGCTGTTCCTGCTGCTGGAGCGCTCTGGAGAGATGTGGCGGACGAGCCGGGGGGCCTTCGACGTGACCCTGGGCCCGCTGACCGAGCTCTGGCGCGAGGCCCGCCGCGCGCGGCGGCTCCCGCTGCAGGTTGAAATCGAGCGCCGCCGCAAGCAGGTGGGTTTCCAGAACGTGCACTTAGACCCCACCCGCCGCACTGTC
The DNA here is from genome assembly GCA_041630155.1 of Acidobacteriota bacterium. Classification (GTDB taxonomy): domain Bacteria; phylum Acidobacteriota; class UBA6911; order RPQK01; family JANQFM01; genus JBFGHG01. Next base: position 2,069 of record JBFKLX010000364.1, read on the forward strand.
CGCCTGCTGCGGCCCGGCATGCGGCTGGACCTGGGGGCGATCGGCAAAGGCTTTGCCGCCGATGAGGCATTAAGGGTTCTCCGAGAGCACGGCATCTCCCAGGCCCTGGTCGACGCCGGTGGAGATCTGCGCGCGGGCCGGCCTCCACCCGGCCAGGTCGGCTGGAGAATATCGATGCCGGCTGGAGAAGAGAGTTTTGTTTTCTGGATGTCCGATGAGGCGGTCGCAACCTCGGCGGACGACGAGCAGTTCGTCGAGATTGGCGGAGTTCGCTATTCCCACATTGTGGACCCACGCACCGGATATGGATGCACCGATCGGCGCCGCGTCACGGTGATTGCGCCTGACGCCCTCACCGCCGACGCCTGGGCCACTGTCCTCAGCGTCCTGCCGCCCGAGACTGGCCTGGATTTGGTCCAGAACCTGGCGGGAGTGGCGGCACGGATCGAGTCGAAGGAAACCCGAAAGGTTTTTGCCTCACCGAGTTTCAATCACTGGATACGCCCGGCGGGAGAGGCCCTGGCCGGGGTGCCGCATTGATCGCGGCCGCAGTCTCACTACGCACCCGGTGTTCCCGACCGGGCGCGGGTCGGCCTTTGCCTCACTCCAGCACTCGTGTTGGGCTTGACCTCGTCGCGGGCTTCTGGCACAACCAACCAGGGAACGATAGAGGAGTTGGTTCGTGTTTTGTGAACCTCGCCGGGTTGGGTGGACGAGTTCGTGGCTCGGCTTCGTGGCGTTACTGGCTGTCTATGTCGCCGGGGGCGGCCCGACCGAGATGCCCGCCCAGCAATCACCAGCCTTCCAAGACTACGCTGAAGTCGTCCCTGGAACCGGTGTCCAGTTCGGAATGGTGGCGGTTCGGGGAGGGCGCTTCCTGATGGGAAGCCCCTCCGGCGAGGCCGGCCGCGACCCCGACGAAGGTCCTCGGCGCGAAGTCGAAGTCAGCGACTTCTGGATGGGCCGCTGCGAAGTCAGCTGGGACGAATTCGAAGCCTATTACGCTGCCACGGCCACTCGCGGCAAGAATCCGGGTGGCGAGCGAGTCGATGCCGTGACCGGTCCCACACCCCCCTACGGCTCGCCGGATCAGGGCTGGGGGAAGGGGAAGCGACCCGCCATCACCATGACTCACTATGCCGCCACCAAGTATTGCCAGTGGCTGAGTGAGGTCACCGGCCGGCACTACCGGCTTCCCACCGAGGCGGAGTGGGAGTACGCTTGCCGCGCCGGCAATGCCGGAGCCTATTTCTTCTCGCCGGAGGAGGGCTGGTGGGCGCGCTGGTTCGGAGGGGGTGTC
>JBFKLX010000365.1:0-3343 GCA_041630155.1 Acidobacteriota bacterium
GCGAGATCGTCTTCCAGGCCGATCGGCAGGAGGTCGACCGAACCAGCCTGGAGAGCATCTACTTCCGAGCCGTCGAAGGAGGGGTGGGGGAAAGCTCGAAGTTGGAAGTGGGAAGTGGCAAGTGAGAAGTGGCAAGTGAGAAGTAGCAAGTGAGAAGTAGCAAAGGCAGCATCGAGGCAGGATGAGACAACTTGCGCTGGTGTGGGTATTGGCGGAGAAAGACTTGCGAGTGGAATACCGCTCACGCCAGGCCTTTCTCACTACCTCGTTCTTTGCCCTGCTGATCCTGATCATCTTCAATTTCGCCTTCGACCCCGGCAGCGCGGCCACCCGTGAAGCCGCGCCCGGAATCCTGTGGGTGGCCTTGATTTTTCCCGGCGTGATTCAACTCAACCGCTCCTTCCAGTCGGAAGCCGAAGAGGGCACGCTCTACGGCCTGGTGCTCTCCCCTCTGGAGCGGGGCGTGATCTTTCTGGGGAAGCAGCTGGCCAACTGGATCTTCCTGATGGCTATCGACCTGTTCATCCTGGTAGCCTTCGTGGTGTTCTATAATTTTGGCTTCGATCGTCGGATGCTCTGGATCGTTCTGCTGCTGTTCCTGACCTCGGCAGGGTACACGGCGGTGGGCACCGTCCTGGCGGCCATGCTGAGTGGCATCCGCGGGCGTGACGTGCTGTTGCCAGTGCTGCTGTTCCCGATCCTTGTCCCTACGGTGGTGGCGGCCGTCAATGCCACCCAGGAGGTCCTGCTGCGAGACGAGTTCGAGTTTTTTTTCCAGTGGGTCCGGCTTCTGGTCGCTTTCGACGTGATCTTCCTGGCTTCCGGTTTCTTGGTGTTCGATTATGTGGTTGGAGAATAGAGAACAATCGCTGCGACTGGCGCGCCGCTGCCTCAATATCAACGGCTGGCTGCTGCCGCCTCTGTACGCGCTGATCGTGATCGCGCTGTGGGGCGCTTTTTTGTATGCGCCCACTGAAAAGGTGATGGGCGAGGTGCAGCGCATCTTTTACTTTCACGTCAGCTCGGCCATGACCTCCTTCTTCGCGTTCCTGCTGGTTTTCATCGGGGGAATCGGCTATCTCGCCACGCGCCGCCCGGTCTGGGACGCGTTCGCCGCGGCGGCAGCCGAGGTGGGGGTGTTTCTGACCGTGATCGTGCTGACCACCGGGCCGATCTGGGCCAAGCCGGTCTGGAACACCTGGTTTCCCTGGGGAGACCCGCGGGTCATGACCGAGCTGGTACTGTTGCTGATCTTCATCGCCTATTTCATCTTGCGGGCCAGCCTTCCCGAGGGGGAGCGCAAGTACAAGTTCAGCTCGGTCTTCGGGATCATTGGGTTCCTGGACGTGCCCATCGTCTACTTCTCGATCCACTGGTGGCGGACCATCCATCCCGTGGTCATCACCGCCACCGAGGTCCGGCTGGACCCGCAGATCCGCCAGGCCTGGATGATGGCGCTGGTGGCCATTCTCGTGCTCACCGTGGTTCTGGTGCTGTTGCGGACGTCCATCAGGCTGCACCACCAGGTCGCCCAGGAGCTGAACCAGCAGTTGCGTGAGAGGAGGGCCTGAGCCTTGACCGTCAACGGATACCTGTTTGCCGCCTATGCGGCCATCTGGACCATATTGTTCGTTTACCTGTTCTTCCTCAACCGGCGCCAGCGCGAGGTGGCCCGTGAACTCGAGCAGGTGGCCGAATCGCTGAAGCGCCGTAGCGGCTCGGACTGACAGGGGGCGCGGAGGCGCGCTAAAATCTAGAGCATGAAGCGTTTCACCCGCTGGGCGATCCCCGTGCTACTGGCCGTCTCCGCCCTGCCTGCCGAGACGGTCCGGGAGCCGGTTTTCGTCTCCTTCTCCGCCAAGGACGGGAACAGGATCTTCGTGCGCGACCTGAAGCGGGAGGAAGTCACGGTACTGGTGGACGACCAGCCGGTGGAGCTGCGTTTCTTCTCCTATCAGGACGTTCGGACAGCCATTGCCTTCGTCATCGAAAACAGCCCCCGCACCGCCTTTTATCGAAAGAGCCTCCCGCAGTTCGGTCGGATCAACACCCTGGACCGTATCCGTTACCGGCTGATCGACGATTTTCTGGAACCCCTCGCCCAGAACGCCCAGCTCTTGATTGCCGATTTCCACCAGGACCTGGAAATCCGCCAGGACTTCACCGACGATCTCTACGCGCTGCGGAGCGCCCTGGACCGCCTCGAGCCCAACCTGGGGATCCTGGACAGGGATCGCATCCCGGTGGGCCGGATGCTCGCCCGCTCGGTGAGCCTCCTGCAGGAACGCCCCGAGCGGCGCAAGGCGCTGGTCTTCTTCACCACCACCATCGACACCGACTCGGTCAACGATCTCGAAGAGTACCGGGAAATGCTCCGTTTCGCGGACGTGGATGTGTTCGTCGTCTCGTTCGCAGTACGGCAAGCCTCCGGCCAAGGCTACTCTCACGCCGAGAGGGTGAACCGCTTCTACTTCAGCAGGCTCACCGAGGAGACCTCCGGCCAGCTCTACCTGTCCGGGGAGTTCGTCTATCTGGACGAGTTGATGGACGACTTGCGGGCGCGTCTGACTCACACCTACACGGTCGGTTTTTATGTGGAGCCGAAGCGCCACCGCGACGTCCACAGCCTGGAAGTGCGCCTCTCCCGGCCCAAGTGCGAGGTGCGCCATCGGAAGACGATCTATTACTGAGCGCGCCGAGGATTCCGGGACTGACTGGGAGAGATCGTCGCGGCGGCCGACCGCCGGCTCATTGCCAGGGTGGGGAGCTCGAGTGGGGCGGCGAACCGTCCTCAGTGTAGCGGAGTACCCCCGTGTCGTCGATGTAAAAGCCTTTTTCCCCGCTGACGCCGAGCTGCAGAGGAACAGCCACGGCGGTGAAGGACGACTGGTCGAAGCTGGCGACCACGTACGAGTAGCCGGCCGTCGCCCCTGAGCCCAGGCTGTTGTCGACGAACTCGTTGGCCGTCAATGCACTCAGATTGCCGTAGATTCTGAAGCGTTCGTGGTGCATGGCCTGGGCCGAATAGATGGTGCGGAGATTGGCAAGAGCGACCTTCTCATGGGAGGTCATCCGAACGCGCTGCAGGAAGGGTACGGAGAGTCCGGCCAGGATCGCGATGACCGTGACGACCATCAGCAATTCGACGAAACTGAAACCGGTTTGATTTCCCGTCCGACTCATTGTCTTGCCATCGATTGGGGGTTGATGTCCTCACCCGGTTTCGAGCCGTGCCTGATCTCGAAACCTGCACTCACGCCCCAACGGCGCTTTCAAAGTCGAGCGAGCCTGAATTCAGCTTCTGGAGCCGCGAACCGTCTCGGTGTCAGACCGCCTGTTGCCA
>JBFKLX010000366.1:0-3342 GCA_041630155.1 Acidobacteriota bacterium
GCTTACAACAACAAGGCTTTTCGGGATCTAACCAGAAACCACTGTAGTCGATTTTGTAGCGGTACGGAGCATCCCGGATGAGCAGATTTCACCATGCTTGGCAGGATGGTGGCAGCGAAAACCACCGTAAACTACTGAAAAAAAAGAAAACTAATGGTGGAGGTAATCGGACTCGATCCGACGACCCCCTGCTTGCAAAGCAGGTGCTCCTTGATCCTCCTGCTGGAGGAGTGTCGGTCGAGATCCACATGGTAAACGACGTTGCCCCGCGCCTTCTCTCAGCGAGCCAGCTGGAAGGGCTGCACGGGCGGCGCCCAGGGCGGGCGATTCAGAAGCGGGGAGAGGTCGCTCGCCGAGCAGCTTCCCATCGGGCTCTGATTCGGGCGTCTCGACCTCCCTGGGGTGCGCAAACGCCTATTCGGCTCTCCACTCTCCCGGCCTAGCCAGAAACAGACCGGGCGCCCCTCCCCAAACCGTCGTTTTTCAAGTGAACTCCAACCTGTTTCAATAAAGGGCTCATGAAGCTCGCCGCCAAACTCGTATCCCTCGTCATCCTGTTGTTCACCACCCTGCTGATCGTGGATTCGTACCTGCTCGTCGATCGAGAGCGTGATCTGCTGGAGTCGCACAGCAGAGAGGACGCACTGGCGAGCGCAAGGGTCCTCCGAACCGTGATCGCAGCAGTGGCAGAATCCGGCGGGCAGCAGCGAGCAGAGGCTCTGGTCGACGATCTGAATCGAAGCGGTCAGCTCGAAAGTCGCTGGCTCACCGAACGAACACCCGGCGAGGTTGGCCGCAGGTACCCTCTGACCCAGCGGCAGGTAGCCGAACTGGCCGACACCGGAGTTGCCACCCTGCAGGACCGAGCAGCCAACCGCCGGTTCACCTTGATCCACACCAATCTGGGAACCGATCGGACCGGGATTCTGGAGCTGTCCGAATCTCTCTCTCCTCTGAGCGCAACGGAGCGGTCTTTTCGAGTGCGAGTGCTGGCTCTCTCCGGGGCCGTTTTGCTGGTCGGCATGCTGTTGACCGTGGTGGCGGGAACCAGGCTGTTGGGAAAGCCGTTGTCCGAGCTCGCGCGGCATGCCAAACGAATCGGGGAAGGCGACCTTGCCGCCCGGTTGTGGTGGCTGCGTTCGGACGAGCTGGGAGAGCTGTCCTCGGCGATGAACCAGATGTGTGAGAGCCTGGCCCAGGCGAGAGAGAAGGCGCAGCAGGAGACCGAAGCTCGAATCGGAGCCCTTCGACAGTTGCGCCACGAGGACAGGCTGCGCACCGTGGGACGGCTTGCCGCCGGAATCGCGCACGAACTCGGGACACCCTTGAACATTGTCTCCGGAAGAGCAGCCATGATTGCGTCGGGGCGACTCCGAAGCGAGTAGATCGCCAGGAGCGCGGAGATCATTCGGAATCAGACTGCTCGCATGACTTCCATCATCCGGCAACTTCTGGACTTTGCTCGTCGCCGGCCACTGAAGAAGTCGCCGGTAGAACTGGGTGAGTTGGCCAGCCAGGCCGTCGACTTGCTCGAACCCATGGCGCGCAAGAGTGGCGTGACGTTGCTCCTCAGCCGCTGTGATGATCCGGCGTTCGCTCATGCGGATGCCGGACAGATCCAACAGGTCTTGACCAATCAGGTGGTCAACGCAATCCAGGCCATGCCCCAAGGCGGTGAGATCCGGCTCAGCATTGGTCTCCAGGACCGGGTGCCTCCTGGAGAGAGCGAGAGGATACCCGGCATTTGCATCCAAGTCCAGGATCAGGGCGTGGGCATACCCGAGCAGGACTTTCCTCATATCTTCGAGCCTTTCTTCACGACCAAGGTCGGATCCTCCACGACTGGAACCTCGAGAAGAAGAAGCATCTGATCCGGACGGCTCACGCGGCCCTGCCGGACGGCGGTGCGTTGGTTGCCATCGAGAACCTGATCGACGACGACCGACGCGAGAACGTCTTTGGGCTGCTGATGTCCCTGAATATGCTGATCGAGTTCGGCGACGCCTTCGATTTCACAGGCGCGGACTTCCGGGGCTGGTGCCGGGAAGCCGGCTTCCAGCGCTTCGACATTCTGCACCTGGCCGGACCCTGCAGCGCGGCGGTCGCCTACAAGTGACGAATGGCGCTCGGCTCGAGTGCCAGGCAGGATCGGCGAAGACCTCGCCACAAGGATTCGCTGTGCGGTTTCACACCGTCATCGCCAGACACTTCGCGATCCGGTCTTGACGAACTCCAGCGAGCTCGGCGACATTGTGGGTGGGAGGTGTCCCGCGAGTGACCCAGCCACGCTTCTTCCGCTTCCACTCGCCCTCGTCGCAGAAGCTGCTGGCCGAGTGGCACGAAGAGATGGACCTGGAGCAGGTCCTCTGTCCCGAGAACCCCGGACACCAGCGCGGGGGTCAGCGAACCACGCCTTTGAGCGTGGTCCTTCCGCGCCCCCCGCTGGCAGACTTCGTCTGGACCTGGCTGAGCGAGTGCCTCCTCCGCGACCGCGCCCTGCGGCTGCTGGAAGGCAGCGGCTTCACCGGGTTCACCACCCGGCGGGCCCGAGCCGTCTATCGAAACAGCGCCGAGGCCGCCCCGCCCCTGCGCGAGCTGCTCGTCACCGGCTGGGGGGGTCTGGCACCCCAGGCGTCGGGGATTCGACTCGTCGGCAGCTGTGAGGCGTGCGGGATGCTCTTCTACTCGGGCTTCACCCGACCGGATCTGCTGGTCGATCTCGAAGGCTGGGACGGGTCCGATCTCTTCATCGTCTGGCCCCTGCCCCGCTACCTGCTGGTCACAGAGAGAGTCCGGGACGCGATCCGCCAGGCGGGTCTGACCGGATGCCGGTTCCAGCCCTTGGAGGAGCTGGAGCCGACGGACGGCCTCAGCCCCGGCCGGCTTCATTACTGGATGCCGGCGGAGCGTGCCCGGCTACTGGGCGAACCGCTGGGGATTCACTGAACGGTCGCGGTGCGCCGGCACTACCACGACGTACTCTTCAGGTCGTCTCCAGCTTTGCTTCGCTGCGAGATTCTCCCAGTCTAAGTGTCACGGAAGCCAATGACATCCCAAGCCGTGACACTGGAGCCAGTGCTGTTACGATTCGGCTGGAACCTGGCCCAATGCCAGTCAATACCAGAGTTTCAGATGAGGGAGGACAGGAAGAAATACTCTGGAGCCGACGATAGGAATCGAACCTACAACCTACGCATTACGAATGGATTCTTGGGGTTTTGGCGGGATTTGGTTGAGTTGGGAAAGGGTAGCGGAGTCAGGGATTTACGGGTTGCGGTTGACCCGCTTTGGTGGACACCTCAAGATTTGGGAGGGAGTTCACATGGGAAGACAAGGCAAGCA
>JBFKLX010000367.1:0-3324 GCA_041630155.1 Acidobacteriota bacterium
ATGGTAGAGGAACACTGAATTGAGGACCTCTCGGCCGGCCGGCGGCAAGCCGAACGAGACGTTGCTGATTCCCAGGATGGTCTTGCAGTCCGGGAACTCCTTTTTGATCAGCCGCAGCCCTTCCACCGTTTCCCCGGCCGAACCCCGGTAATTTTCATCGCCGGTGGCGCATGGAAAGACCAGCGGATCGAAAATGATGTCGGTGGGGGCCATCCCGTAGCCCTCCACGAGCAACTGGTAGGAGCGGCGGGCGACGGCCAGTTTGCGCTGGCGGGTGACCGCCATGCCGTGCTGGGGGTCTTCGTCGATGGTTCCCACGACCAGGGCGGCGCCGTAACGCCGGGCCAGGGGGACCACCTGTTGAAAGCGCTCTTCACCGTCTTCCAGATTGATGGAATTCAGGATCGACTTGCCCTGGCAGAAAGTGAGGGCCTCTTCCATGACGCTGGCGTCCGTGCTGTCGATCATCACGGGCACTTTGACCTTGTTCATCAGCACCGCCAGAAACCTTCTCATGTCGCTGGCTTCGTCGCGGTCGGGGTCCTGCAGGCAGACATCGATCAAATGGGCGCCACTCTTGACCTGCCGGCGTGCGATTTCGGCGGCCTCCTCGAGCTTGCCCTCCCGGATCAGCCGTTTGAAGAGCCTGCTCCCGAGGACGTTGGTGCGCTCTCCCACCAGGGCGGGGCGGATGGATTCTTCCAGTTCCAGGCTTTCGATCCCCGACACGAAGCAGCGCCGGTGGCGGGGGACGGGGCGTGGCCGTTTCCCCCGGCAGGCCTCGGAAAGGGCATGGATGTGCTCGGGAGTGGTCCCGCAACACCCACCCACCAGGTTGAGCCAGCCTTCCTGCATGAACCGCTCGAGTATCCCGGCGATCATTCTGGGCGTTTCGAGATACTGGCCGTCTTCGTCCGGCAGTCCGGCGTTGGGCACGCAGGCCGTGCGGGTCCGAGCCAGCTCCGAGAGCGCTCTGAGGTGATCGGTCATGAGTTCGGGGCCAGTGGCACAGTTCAGACCCAGATAGAGGAGTTCGCGGTGCTCCAAGCTGGTGATCAGGGCTTCCACGCTCTGCCCCGCCAGCATGGTCCCCATGGGTTCGATCGTGACTGAAACGGCAATGGGTAGTTGGACCCCCAGGTCGGCCAGGGCCTCATCGATTCCCAGCAAGGCCGCCTTGACGTTGCGCGTGTCCTGGCAGGTTTCCAGCAACAGGAAATCGACACCTCCCTCGACCAGGGCCTTCGCCTGGCGGCCGAAGCTGCCCGCCAGTTCAGAGATGGTGACGCCCCCGGTCACGGAGATGGCTTTCGTGGTCGGCCCCATGGAACCGGCCACGAAGCGAGGGCGCTCCGTGGTGCTGAATTCGTCCGCTACCCGCCGCGCCAGTCGAGCGGCGGTTCGATTGATCTCCGCGGCGCGGTCCGCCAGCTGAAACTCGGCCAGCACCAGGTCGGTGCCGCCGAAGGTGTTGGTCTCCAGGATGTCGGCGCCGGCCCGCAGATGGGAACGGTGAATGGCTTCGATGGCGCGTGGCCGTGTCACCACCAGAAACTCGTTGCAGCCTTCGTACTGGGGTTCTCCGAAATCCCGCTCGCCCAGCTGGAGATCTTGAATGGCGGTTCCCATGGCTCCGTCCAGGACGGCGATCCGCTCTTCCAGGAGTCGTTCCAGGCGCCTCAGGCGTTCTCGACGTGTTGCGTTCAATCCCCCTCCTTGACTCCCGTGACGATCAGGATTCGAAAGGGCTCGGGGACCTGCTTGGTCCCCGTGTCCATCTCGATCCTGCGAAACCCCGCCGCCCGCAGGGTACGGCGCAGATGCCCGGGTTCGAAGCCCATCCAGCGGTGCTTCAGTTCGTCCACTACCCAACTCTCGCCGTGAGGGAGCAGGTCCAGCAGCAGAACCCGGCCCGGCGCTGCCAGGATGCGGTGAGCTTCCTCGAGCACCGCTTGCGGGGACGCTACATAGTGCAATGATTGAGAGATGACCACCAGATCGACGCTCCCATCCTGCAGTGATACCTTTTGCATGTCTTCCTGCAGGAACTGAATCTTGGAGGTTCCGTCGCATCGCTGGCGCGCCAGTTTAAGGAATCCGCCATGAGAGTCGATGGCGAATACTTTGCTGGCCCAGCCCGCCATCTCCAACGTGAAGGCGCCGTCACCGCAGCCGAAATCGGCCACTCGCAAGGCCGGGAGCAAGTACTTGAGGGAGCGGCTCCAGGCCACCCAGGAGCGGCCCGGAACGACGAATTTGTCGGCGCTCTCGCAGACCTCGCTCCGCTGCTTCAATACCTCGCCCAGCCGAACCAGGTCACCTGACTCGTCCTCGCCCTGGGCCAGTTCGCGCAGCAACGCCTCCAGCCAGTCCAGCTGCTTGGACCGGACACGATAGTAGCTGTAGCCGGCCGTCTTCACGACCTCCACCAACGCGGCCCGTCGCAGCGCCGCCAGATGCTTGGAAACGGTCGGTTGTGCCAGCCCCAGGACTTGGGTGAGTTCGCCGACATTCAAGGATTCTTCCAGCAGCACCCGGAGAATGCGCAACCGGGTCTTGTCTCCGAGAATGCGAAGCAGCGATGCCAACCTCATGAAATCGCCATATTAGAATATCGGAATGAGTGCTGGCAAGCCGGTCCGCCGTCTTGAAACGATCCGGTCACCCGTTGCAGGATTGGTCTGCTGTCGCAGCCGGGCGGGCGGTTTCCGGTGGGCAAGGGGAGCGTCCAGTTTACGCGCTTCTCCGTAATGCGCCTCCCGCCGCGGAACCGCGATTGAGCGGGACAACGTGTCCAGTCACCATGGGAGGCTCGAGGGCAATGGCACCGGAAAAGCGAGGATTCGCAGTACTGCAAGCGGTCTTTCTCGGTGTTCTGGTGGTCCTGCTGTGGCGACGGGGAGTATACCCGGGCGTGGTCATAGCCGTGTTGTTCGCCCTGAGCGCCGTGGTGGCGGCGTCTCGGCGAAGGGCGCTCTGGCTGGACCTGGGGCCGTTCCTGATCCTGCTGATCACCTACCAGGCTTTGCGACCCTTCGTGGAGACCCTTCGACCCGAGGAGATCCACGTGGTGGACTTGATCGAATGGGAGCGAATGCTGACGGGCGGAATGCCGGCGGCCTGGTTGCGGGAAAGTGTGACTGGGGCGAGCCTGAGGCTGGCGCTGGACGGGCTGGCCAACCTGGCCTATTTCTCCCATTTTCTGGTCCCGGTCGGTTTGGCGGTCTGGTTGCACCGCAAACACCCGATGGCGTACTGGCCGATGGTGACGCTCTTTCTCGGGTTGTGCTACGCGGGGTTCGTGACCTACGTTCAGTTCCCCGC
>JBFKLX010000368.1:0-3312 GCA_041630155.1 Acidobacteriota bacterium
AGTGGATTCAATCACCGCCCCCCCACACAGCCCTCGACCGGGTGGAAGGTGCAGTAATGCTGGTCTTCCGGCCCGGCACTGAGCTTCACCTCGAGGATTGTTCCGAGGCGGGTGCTCAACGAGCGGCGCACCTCTTGACCGGGCTGGAAAAGGTCGAGCGCGAGGCTCTCCAATGCCTGGCTCTCAAAGCGTTGGAAGGCAATCTCACCTGGGGGGCCGAGCCCACCTTTCCCGCTCTGGAAAAGGCGAGTCGACCATGATCTACATTGGAACTTCAGGTTTCTCCTACCCGGAGTGGAAGGGGTCCTTCTATCCCGAGGATTTGCCGCAGAACCGCTTTCTGTCGCATTATGCGGAACACTTCCGCACAACCGAGATCAACAATACCTTTTACCGCATTCCCTCAGCCAAGATGACGGCCAAATGGGCGGAACAGGTGGATGATCGGTTCCGCTTCTCGCTCAAGCTGAGCCAGCGCATCACCCACAAGAAACGGCTCGAGTCCTGCGACGAAGAGATGGGCTGGTTCGCCACCGGAGCGGCGCCCCTCGAGTCCTGCCTGGGCTGTCTGCTCGTGCAGTTGCCCCCCTGGTCCCGGCAAAAACTCGATGTGCTGGAGGGTTTTCTGGAAACGCATGCCGCGAAGTGGAAGCTGGCCTTCGAGTTCCGCCACGATTCCTGGATGCAGCCGGAGACCTACCGGCTCCTCGAGAAGCACGGTTCAGCTCTGGCAGTGGTGGAGACTGACGAGACGCCCGCCGTTCGGGAAATCACCGCAGGTTTCCTGTACGTGCGACTGAGGAAGGAAAGCTACTCCCAGGACGAACTGCAAGAATGGGCCCATTGGCTCGGTTCTTCCGGGCGGGACGCTTACGTCTATTTGAAACACGCCGCCGCCGCGCCCGGGTGGGCCCAAAGACTCTGTGAGGCTCTGGCCTAGGCGGCGGGCGCCGATTGCGCTTTTGATCCGAATCCCCGTTCCAGCCGCCTCTGAGCTTCCCAAGTCCGGCATCCATCCGGTATCATGAAAAAGCTCTATGAAAGCCCGCATCGTCTTGCTTTGTCTTCTGTCCTGGGCAACTCAGGCCGCTCTGGTTGCCGGCAAATACAAAGCCAAGGATATCGAAGTACGCCCTGCCGGCGAGTACCCGGCCCATCAAGATTTTCAGAACGTTGTCATTGCCGCTGAGTGTTACACCACGCAGGAGGAGATCCTTCAGGTCTTCGACGCCAAGAAGCTCTACGAGAAAGAAATCATGCCGGTCCTGGTGGTCGTGGAGAACAGAAACGAGTTCGCTCTGCGAATCGATGGGCGTGCCATTTACATGGTGGACGAGAACGGCGCCAGCACCCCTGCCCTGGACCCCGTGGACGTGCTGTTGAGTATCACGCTGAAGAAACCGCTCAGTTCGTATTCCACGAAGCGCGAAATCTTGTTGCAGCGATCCGTGGAACCCAAGATGTTCAGCGACTTTCAGAGGAAAGTGTTCGACGAAAAACTGATTCCCCCGCATGGCTCCGACTTCGGTGTGATTTTCTTCCGGCTTCCCGAGAATGGCGACCTCGCGGGGAAGAGACTTTATCTGCCCGAAGTGGAGAATCTGACCGAGGGCGAAGAGCTGATGTTTTTCGAGTTTGATTTGAAGCGACTCCAGTGAGGCAGCCGCGGACCTGACGTTTTGCAGTGATTTCATCTCGAGGCATGCAGGCACCGAAACCATCTTCTCCACCCAATCTGACCATCCCCCCGGTTGAGTACGTCGAGCATCGCTGCAGCAATGGGCTGAGAGTGATCCTGCATCAGGATCAGCGGGTTCCCCTGGTGCACCTCACCGTGCACTATCGGGTCGGCTCCAGCTTCGAGGAGCCGGGACGCTCGGGTTTCGCGCACCTGTTCGAGCACATGATGTTTCAGGGCTCCCGCCTGGTCGGAAAGAACGAGCACGGCCGGTTCCTGGACAGCGCAGGGGGGCGCTGGAATGCGTCCACGAGCAAGGACCGCACCAACTACTACCAGACGCTGCCTTCCCATCACCTGGACCTGGCTTTGTGGCTCGAGGCCGATCGGATGCTCTCCCTGGAGGTCACGCCCGAGAATTTCCAGAACCAAAGGCAGACCGTCATCGAAGAGAAGAAACAGAGCTACGACAATCGGCCCTATGGTCTGGCTTACCTGCGGTTCGACGAATTGGCCTATCAGAACTGGGCCTATGCCCATCCCATCATTGGCTCGGTTCGGGATCTGGAGGAGGCTACCTGGGAAGATGGTGCCCAGTTCCATCGCCACTATTACGGGCCGGCCAACGCCGTCATGGTGGTGGCGGGCGACCTCGAACCGGGTCCCACGCTGGAAACCATCGAACGCTTCTTCGGCCAGGCTCGAAACCACGCCCAGACCGATCTTCCCGACTTGAGCGAGCCTCCCCAGTCGGCGGAAAAGGTCGAGACCCTGGAAGATCGACTCGCGATTCTGCCGGCGGTCTATCTGGGCTATCACATCCCCGAACTCGGGTCGCCCGATTTCTACGCGCTGTCGATGCTGACCCTGGTGCTGGCCCAGGGCGAATCCTCACGCCTTTATCAGCGGCTCGTCTACGAGAACAACTGGATCACCAGCTTGTCGGCAGGACCCAATCAATACCGGGGCCCCGGGTTGTTCGTGACCTGGTTTCAGGTACAGGACCGTGTGGAAACCGCCCGCGTGCTGCAAGCCTGTGAACGGGAACTGCAGCAGCTGCAGAGCCGGCCGGTCTCCTCGGAGGAACTGGAGAAAGCCCGCAGCCAGGTCGTCTACCGCTTTCTGGCCGCTCGCGCCACCTTGTCCGGGATCGGTGAGAGTCTGGCCCGCCACACCCTCTTTTTCGACGATCCCGACAGGATCAACTCCGAGCTGGATCACTTCCTGGCGGTCACGGTCGAGGACATCCAGGGTGCCGCCCAGCGGACTTTTCGGCGGGCCAACCGGACAATGATCGAAGTCGTGCCTAGCGGAACACCTCCCAAGTTGTCATGACGGATGAAGTTTTCTCCCCAGGGGCCTCGGAAGACTATCCCCTGCCCGACAAACCCCCGCCGCCTCGCCCGGCTCGGAACATCTCGTATCCCCGCATCGAAGAGCTGAAGCTGGCCAACGGTCTTCGAGTGCTGGTGTTTCAGGACGAGCGGCTTCCGCGCTTCTCCATCCGCCTCGGCGTCGAGTGTGGGCGGCAGGACAACCCCGTGGAGAACACAGCGCTGGCCTCGCTGGCAGTAGAGATGTTGCAGGAGGGCACCGAGGACCACACCTCCCGGGAGCTGGCCGAGGCCTTCGAC
>JBFKLX010000369.1:0-3308 GCA_041630155.1 Acidobacteriota bacterium
GATTCGGAATCGATTCCGACATCGATTGCGATTACGGCGACGAGTGGGTCGCCCCTCGCATTGCCGCGGAGGTGGACGACCGATCTCTTGGAAATCTGGTGCTCGAGGCTCCGAGATTCGTTTGGGCCACGATTTGCCCTTGGGCCGCTTTGGGCTACCCAAGGGTTCATCCCACTGCCGAGATGCGTTCTCCCAGCTGTGCCTGCGGGCTGGCCTGGACGCCTTCGGGCAAGTCGCCACAGTCTTCCCTCAAGTACTGCCAGAAGGCGGGGCGAATGGACGCCAGCAGCTCGGCGCGCGTTTTGATCCGGAGGGAGGTACCACCGTAGACCTTGCCCGCCCGGGTCATCCAGCCGTGGGGCAGAGCGCTGCAGAAGTTGAGCATGGGCCAGGTGAAGTTGGGGCCGTTGGTCTTGCGCAGCCGCAAGGCCCAGAGCAGGAGGCCTCCCAGTCGGTAGGATAGGGGACCCCACCAGCTCTGCAGCCCGGGACGAAGGTTCATCTTCCAGCACTGCATGATCAGCTGCCACTGCAGCGGAGACAGGTCCTGGGTGCGCCGAACCCCTTCCCCCTTCTCCATTTTGGTGCCCTCGAGCGGGGTGAACACCGAGGGGACCAGGAAGCCGAACAGGTCGCGGCGTTCCATCTCGTAAATGAGGTCCAGGGTGGCCTTGACGTCTTCGTCGGTCTCTCCTGGGTTGCCCACCATCAGGGTCAGCATCGGAAACCAGTTGTTACGATTCAAGATCTCCAGGCCGTTGATGACTATGCTAGGCCAGTCCTCGATGTAGAACGGGACGCCTTTGCTGGGCATGACTTTCTTGGCCATGCGCACCGAGCCGGTCTCCAGTCCGATCAAGGGCACCAGCGCCTTCTTCTGGGGATGGCGGCTCAAGCTGGCCAGGTGGATCGGGCTCTTCTCCAGCAGCAGCTCCGACATCTGTCTGATCAGCTCGGGGTCGACCACGGCCGGCGCCATGGTGCAATGGCTCAAGACGTGCTGCTCCACCCCGGGGGTCTCGACCACGTTCCGGAAGAGATCCAGCAGGGCTTCCCGGTTGGGGAAGAAGAATGGCGTGTTGGAGTGGACCTGACCCCAAATGAACATGTCTTCGGTGGCCAGAGAGATCTGCTTGTTGCCGTGGCGTGCGTTGGCCCTGACCGCCTCCATCATGCGCTCTTTGGGCATCGCGATCTGGGGGTTCAGATCGGGCATGCAGAACTGGCAACGCCGGCCGCAGCCCGTCGTCATTTCCACGACTCCAAAGGTGGTCGGCTTTTCAGGAAAGACGATATTCTCGCCGGTGGGCGGGTGCTCCACCTCGATCTTGGCCGGGAGGTCCTGGCCGTTGACGGCTTTCCGGAACACCTCGATGGTGTCGACGGACTCCGCGCGCCCGTCGATGACGCAGTCCACGCCCAGTTCCTTGGCGTAGCCGGTCTGGATGATCTGCCATCCTCCCGAGCCGCCCACGATCAGGCGGAAGTTGGAGCGATGGGGGCTGGCTTTGATCTTCTCGAACGCCAAGTCGGCGTAGTGGGCGTTGATGGGTTTCTTGGAGCTCCCAAAAATGGAGGTGTAGACTCCGGCGGCAAAAGTGACGCCCAGAGGGTTGTGAGTCGACACCGCCACGACACGGGTTTCGGGACCGATGAAATTGTCCAGGTCGTCGGGGTAACAGACCGCGACCTCGTCTTGCCCAAATTCCCTCTGCATGACGTTTTCCAGCACCCGCAGTCCCGCCGGGGCGGTATGTGCCGATCCGTCGGGGAAGCGCTTCACCTTCTTCCACTCCGGGTACTTGTGGTTGATCACACCCTCCATCCAAATGGGCAGCGATGCCATGGCCATCTGAATGAAGTAGCCTGCGTGGTCGATCATCTCGGTCAGGGGTGCGGTCAGGACAATCAGTTTTCCCTTGCTCATCGAATCTTACTCCCCTCGACTTTTCCTCGCACGCCTCTCTTAACAGGGCGGTCAGCACTCCGGCTCACCGGCTTCGGTTCAAAATATTGTTCCCGCGGGGCGAGCGCCTGATCGTCGCTTCGCTGCTGCGGGCGACTTCCGGGTCACCATTCGGCGGTCTCCCGACTCCTTCGCCACTCCAAAGCCCGCCCTGACAAATGAGAAAAACAAGCCCTATTTGTACACTTCGGCGCTTTCGAAGGCAAGCCACAATTGAGCAGGATAGGCCCGCTCCGCCCCGCTCGCTCTGGTCCGGCCGACCCGAAGCTGATTGGGAAGCGGCGGAGGATGCCGCGCCGTGAAACCTAGTGGGAACGATTCGAACCCGTTCCGGACCGGCCCGCGGGAATGCCCAGCCGTCTCCAGGCGAGACGCGATTCGAGCTAGAATCCAGTTTGGGAGTCGACCAGAGGAGGGGCTGATCATGCAGGGGTTACGGGACAAGCGGGTGCTCATCACGGGGGGCGCCAGGGGAATCGGCGAAGCGGCGGCCCGGCGCTTTCTCCGGGAGGGGGCTCGCGTCGTGGTTCTGGATCGCGACCGTGCGGCCGCCGAGGCGTCGAGGCAGCGGTTGCCCGATCTGGACGCGCCGCTGGTCGGGTCGGTGGAAGATCCCGACTCGGTGCGGAGCGCTTTCGAGGAATTGGATCGGCGCTGGAACGGCCTGGACGTCCTCATCAACAACGCCGGGATCAGCTACCGCAGGCCATTCCTCGAGATTGCCCTGGAGCAGTGGCGTGAAGTGCTGGACGTGAATCTCACCGGCGTTTTCCTGGTGGCTCAGCAGGCAGCCCGGCGAATGGTCGACCAGGGAGGTGGCGTAATCCTCAACATGGCCTCGACGAATGCTTTGGTGGGTCACCCTTACTACGCCGACTACAATGCGTCCAAGGCGGGAGTGGTCGAACTGACGCGCTCGATGGCGCTCGAACTGGCGCCCCGCGTGCGGGTCAATTCGGTGTGCCCCGGCTACGTGCTCACCCCCATGCAGGAGGCGGAATACACTCCCGCGATGATGGAGGCGGTCAATGCCAAACTCCCGCTGGAGCGCCACGCCCGTCCGGACGAGGTGGCCGCGCTCTTCGCCTTCCTGGCCAGCCAGGAGGCCGCATATCTGACGGGACAGCACTTCGTCATCGACGGGGGAGAGACCGCGGGCGGTCTGGCCAGTCGCTAGCCCGGACTCTACCCAGCTTTCTGCTGCGGCGCCGTTATCATCGGCGCTGACTGCGTTGCCCGCCCTCGGCCTCCTCGACGGAGTGCACGACTACGCCTCCGGGGGCCTCGGGCGTAACGCCTGGTCAGCGCGGCGCTTCCGACGCCTCGCGACGAAACCTGGTGC
>JBFKLX010000370.1:0-3266 GCA_041630155.1 Acidobacteriota bacterium
CTCACGCTCGCTGACCTTGACCGGATCGTTTTTCATGGCGGCAATCCTCTCCCACAATGCAACTCCTATGATTGTATCATCGGCGTAAGCCACGGAAAAGAAAAAACTTACGGTTCGAACGTTCGTTCGGAACAACTCAGTCGCAGGCTGCGCCGCGGTGAGAGAGCTGGCTTTTTTCTCCGGCTTGGCCGGAGAGGCCCGCTGCCAGAATCCTGACTTCCGGCGTGCGGGCCTCTGGGTTGGTGGGCGTCAAAGCCTTCCGGCAACGGGTCGCGACGGGCTCGATGCTTGTCGCCGTCGCAGCGATTCGCGGCACCCTGGATGCTCGAGAGTGGACGGGAGCGTGAGGAAACAGTTGAGCGAGCGATGCATACCGCCGGTGTCGGATGGTCCGACTGAGCCGCGCTGCTTGGGGGGCACCGTGCGGGGGCCTCGACGTTACGCGCGCAACCGGACGTCCCCAGGACGGGACTGGCGGGACCTGTTCTGACGCCCGGCACGCTGTCCATAGCTCGTAACGATTCAGCGGCCATGGAAAGCTCGCTGATTCGTTCCACGGGCAGCATACCGCCTGGCACTGACAATTCGGCCTGGCGACTGAGCGAGGTCGAGGGTGCGGGGAAGAGTCGGCCCAGTAGCTGAGCCCGTGCGAGAGGACCCTCGGCACCGGCCTTCTCGCCCGGGTGATTCGCTCTTTTCGCGAGCCCTGGGAAGTGACTCCCGAGCCGTTGCCGGAGAGCCGGCGTCTGTTCGGCTCGGGATTTTCAGGTCACTGCATTTCGGGATCGACAGGTGCGGACTGTTCCTGGATCACGATTTCGACCCGCCGGTTCTTCTGGCGATCTTTGGCCGTGTCGTTGGAGGCCACGGGCTTGGATTCGCCGAAGCCCTCGACGGCCAGGATGCGGCTGCCCAAACCGGCTTCTTCGAGGTAGTCGCGAACCGCCTGGGCGCGCTTCAGTGAAAGTTTCTGGTTGTACTCTTCGCTGCCCACGGAGTCGGTATGTCCTTCGATCCGCAGCCCGTAGTCGGGCGAGACCAGGAGGATGCCCGCCATCCGGCTGACGATCTCCCGGGCCGGGGGTTTCAGAGTCGACTTGCCGAAGTCGAACAGAATGTCGGGCAGGTTCAAGATCAGGCCGCGAGTGGTCTCCCGAATCTCGACCACGGTGCTGAGCGCCTGCCGCATCCGTTTCTGAGCTTCGGTGAGCTCCTGTTGGGTCTGCTCGATTTCGTTGCGCGCGTCCGACAGGCTGCGCTCGGCCAGCTCGGCCTGGCGCTGGGCATGAGCTGCTTCTTCTCGGGCACGCTGGGCCCGGGCTTCGGCTTCGGCGGCGCGCTGGGCGGCCAGCTGGGCGTTCTCGGCCGCCTGCCTGCGGGCCCGCTGCTCCATCTCCAGCTGGAGCTGGCGGCGCTGGGTTTCGAGACGGGCACGTTCGGCTTGGGTCTCGGCTTCGCTGATGGCTTCCTGCAGATCGTCGATTCTCTGGGCGTTGGCATTCCGTTCGGCCTGCAGGGCGGCGTCGTATGCCCGCTCCGTCCCGAGCTGTTCGGCTTCCACGGCCATACGAACCGTGCGGTGCCCGAGCAGCATCAGATTGCCTTGACCCACGTTGCGCTCCACGGCGCCTTCGGCTTCCTGGAGCGAAGCCAGTGCCTTTTGAAACTCTTCGGGGGCATAGGTCTCAGCTTCGGCCCGGCGCGCGAGTTCCACGGCGGTGCGGGCTTCGCCCACGTGCGGCCTCAACTTTTCCCTGATCTCGGGAATGTCGGCCAGCGTCTCGCGCCACGAGTTGTAGGTTCCCTCATAACCGCGATATTTGATTCGAGAAGTGGTGACCAGACCGACGTCTCGGGTAGGACGACTGTTCTCGATAACCACGAATCGGCTCGGAGTGCGCACCAGGAAATGGGGCTCGGCACTGACGAACATCCCGAAGGTGGCGAAGCTGGTGGAGACGTTCAACTTGCTGCGGTTGCCCTGGAGGATGAATTCCCCCAGGTTGGCAGTCAATCCTTCAGGGGAGACGACCCACATGACATAGGTGTTGTAATCTCCGCCGAAGTATCGGGCCGGCTTCATCTCGTCCAGCTCGATCTCGATTTCCGTGATCCCCTTCTTACGCTCCACTTTGGCTTCTCCATTGGCGCGGGGCAGGCGCTCCGTGCCGCGCATCTTGATGGAGAGGGTGGGGCCCTCGGGATAGGTGAGAGCCAGCGTCTCTCGGGTCTCGCTTCCCGGCTGGGCGGAGAGCATGCCTCCCACCAGCACTAAGACAACCGTTAAGGGCAATGCCCGTTTCGCAATCTTCATCTGCTTCAAACCTCCTCTTCCTATTTCGGCTGGGCCGCAGTCTCGCTTCTCACCCCTGCGCGACCCACCGGCACTCGAGCGTTCCCGCCCGGCCAGTACGGTCGCTTTTTGAACTGGGGAGTGAAACACGAGGGGCTGTGCCGAAGCCCGCATCAATCTCGTTGGAACAACATAAACAATTCTAGCAAATAGACTTGACCTTGTTAAGGGTGCACCCCTCGTGGGGACGGGCCGGGGAGGTCACTCCCGCCGTGCTGGCACGACCCAGGGCCATCCGTACCGGGCCGGTTGCTCCGCCCGGCTGGGCTTCGGCATTCACACTCCCGACGGGGCGAGTTGAAAGATGACCCGCCGGCAGCCTAGACTTACCAACTCCAGCGGTGGCTGGAAAGGAAAAGAGGATTTGTGTCGCTGCAAAGGCCTTTTCGAGTTGGACGCTCCTGCGAAGCTTGGTGTACGCGTTGCCGGGCCATGACCGAGCACACCGTCATCGCCCTGGTCGGCAGGCTGCCGAAACGGGTTCAGTGTGCGTTGTGTGAAAGCCAGCACAACTATCGATCCACTCGCGGCAACTCGCGCCCATCAACACCGCGTTCGACCCAACCCGAAAGCCGCCGAAAGTCCGCTTCCAGATGGCAGGTCGAACTGGCCCAGAAGGCGCAGACGGACATTCAGCCGCGTGCCTATGACACCGCCGAAACGTTCGACTTGGGGGACGTAATCGATCATCCCAGTTTTGGGATGGGGATCGTTAAGGAGGTGATCCCGGGGGGCAAGGTCAAAATCCTCTTTTCCTCGGGAAAACGCCTGTTGGCGCACTCGCGGTCGGACGACCCGAGCTGAGGCGGGCTTCCCGACGGCGCTGGACGGGGTCGCTGTCCGCCTTGCTTTTTTGAAACGGCGCCGCTGCCGCCGCCGTCCTAACTAACCAGTTGACACGTTGGGAAAGCAG
>JBFKLX010000371.1:0-3212 GCA_041630155.1 Acidobacteriota bacterium
ATAGAGAAGTTGCGGCTTCTTCGCGAGCTTCCGAACGAGAGCGGGACTGGACAATCCAGACACTTCGAGAGATTTGTCTTTCGGCATTGTGGGCCCTAACGGACAACGCTGATACAGCCGGCAGGATAACGTCTCGAGGAGTGTGCCCGCAACCGGGCCCGGACTCCGTGGCTCAT
The DNA here is from genome assembly GCA_041630155.1 of Acidobacteriota bacterium. Taxonomy (GTDB): domain Bacteria; phylum Acidobacteriota; class UBA6911; order RPQK01; family JANQFM01; genus JBFGHG01. The sequence continues at coordinate 177 of JBFKLX010000371.1, forward strand.
GCGGAGATTACTTTGACTCGGCCCCGCTCCGACCCCGATCATCATGGACTCCCGGCGCCTGGTCAACGAATCCGCAACACTCCGCAACCCAGTCACAACGACACTCGCGTGAAAGGCAGGAGAAGAACCGACTCTTCCCTGCGAGAGCGCCAGCTGCCGCTCCGTAGCGGGCAAACCCGTCATTCAAGCACTTACTGCTTCCGGAGTCCGGCCGGGGTTCGTGCAGAAGACGTTACGAATCATTAGGAAAATCAACCAGTTGCTGGGTTTGCCGCCATCTCGAAGACCAGAAGAACTGGGAAGAAGAATTCGGAATGGGAGTGGGAGACATTTGGGGGACGCCTTCAATGGCTGATACCGTTCCACAACCAGCGGAGAAAACGGTGTGGACCGACCGCCGGAAGTGTGTTAAATTTTACGCATCGGCGCGGGATGGGATTTAGCCGGTATCGGAGGATCGCAATGCGTGTCGCTAGAATCCTGCTCGGCTCTTCGGTTCTTCTTGTCATTCTGTCTTCGTTCCTTCGGGCCCAGGAGAGCCCCGGTGCGGCCGGGGTTCGAGAGCTGATTTTCCCGATGGTCCACAGCGCGTTCCTGGAGGGGTCCAACAACCTCCAGACAACCTTTTCCATCCTGAACCTTTCCAACACGACCGCGCAGGCGTCGATCGTCACCTACCAGGACGACGGCACCCCCGCGCGGATCCTTCAGCTGTGCTCCGCCCTGGGGATCCCCCCCGATCTGGATGAAGTCGAATTGAACTTCGAGATCCCGGCAGCCGGAGGACGGGACTTTCTCACGCAGGCGGACAATCAAGGGGAGCTTCCCGGCTTCTCCGGTTGGGCCCGGGTCCGTCTCGATCGCTCTCTTCCCATTCAGGCGAGTGCCGAAGTCCGGCTCCGCACCACCCCCGAACCGTGTATCGTCCTGTCCGGAACGACTTCGAGCTCGCGGCCAAGCTCGTGGGAATCCGCGGGAGTGCGCCTGTTCTCGCTGGCGGCACAGCTTCTCGCAGTCGAGCCGGCCACTGGGTTCAGGGCGCGCGCCTTCAACTCGGTGTCCAGGCGCACCGGCTTTTCCATCGTGAATCCCTCGGATTCGGTTGCAGCCCGGGTCACTCTGGAAGTCTTCAATCTCGGTGGAGAGAGGATCGGGTCCGCCGAAGTGGAGGTTCCGCCACTGCACCGTCTTTCCAGGTTCGTAACGGAGCTGGTGGAGGTGCGGCCGTGTCCCGAATGCTCGACTGTCCATTACAATGGGACCCTCCACATCTCCAGCGACGTGCCCATTGCCGTAGGCGGCCTCGTCGTCCTGCAGCCCGATGGTCTCTGGGTCAGCCTGCCCGTCTCTCGAGTGCCCGCGGTCCCCTGACCGTACCTCGAGGCCGCGAACCGCTCCCAGAAGTCCCGGCCAATCCTCGTGACCGCCTTGCACACGGGGATGCGCCGCGGCGAGATCTTCCAACTGAAACGGCGCGAATGTCGACCTGAGAATCAGCGGCATCACCGTGCAAAGGTCCACGAGCGCAAAGAAGCGGATGATCCCCATCGACGACACCCTGCACCAAGGCTGGTATCGAGGACTTCCGGTTTCACGATCTGCGCCACGCCTTTGCCAGCCGCCTGGTCATGTCCGGTGTCGACCTCGAGACCGTTCAGGAGTTGTTGGAGCACGGCTCGGTGACCATGACCATGCGCTATTCCCACCTGGCCCCGGACCACCGCCTGCGGGCCATCCAAACCCTCGACAGCGCCTACCGTACTGACACAAATACTGCACGATCGGAGAGATCAGGGGAGAGCCAATTGGTGAGCCGTGCTGGACTCGAACCAGCGACCCTCTGCTTAAAAGGCAGATGCTCTACCCACTGAGCTAACGGCCCACTGCTGCGGTTGGGGTCAGTGTACCATGGCGCCGGGCTGGGGTCATGGGTCACGGGCCATGCATCGTGGGCCTCAGGGTCCAGGGCATGGGGATGAACATAGAATCTCCTCACCATTTGGGTCCTTCTGGTGATGGGCGGGATCGTGTTCTCGAGCCCGGGCCTGCTGGCCCTACCCGGGCCCAGGAGCCTCTGGAGGACTACCTCGAGAAGGTGCGCCGGTCCTTTCGCTTCCACTGAGGGTGCTGCCCCACCGCGAGCAGGCGACACGAAATCGATGGGCAAGCCCTCGAGCTCGCAATCACTGACAGGATGCCGGCGCCCCGTCGGGCCTCATTGAAGCACTCGAAAGAGCTGGCGCAAGAGGTGGGGGTGGGGGCGGCGCTGGTCGAGGCGTCGCAGTCCCAGTTCGGCGGCGATCGCCTGGGCCTCGATCAGCTCGGCGGCCCGCAGCGGGCGGTTGATCTCCGGGAAATGCTGCGAGTCCACTTTGCCCGCGGGGTGGTACTGATCCATCAGGTTGACGTAGGTGTTGGACCCCAGCTCTTCCACGATCCACTCCAGAATCTGCCGGGTCTCGTCCAGCGCGCCCGGCATGACCAGGTGCCGAATCAAAACACCCCGGCGAGCCAATCCGTACTGGTCCAGAACCAGGTCGCCCACCTGGCGATGCATCGCCCGAATGGCCTGCCGCGCCGCTTCCGGATAGTTCTCCGCCTTCAGGTAGCGGCGGCTGCTCTCCGAAGACCAGTACTTGAAGTCGGGCATGTAGACGTCGACGATCCCCTCCAGGCTCTCGATGCTCTCCAGTGAATCGTAGCCGCTGGTGTTGTAGACGATGGGCAGTCGCAGGCCTTTGGCCACCGCAATGGCCGTTGCTTCGAGGACCTGGGGAACGACGTGCTCGGGGGTGACGAAGTTGATGTTGTGGCAGCCTCGACTCTGCAGCGCCAGCATCATGGACGCGATCTCGTCGGCCCGGGCGCCGGGAGGCGCTTCGCTCGGTTTGATGGCCTGGCTGATGTCGTAGTTCTGGCAGAATACGCAGCGCAGGTTGCAGTGCGAGAAGAAGATGGTGCCCGAGCCCTTCCAACCCCTCAGACAGTCCTCTTCGCCGAAATGAGGAAAACAGCTGCTGACGATGGCGTGCCGCC
>JBFKLX010000372.1:0-3174 GCA_041630155.1 Acidobacteriota bacterium
AGGCGGGCGACCTGATAGTCGACCCGGGAAATGGCCCGGTCGAGATCTCCCAGCAGGGACTGGTCGTACACCTGCTCGCCTTTCAGCCGCCGCGCCCGTGTCAGGGCGAGGTTGATGGCGGCCACGATCGCCACCAGCAGGGTGAGGGCCGCGCCGATCACCATCGGCGTCGTCCAGGCGGGTTCGGAGAGCACGCGTTTGCCGACCAGAACCACGGCGACCACCAGCAGGATGCCGATCATGACGCCCTCGAACCCCTTCACCGACTTCTCGATGCACCGCCCTTTTCGCTGGACGGCGTTATGCAGGGCTTCCTGGTCCAGCACGTAGAGCGGCTGTTCGGTTTGCGAATCCCAGATCACTTTCATTTCTTCAAAGTCCATTCCGTGTACCCCCTCCGGGAGTGCGTGCCGAAAGGTATTTCTTGATTCGGTTGATCTTCACGCCGACGTTGCTTTCGGAGATGCCGAGCGTCGCCGCCATTTCCCGGTAACTGAATCCGTCCAGCAGCAGCAGAGTCAGCGATCGATCGACCTCGTCCAGCCGGCGGATCTGCTGGTAGAGCCACTCGAGCCGGTTGTCCCGGACTCCGGATTCCGCCAACAGCGTTTGTTCCATCCCGTTGAGCGACTGCTTCTTGTCGCTGTGCTTCTTCTCTTTGCGGGACCAGGCCAGGGCGGAGTACAGCGCGACACGATAGATCCAGGTGGTCTCCGCCGAGTCCTGTCGGAAATTGGGAATCGAATTCCAGACCTGTATGGCGATTTCCTGGAACAGGTCCTCCTGATCCTGCGGCGTCACCGCGTAGGCGCGGACCACCTTGAAGAGCAGCCCCTTGTGTGCCGCCAGCCAGCGGTCGAACAGTTTTTCCTGCTCTGTTGCATCCATCGACTCGTGTTCCCGTGTCCAGCCGGTCACCGGCTTTCGAACTCCACTAGTGTCGGGCGGCGCCAATTTCTTACAAAGAAAAAAAAGAACCGGTCGGCGGCGGGCATCGGGCCGGCTCCCCCGAGTTCACCGGGCGTCTCGAACCGCTGGGAGCCGGGGTACGTGATGTTGAGACCGGCGAACAACCCCAGGGGTTTGCTCGAAAGCCCGTCGACAGGAATCAGCCGACAGGGAGGATCTCGGGGGCAGACCCGCCTTCGGCCTGACTCAGTCGATCGCCTGGAGCCCGTGGCAGACGCTGCAGCTGTGAGCGCGCCGTATCGGATCGACGCGATGCTGGTCGGGGTCGTAGGGAAAGAACTCGGAGTGACATTGCGAGCATGGGAGATTTCGTTCCCGGACGACCCGATGCGAGAGTTCGAAATGCCAGAAGCCCGGTCGTGCCTGCTCGTCAAGGGCCTGTGGATCGTGGCACCGGGTGCAGGCCGAATTGTCGCTCGCGGGCCCGCCCGTCTCATCGACGGAACGAACCGGCTGGCGGCCCGATGCTGCTCCCGCCTGGGGCCCAATGACTTCCATCCCACGCAGTTCCGAGAGTATCGTCGTACCGCCCACCCGGCCCGTGAGGATGGACGGGCCAAGGAAGGTCCCCTCCAATCCGGCCTTGCCGTTGATTCCTCCGAAGCCGGCTACTTCTCCCGCGGCGTAAAGTCCCGGGATGGCACCGCCCTCGGCGCTCAGAACCCGGCCGTCCATATCGATCTGAACTCCGCCCATGCTCTTTCGAGTCAGGGGAAACAGGCGGATGGCATAAAAGGGAGGCTGTTCCAGGCGGATCACTTTCTGGCAGTCCGAGGGAAGGCCCTGGCTGGAACCGAACCGTGAAAAGTCGGTGTCCCTACCCTGGTCGACCATTCTGTTGAAGCGGGAGACCGTCTCCGCGAGGGCCTTTGGGGGAATGCCGGCCGCCCGGGCCAGCTCGGGCACCGAATTGGCTTTCCTGACCAGCTCCCGGTTCCCGAAGATCAACTTCTCGATCTTCTCCTCGGACCAGCCCGAACCGGAAACCGCCAGGCCCTCTCTGCCCCTCGAATCGAAGACCGCCCAATAGCTGCCCGTCGGCTGCCTCAGCACTGCGGTCATGGCTTCTTTGGCCGAAGCACATCGGTTCACGAACCGGACACCCTGGACGTTCACCCAGATCGCCTGGTTCACCCGGAGGTTCAAGCCTCGATCGTACTCGGGATAGCGGGGGTCGGGGAGGCCGGTGACGTAGTTCCATTGATGATCGAGGCGATGGAAGCGTGCATTGACCTTTCGTGCCAGGTCGAGCCCCAGACCCTGAGAATTCCAGCCTGAGCCGGCGAGGATGCGGTCGGGAAAGGGGGATTCCGGGTCCCAGTGTTCCCGCACCCTGTCGAGGTTGCTTTGAAAACCGCCCGTTGCCAGCATGACGCTGGGCGCGCGGAATTCGATTCTTGCCTCGCTCCGCTGGTTCTTGCCCCTGACGCCAGCCACTCTTCCTCGTTCGACGATGAGTCCGTCCACCAGCGTATTCCACTGAAACCGAACTCCCCTCCTCAGACAGTTGAGGTAGATCGGTGTCACCAGGCCGAGGCCGCGGCCGCGGACGTTGTGGAAGCGGGGGACGCTGTTCCCGGCAGGGTGCCAGAGTTCCTCGAACTCCACCCCTTGCTCGACCAGCCAATCGTGCACTTCCCGCTTCGAGTGTTCCACGTAATAACGGACCCAATCCTGGTCGGCGTCTTCGCCCCACCTGGTGAAGTCCGAAAAAGCGATCTCGGGAGTGTCGACCACGCCGGCGGCGGCCTTGACCGGGCTGCCCACGATGGACAGCCCTCCATGGGCCGAAACCGCGTGCCCGCCGAAGACCGACGACAAGTCGACCACCAGAACGTCCCCTCCGCCGCGGGCGATTTCCAACGCTGCCGAAAGTCCCGCGATTCCCGCTCCCACGATCACGACGTCGGCGTCTCTTTCTTCCAGCTTCTCAGGGGCTGTCGGCGTCCCGCAGGAGGAGGCCAGCAATAGCAGGGCCGCAGACAGCAGAAGGCATGGGTCCGTTCTGAGATTGAGCATCATATCTGACTCCACAACTTAATCCGAACGTTTCCGGTAGCGCAATCGGTCGAGGGATTGTCGTGTCGGATCTGCCCCTGAGATTTTCCTTTCTGGAAAACGGGAGCCACCCCTCCTCGGGCCAGGCGAGGCGAATCGTGGAAGTGCAACGGCGTCAACGACTTCCAGTGCGGCCGCTGGTTCTGG
>JBFKLX010000373.1:0-3160 GCA_041630155.1 Acidobacteriota bacterium
CTTGGAGCTGCCCCGGAGCGGCCCGAGGGCCGCGCAGGGGACCCTGAGCCCTAAGCCTTCCCTGCTCAGCGCCTGGCCCGGTAGGTCACCGAGCGCACCAGCCCGGTGATTTCTTCCCTGGAAACGCCCGTCCGTTCCAGAAACTCCTGGACTTCCTCCGGCAGTGTTTCCCCCACCGTCTCCACATAGTCGAGGTCCTTCAGAATCTCGACCTCGGGAAACCCGGCATCGGCCAGAGCGGCCAGGTAGTCCTGGCGCTGCATGGCGCCGGCCACGCAGCCCACATAGGCCAGCAGGTCGTTCCGGATCGCCTCGGGCAGGGGCCCGTCCAGCACGATGTCCGATACGACGAGCCGTCCGGAGGGCCGCAAGACCCGCGCGATTTCCTCGAAGACCTTCCCCTTGTCCGGGACCAGGTTGATCACGCAGTTGCTGGTGACGGCGTCCACGGAACTGTCCTGGACGGGCAACTGCTCCAGCCGCCCCAGCCGGAATTCGACCTGCCGGAGGCCGGTTCGGGCGGCGTTGCGTTGGGCCCGCTCGATCATCTCCGGCGTCATGTCCACGCCGATGACCCTTCCCGTGGGCCCCACTTCGCGGGCCGCCAGAAAGCAGTCGATCCCGCCTCCGGAGCCCAGGTCCAGGACGGTCTCGCCGGGCTGCAGTTCGAGGTGGGCGACGGGCGCGCCGCACCCCAGGCCCAGATCCGACTCTTCGGGCACCCCCTGGAGCTGGTCGCGGCCGTAGCCGAGCTTCTCGGAGACGGAAGGCTCCTCGGGAACCTCCAGCTGGGCAAAAGCCGAGCTGGCGCAGCAGGAGCCTCCCTGGGCGGCGATCCGCCCGTAACGCTCCCGTACTTTCTCCACTAACTCTTCTGTATCGCGTTTCATCGATTCATTCCTTTCCGGTCGTCCCACCATCGAATCTCGAGCAGGACCCGCTGCCAGGAGCCTCAATCCTGCTGCTACGGTCCATCCGCGACCGAGTTCTGAGAGAAGCAGTGCTCAGAATCCCGGCGGGCCAGTAGCGCTCTCATGAGAGCCTGGGACGAGCCGCGAGGCCCGCCTTCCCCAGTTGGACCAGATGCTCGAACGCCCCGCCGCAGCAGGACTCGGTCTCCGCGCGAATCGCCTGCAGGAGCAGTTCCAATCCATGGGCGATCGGTTCGCGGGACTTCTCGGGGAGCCGGCAGACCACCTGGCGGGCGAAGTCCAGCTCCTGCTCTTCCAGTTCCTTCGCCGCACTCTGGCCGGCAGGGGTAAGCCGCGCCAGCCAGGCGCGGCGGTCCTCCGGGTCGGACAGCTTTTCCACCAGGCCCTTTTCTTCCAGCCGTTTCCAGTTGCGGGTGAGGGTGCTGGGGGCGATGCCCAGTTTGCGGCTCAGCTCGCTGAGCCGGACCGAACCGCAGCAGGCCAGTGCATCCAGGGTGGCGGCCTGGGCCACCGTCATGCCGCAGCAGGCCACGTCGGCCCGCTCGGAAACGGAAAAGCGGCGCACCAAAGCCCGCACCGCCTCATGAATCCGCCTCGCCTGGTCCTGTTGCGCAGCTTGCATAGTTATAATTGTAGGATACAAGTAATGTCGTGTCAAGGAAAAGGGCGTAGGGCCTAGACAGATCGGCAAAACCCGTTTGGAACTCAGAGTTCGTTTGAGTTTCGAGCTTCCCCGGAGCGGCCCCTGCTAAGGGCCGCGTACGGAGTGGGACTTGATGGGATAAGAGCGACAGACTCCCGGAGTAGGCTTGGCGTGGTTGAAGAGTCAAGTCTTCCACGCATCGCCTACAACCGGGAGACTGACATGAGTGAATATTTTATCGGAGTGGATTTTCATTGCAAGTATCAGCGAGTGGCCTGGCTGAATCGTTCGACGGGGGAAACGGACGAGACGGACCTGGGTCACGAAGACGAGGAGGAGGTGAGGAAGTTTTACCGGAGATTTCCCTCAGGCACGGTGGTGGGAATGGAAGCAGGCGGCTACAGCTGGTGGTTTGAACGGATGCTGGAGGAGCTGGGACACCAAGGGCGAGTGGGAGATCCGGGAGGGATCGCACGCAAACGAGACCGCCGTCAGAAGAACGATCGGCGCGACGCGCTGCACGTGTTGAGTCTGCTGGCGGAAGGGAACTTTCCGGAGATCTGGCGGCCCGGGGTGAAACAGCGCGAGCAGAAGAGGGTGATCCGCTACCGGGTGAAGCTGGTTCGGGAACGCACGCGCTGGATCAATACGCTGCGGGCCCAAGTCTACAATTTCAACCTGCACCTGAAGCGGGGACATCTGTCGGCGGCAGCCCGAGAGAAGATTCAGAGCCTCTCGATGGGAGCCGAACTGGACGAGTTGCGCGACGAGCTGTTGGAGCGCATCGGGACACTGGACCGACGGATCCGGCAACTGGATGAGAAGATCGGCGGCTGGGCGGCCGGGAATCCCGAGGCGGTTCGGGTGATGGAGATACCGGGTTTGGGTCCGATCACATCGCTCTATCTGGTCTTGACGCTGGGAGATGTGGGTCGGTTTTCGACCAGCAAGCAAGTGGTGGCCTATGTGGGGCTGGACAGCGTCGAGGACAGCAGCGACAACCTGCACAAGAAACGGCGCTACGGCTCGATCAGCAAGCAGGGCGACCGAACCCTGCGCTGGCTGCTGATCCAATGCGCTGTGACGGCAACTCGCCGCGATGTTGCCCTGAAACGTTTTTACCGGCGCCTGTTGCACCGCAAAGGGATGCCGGTGGCCCGAGTGGCGGCGGCTCGAAAGCTGCTCGTCCGGGCCTTTGTGTTGCTCCGCGATCAAATCGACTACGCGGAGTTTATCCGACGCGGGTCAGTTCGAGACCTGCCTGCCAAGCCCCATGGTCCTGCATGACCGAGATTTGATTAGGCGGTCTCCTCCTTCGGGAGATTGAATGGCACATCTTGGCGGTAAGTCGTCGTAGAGATGGTTGGGTTCTGACCCGTTTGATGTCAACTGGCGATGCGTGGAAAACGGCTTGACTCTCGACCCGAATTGGACTCTTTTTGCGGCCTGGCGGCCGCGAAGGGACCGGTCTCTCTCTTTTAAGCTTGACACAGGGGTTGCTCTTAGAGATGGAGCTTGGAGCTTCGGATTCTCGCGGCGCTTCCAGCGGCGCGTTGGCGTCCCCAAGGGGATTTGAACCCCTGTC
>JBFKLX010000374.1:0-3126 GCA_041630155.1 Acidobacteriota bacterium
AAGCTGACCTCATGATTCCGGAACTGGAGCTGGTGCAGGACTTCTTCCGGAAACGCGTAGTTCGATTCGAAGGGTGTGAGAAAGTCGAAAGGATCGCCAAAGGAGGGCGGAAGGTAGCCCCCGGCGGCGACCGGGCGTCCCCGGAGATCGACGGGGTAGATGACTTCGACTACCGTGGATACGAAGCCCGCGCCCTCTTCCGTCGAGATTTCCATCCGCTCGCGGTTGCCGCAACCACTCTCTGGGAAGATGGTGAACAATTCGTCGATCAGGAACGTCTCCTTGGCCCGCGGCAACAGCGTCAGCTCGCGGCTGCGGTTCCCAATCTGCAGCCGGATTCTGGCGTCGTTCTCATGCGGGTTGGTGATGGTGACTCCCGACTTGCGAATGATGTAGCCCGCCGGCCCCTGAAGATTGGAGAACTCGCAGCGCCAAGTACCGACCGAGACGCTTCCCACTCGGCTCGGCCCCGGCCTTGCCGTGTGCATCACTTCCGAATTCCCCTCGAAGGGCGCCCCGGGCGCGACGCGGGTGGTCTGAACGACCTCGATGAGCCGATTGGAACGCAGTATGGCCCATCCCGAGAAGTCTCGCCCCCTGAGCGGGTTTCGATGCCCGGGAAAATTGATGGTCAGCAGTGAATGGGGGCCCATCACCCGGTAGTATTTTCCGGTCTCCTCGAAAAATCCGACCGACGCTTCGCCCGCCCAAAAGGGGAAATCGGTGTGATCCGACCTTTCGTTGAAGAAACCGGCCGCAGGGGTTCCGTCGGCGAAGAACATCTCGAGCTCGATCAGTGTGAGGTCGGCATGGGAATTGATGATCAACAGCCGGGACTCCACCTGGGGAAAGTCGGAGGTGCGAAAACTGAGTTCCGGAATCACCGCCTGGTAAACTGCTGTCCGCCGGAGCTCCGTTTCAGTTCCGGCAAAACTGGTAGCCAGCCAGGGGATCGTCCAGAACAGACATTGGAAAAGTCTTTGGGTCGACATCGATGCTGACACCACAAATAGCACAAACACCCGGCCTGGAGGAAGAAGCGCTCAGGCCGAGGACCTCTCGAGGTAGTTGCTGGTGTCGCTGGTGCGGGTCGGTCATCGCAGGACGTTTGATTCGCCAAGACTCCGGCGACCCTCAAACCTGGTGGAGCTTTGGATTCGTACCCGGGGGATCCGCTTGTCCGGGAGAATCGGCAGGGCCACCTTGCGCACCCGCTCAGCGGTGGGCGTCAGGATGACGATCGGCGACCAGATTCAAGCGAACGTCGTGCTCGAGGAATGCCTTGAGACTCGCCAGCAGCAGCGAAAACCCTCCCATCGAATCGATGGCTTTCGCGACCACTTCATCCTCGCTTCCGTGAAAGCCCCAGTTGGAGATGGTGACGAGAGTCGTGTCGTCCGCACGCGGCGCGAACTGCCACTCCACGGGGCAGGGAGGGTCATCCCACTCGATCAGGATTCGCCGGTTCGGCTCGACTGCCTTCACGCTGACCTGTGCGTGAACACCGTACATTTCCCAGTCCCACCGAATTTGCTTGCCCGGCTCCAGTCTCCCACTGCTCTTGGTGAACCAGAATTGCGTCGTGATGGCGGGATCCAGGAAGGCTTCGAACACCTCGCGGACAGGTTTGCGAATGAGCATCTGGGTCTTTACGACGGGTGCATTCTGCAGTGTCACGTTGTACCTCCCTGACGTAGACGCGGCTGAGTGGGATTGCAGGCTCGAACCAACAGCGGCCCAACCCCCCAAACCTAGCACCCAAAGAAGCCGCTCGCAAACCGGGCGTGCATGCCGATGACGAGCGGGGTTTGCTCCTCGGGGTCATAGCCGCAATGCACGTGGCGGAGGTACTTCGTAGTTGCACCGGAGGAAACGATGCTGCCGCTGCTCCGGACGAGGATGGAGATCGAGACAATCGCGACCAGTACTACTCCCAGAGGGAGGCCGAAGATCATGCGATGTTCAGAAGAACAGCCGTCTGGACTGAACCTCTCGTTGGCCTGGGGATCTGGACAAGCTCCCCGCCAGATGATAAAGGAGGGCTCAAATCTTTGCAGCGGAGGAGGCGAAACAATGCGTAATCTACTCTTTTTCATCGGTCTCGTTTCATTGGCCAGCTGTCTGCCAGCCGAGGAGGCGGCGACCCCGGCCACCGACTCGATGGATCCCGCCGTCAGCGAGCCCGGCCATTACAAGGTAGAGTTCGAGAACGACCAGGTGCGAGTGCTCCGGATCACGTATGCCGCTGGCGAGGAAGCCCGAATGCATTCACATCCGGCGTCGGTCGCAATCTCTCTGACGGACGGCGAGGGCGTTCTCGGCTTCCCAGACGGGAGTGAACGAGAGTTTGTCAACAAGGCTGGAGACATCAGGTGGAGGGAGGCGCAGAGCCACCAACCCCGAGCCAAAACGAACTTCGAGTTGATTCATATCGAGCTCGAGGACGGCGATGCCGAGGCGTCGCCGGAGGAGGCGTCGGGCGAGACGAAGGATGCGACTGAGGTGGAGCCTGATCGCTACAAAGTGGAGTTCGAGAACGACCGCGTACGCGTGGTGCGCATCACGTACGGCGCGGGCGACCAGGGCGCTCTCCACTCACATCCCGACGGCGTATTGGTGTATCTCACTGACGGCTCAGCGGAAATCATCCTGGAGGATGGGACCAAACGCGAGGAGAGCTGGAAGGCCGGAGACACCGTGTGGGCTCCAGCAGAGACCCACCACGGAAAGGCCCTCACTGACTTCGAGTTGTTGTTGGTCGAGCTCAAAGTCTAGGCCTAATGAAGTAAGGGCTTCACGGGCGAGAACTCCTGGGGGCCGCGCTCCCGCTTCGGCTCGGCGACGGCGGAGATGATCGAATCAAAGGGGGGGCGGACCACGAGTACTTCAACCGAGTCAATGACTTATGAGATCCAAGGAGGTGAGAATCTGGCCTTGGCGCGAATTTTCACCCCCGAAAAGCCGGCTCTAAGCGGATGCCTCCCAACCTTCTGAATCCTAGAGATTTCCCGTGGTCCGACCTCGTTTCGGCGGCATCATTTCTCCCACTCGACAAACTCTTCCTGCAATGGGGAGAATCGTGACAGCGTCTGGAAGTCGCGGTCGCGGTGCAGAATCACCGCATCC
>JBFKLX010000375.1:0-3121 GCA_041630155.1 Acidobacteriota bacterium
AGGGCGAACGCCGAGCCGCTCCAAGGTCCCCGCTTCCAACGTACTGGTAGATGTCCCTTCCCATTCTTGACTCTGTGTCCCTTGGTCTCTGTGGTTCATTCATTCTTCCCCCGGGCAAAGCGGCGGTCCTTGGCACTCCCTGGGAACGGGGAGCGGCCGCAGTCGTATTGGGAGTCGCTTTCGAGGTTGACAGTCGGGCGGCGATGAGGAATCGATCACGACGACGCTGGCGATGAGGGCCGCGATGCAGTCTTGGGCGGCGAAGTCGAGGACCGAAGACCGGGAAACCGTCACCCATGTCTTGCCTGAGCCCTACGCCCTGCGCCCCCGGGGGTCACACGCTGATTCGGTCCCGCTCGCTCAACTTGCCCATTTTCCACCAGTCCCCGGCCCGCAGCAGCAAGGCGCGGCTGTATTCGGCGTGGGCCCACATCAGGGGACTGGCGAACTGGATATAGCCGCCGGACGCGATCTTGTTGTCCTTGATGATCCCTTTTTCCGCGATTTCGTTGTAGGAGCGGTCCATATTGTTGGCTTCCTCGAGGATCTTGTCGAAGCGGACGTTGTCCAGCAGAATGGGCTTGTAAAACTCCTTGTCGAAATCCACTCCCGTGTACCACTCCAGCTCCATGAACTCGTCGAAGCGCCGGGCCGTCGACAGGTGTTCGGGGATACCGCCGTCGGGATCGCGGTATCTGTCGATCATCTGCAGCAGTTCGTCGCCGCGCTGCTGGTTTCCGTTCCAGAAGTGGAACTGGGCCAGGACGGCCGTGTACTGGGTCCAGGGGCCATTGCCGGCATGAATATGGGTGGAGAAGTCCTTGTAGAACGGCAGGTAGCGCATCAGCATGCCCAGCGACGGATCCCAGAGCTGTTTCTCGATGAAGCGGACGCTGTTCTCCATCTCGCTGTGGTAGTGCAGGAACCCGAAGTAAAAGGGGCTCAACATGGTGAAATCGGGCCGCAAGTCGATGTGGCCCTCGGGGTCGATTCTCCGCACGTAGCGGCTTCCCGACATGAACAGTTCGTTGACGGAATGAAGAAAACCCCGGCGAAACTCGATGAAGACGCGCGAGATGATCCCCTTCTCGTCCATTTCGTCCGAGACTTCGGTGGCCAGCGACAGAGCGTACAGGTAAGCCAGATTCACCCAGCAGGTGTACCCCTGTTCCATGGACGACTCATGAATCGAGGTGGTGGAATAGAACAGGTTCAGCTCCTTGGTGTAGAAGTGCTGCATTGCGAAGCGCAAGGCGCGGTCGATGCATTCCAGCAGGCCTTCCAGGTCTTCGATGTCCTTCTGGAGGCGCTTGGCTGTGAGCAGGTAGTTGCAGACGATGGCGATCCCATGGGCCACGTTGTCTTCTTGCTTGTAGATGCCCTTGTCCTCTCCGTTCAGGCTGTAGCGCTGTCCCCAGTTGCCTTCGGGGGAGATGACGTCTTTCAGGAAGTGGGCCATCGACTCCATCAATTCGAAGGCTTGCCGACCCGCGTCGTACTGGTGTTTGGACCCGGCCAGCCGCCGGAACATCTGGGTGGCGCAGTTGCAGTCGCGGGGGTAGACGTAGGGGTATCGCGACTCGGGAGGGGAGGCCAACATCAAGCGACCGTGTTTTTCCGTGGGAGTCGTGCATCGAAGGATGAACTTCATGTGTTCGCTGAGCCGGTCGTTCAATTCGTTCAATTCAGCCGTTCGGGTCATTGGCCCTCCTTTTTTCGGGTCAGAGTTTTCAGGACGGCGGCGCGAGCGACCGCTGCCCTGCCCTCAGACACCGCCCGAATGCCTTGCAGTCCAGTGCGGCGCCTTGCTCGCAAATCAAACCTCAGTTCCGGTCTTGGATGTGCCTGGCCCAGAATTATGGAACTTTTAGCACGATCTTGCCAGCGCTCCGGTTGCTTTCCATCCAGCGGTGCGCTTCGCCGGCCTCGTCCAGCGCGTAGACGCGATCGACGACAGGGCGAATGCGGCCGTCGGCCAGCAGCGGCAGCACGTCCCGGGCGAAGCAGCGGGTCAGCTCGATCTTCTCATCCAGGCTCCGGGTCCTGAGCACTGTTCCATATACGCGCAACCGCTTGCGCAGAATCACGCCCAGATCGGCTTCGACCCGGCTGCCGCCGACCAATCCCACCAGAATCATGCGCCCGAGGGGGGCCAGGCTTCGCAGGTTGCCTCGCCAGTGCGACGCCCCCACCAGGTCGAGAATTGCTTGCACGCCGGCACCGCCGGTCTCTCTCGAAACGACCTCCGCGAAATCGTCTTCCCGATAGGAAATGGCGAGATCCGCTCCCAACTGTCGAGCCAGCTCGAGCTTGTCCGGGGTGCTGCTGGTGGCGAACACCCGGGCGCCCATCGTCTTGGCCAGCTGGATCGCTGCGGTGCCTACACCGCTGGCGGCGGCGTGAATCAACACCGTTTCTCCGGCCCTCAGCTTCAGCTGCAATTCCAGTGCGTCGTAGGCGGTCGAGAAGACCTCCGGGATGGCGGCCGCTGCTTCCCAGCTCAGGCCGCTCGGGACCGGGACTGCCAGTTCTTCGTGTGTGAGGACCTTCTCGGCGTAGCCTCCACCCGCAAGCAGGCCCATCACGCGATCACCCGGGCGCCAGCGGGTGACCTCAGGACCCAGGGCTTCCACCTCGCCCGAGTACTCCAGACCACAGATGTCGGGGGGCGCTCCCTGGGGAGCGGGATAGAGGCCACGGCGCTGCAGCACATCGGCCCGATTGACCGCGGTGGCGCGAACTCGAATCCGAATCTCCCGGTTTTGGGGAGCGGGCTCACTCACCTCCGCGAGCTCCAGGACCCCTTGGCTGTCGCGCTGCCGAATCACAACCGCTTGCACGTTGTCATCCAGAATGGCAGCTGCAAGGGAGAGACGCAACTCCCGAAGGGAACCGGCTCCAACCGGCCGGGAGTTCACCGACCCGCCGCTCGCCGCCCCGCCCCGGCCTCCGCCTCTCACTATTCGTAGTAAGCCTTGACGACGTACTGCTGCAGCATCCGCTGGGTATGAAAGAAGGCGCCGTTGAGCGCGATGCAGTGAAGTCTGATCTCCAGAAAGCGTTGGGGCTGGCCGTAGAAGAGGGGGACGACCTTGTTCTGCAGCGTCGAATACAAAGAGGC
>JBFKLX010000376.1:0-3097 GCA_041630155.1 Acidobacteriota bacterium
CCCTCGAAGGCGAAGCCCAGGTGATGGGCGTCCAGGCGGGTCTCCAGCAGCGACACGAGTTGCGCGTCCGAATGACCTTCGAGGGTGAGGTTGTAGCCCTCGATGAAGACTTCGATCACCCGCTCCAGCCGGACCCGCGCCTCGGGGCGTCCGGCAGCGAAACCGCGGCGTCGGAAAGATGCTTCTTCAGCCGAGATCCTGAGCAGACTTTTTGGCAACAGATTCCACATGGTCGATGCTCTCAGGTTTCCACCCCAGAACCCCCCGGGTCTTGGAAATGGTCACGGTTCCCCTGCGGTAATCCGGCAGGGAATGGCGCGTGACGCTGCGCCGGCGGTCGGGCCAGGCCACCTCGACCCACCGGGCCGACTCCTGGCCCAGCCCGAACAGCAGTGGCCCCGCATAGTTGGAGATGAACCCCCCGCTGCCGCTGCGCCTGACCAGAAGATACCGATCGTTGACGATCACCCGGGCGCCAATTGCGTCCCGGTTTCGGGTCTCGGGTGAATCGTCCAGCAGCTCCACCTTGATCCAATTGTTGCGGCTGTGCGTGTTGACGAACAGCCGGGTACTTCCCGGCTCATAATTGGTCGGGGTTGGGAAATTGGCGTCGTGGGAAGGGATGACCACGACCTTGCCATTCACTCGCGCCTTCAGGTTCACGGCTTGGGAACTTCGGCTGTCGTAGCCTCCGATGTTACGCACGATGAGGTCGGCAAACCCGTCATCGTTCAGGTCGGCCGCGATGGTGGCCCGCCCGTTCTCGGCAGTTTGGATCAGGTCGTGATTCTTGACCCTTTCGACGATGCCCGGCCCCTGAAAACCCCAGACGCTCACATCGTGGCTGTACACCAAGCTTCGCTTGCCCCAGTTCTGGAGGGGTGACTTGCGGTAGATATAGCCGTGCGTCCCGAGGCGGTCATACCGTAGCTCCAGAATATTGAACAAATGATGTTCGGCTGTCAGGTCGCTGAATGTGAGCGTCGACGTGCCGGCTGTGGTGTTGACGAGCAGGCGCCCGGGACCAGTCCCCATCTGGGAGAAAATCCCCCCACCCCGGCCCTGCAAGCAGCCGATCCAGTACAGGTCGGTGCGCCCGTCGTTCTGGACATCGACCGGAGTTGATCCCCAGGCGAATTCGTAGGGGTCCAGGCCGGCTGGGTCGAACTCCACCTGATTGCTGTCCACTACTGAAAAGGAGCGAATGTTGTTCTCGAGGGAAGCGTCGGGCGGAAGGATCCGGGAATGCCGGACCTTGGTCTCCCTCTCGCGGCGGAAGTCCGCACCGTCAATGATCGTGTGCATGGAGTGATGGGAGCTTCCAAAGAACTGCTGGGCCATCGTGGCCGAACTCATGACCGGATCGAACAGCATGTACAGATCGGGAATCGGGATGGCCAGGTTCATCGTAGCCCCGCCCATATTGCCGACGAACAGGTCTTCCTTCAGGTCCTGGTCGAAGTCTCCCGGAGAGAGCGACATCCAGTAACCGGTCTGCCCGGCCCGCGGGTGGTCCATGGAGAGCTCGAAACGACGGCCCTGCTGGTTCCGGTAGAGTCTCAGAAACCCCAGATCGTTGGCGACCCAGATGTCGTCGTAACCGTCTTGGTCGACATCCTGGGCAACGGCGGCCCAGGAGATCTGTGCTGGCTCGGACCTCTTCCCGTCGATCTCGAGAAATTGAGGTTGATAGGGGACGAAGCGGCGGAGCGCGATCGAGTAGACTTGGGGCAGCAGCGGAATTTGATAGAGGCGGTAGTAATCCGGCACCGGGTTTTCCGGCCCGTACGCCCCGTCGACCCGCATTTCGGCGGACTTCTCCAAGAAGCTCAACTGGCCGGTCTCGGCCAACTGGTTCAGGTAGAGTTGATTGCGCGCTCCCGCCAGGGCCGTGGCGCCGCCCGGCCAGTAGTCCATGTCCATGATGTTGGCTTCGAAGATGTCCAAGTCCCCGTCCAGATCGAAATCGGAGGCCAGCACTGCCAGGGTGTTGCGTCTCCCTTCCAGCCCTAGTTCGCGGCTCGCATCGCGCCATTCGGGGAGCCCGTCGCCGTCGCGGTCTCCCAGATTGATGAAGACCGAGTTGGCCCCGTAGGCCTCGACTCCCCGAGCCGATTCGCGGGTCTCGTCGATCTGGTCGCCGGCCTGATAGTCATGAACGAAGTAAAGCCCCTGCGCCTGCAGGGGTAGCTTGGTGTTGACCGCTTGCCGGCCCACCGGGCGGACGAATCGATCCAGCACCCGTTGGGTCTTGGGGTGCGACCAGAGCATTCCCGGCAGGAGGTTGGCCACCACCAGGTCGGGCAGGCCGTCGTTGTTCAGGTCGGCGGCAATCGCGGTCGAGGAAGAGCGCCCCACTCTGCGGCGGGAGTCGGTCACACCTTGGCGTGGGAACAGGTAGTTTTCGATCAGCAGTTCCTCGGCGACGTACGAGTCGTTGCCGGCCGCCAAGTCGCCGAAAGCGCGAAAGACCGGCAGGCCGTCCGCATCGTTCCCCAGATTGACGTACAGATTGTTGAACTGCGGAAACGGCTCGTCCTGTAGGACTCCCTGCGAGTCGGTGGGCCGGACCCAGCTGTTGCCGTTGCGCGACAGATAGAGATCGAGCCGGCCGTCTCGGTTGGCGTCGAACACCAATACGCCTGTCGGCGCATAACCGTCGAAGAAGCTGGACCAATCCTGCGCATTCTCGTCGAAAGCCTCGACCTCGCGGAAGGGCTGCGGTTCTTCCAGAGGCGCCGCATCTTTCAAGGCCGGCGCCTCTTCCTGACGCCTCACACTGGCTGTGAACGACTCACGGCTCTGCAACTCGTCCAACTCGCTCCCGAACTCAACAGAAACGTTGACCATCTTGTCCACCAGGTGAACCACGACCTGGTGGGCCGCCAAGACCAGAGCCGCCACTATGGCGCAGATCAATACGGTCCGGTTCATCAATTCACCTCAGTTGACATTGTCGTCACGATAGTTGAAGAAAATCGGCGGGATGTAACGGACGGAAGCCTCCTTCTGCTGAGCCCACAGACTTTCCGGAATCTCGATTCGATACTTGACCAGGTCGACGATCCTCTCGTAGGAGGTGAGAATCACCTCCCAG
>JBFKLX010000377.1:0-2957 GCA_041630155.1 Acidobacteriota bacterium
GGAGTGAAAACTCGCGCCAAGATCAAATTTCCACCTTCTGGATCTCATCAGTCATTGACTCGGTTGGAGTCCTCGTGGTCCGACCCCCTTTGGCCCTTCCACAGTTTCCCGAAGAAGCACTTCGACGTTCATGGATGAGGGTGCCAGCGACCGGAGAGTCGCGGCGCCGAGGACTTCTTTGCACCCACCGGTGAGAGGCCCTCGAATCCTCAATCGCACCACGCTGTCCCGGGGTACCTCATCCAGTCTGCCCCGGATATGCGCTCGCAGTTCGGGACCCGTGAAGCCGCTGGGCGTCAGTTCCAACTCGATCATGGGACGCGTGGGCAGCAGGTGAAACCGCCATTGCAGAGTCGCCGAGTCTTCGGCGTCGCCTGCAAAGCCGAGAGTCAAGAACCCTTTGCTTTCGTCCTTTTCGGCGAATGACGTTCTTTCGGTCGATCCCGGATAGAGGACCGGCGGGATGGGTCTTCCAGCCAATTCGCGCGTCAGCACCTGATGCCGGTGAACGTGCCCAGTCAGAACGGCCGTCAAGCCCCTCGGGATGTCCGAGGCCCGGATCACGTCGTCACCAGTGCGAAAGGTGTAGCCGGACGGTCCCACCGTGGCGCCCTCGATCAACTGGTGGAGGCACAGCACTGACGCTCGACAATCAGCCCGGCGCCAACCCGTCTCCTCGACCAGGGATCGAAACTGGCGGCGGACACCGTTGCGTACGAAGGGAAAGCCGGCCAAAGCCAGGAGGAGCCCATCGCGCTCGAGGAGGTAGGTCCGGGGCCGATCAAAAATGAAAATATGCGGGTGCAGGGCGAGCAGAGCGCGAGGAATCCGGGATCTTTCGTGATTGCCCGGCACCAGGTAAACCGGAATGCCTCGGGAAGCCACCTCTTTGAGCGGCTCGAAGGCCATGGCGACCAGGTCCGCAGGGACGCGGCTGCGGTAGAGAAGGTCGCCGCCGTGCAGAACGGCGTCTACCCGGCCTCGAAGGGCAGGTGCCAGGGCGCGCTGGAAATTGGCGAAGAAGTCCGGCCCGCGCCGGCGACGCTCGATGCGCGGCCGAAAGGGAAAATCGAAGCCCAGGTGGGAGTCCGAGAGAAAGAGCAGCCTCATCACACCCAACCCAGCACACCGGCCAGCTTGCGACGATCGAGTCGAATCGTCGGGCTCAAGCGCACTTCGACGTGTCGACCCTGCGCCACGAGCCGCCGCAGTTCGGTCGTCAATACGGTGAGTCGATCGTAGGTCTGAACATCGAAGTTTCGTTGTCGGAGGAGCCTGGGCGTTCTGAATCCCGCCGGCGAGGGGACCTCGGTCTCGGGCGGTGCATTCCGCCGCGCAACGACCTCCCCCGACTCCAGGACCACCACGACTCTGACCGACTCCGCGGCGTGGGGCGACTCCCAGACCAGTGCGGCCTCCGAGAGCAGGCACAGCCAGCGTGCTCGCCGCATCCAGTGGGTGGTGCAAAGGATCGTGATTTCCATCCAGCCGGCCACCTGCTCCGGCGTCCAGCCCTCCTCACGAGTTCTATCCTCGACACTGGATTTCTCGTCAGCCGAGGAGGCCTCCAACCGATCGGCGCGTTGACGCCACAAAAGGGCTCCCAGACAGAGCAGAGCTCGGGGCGATGACTGCTGGTCGAGGAGGCCGGCATGCCTGGCCCGAAGCGTCTCCCAACCCTCTCGAACAATCTCTTCGGCAGGGGGCTCACGGGACGGGAAGTCTCGAATCAGCGAGGACGCGATCGGCCCTCCATGTCCCTTCTCGAGCAGCTCGATGAGGCGGGGAAGGAGTTTCCATTCCCGACGGTCCGGCAATGGTCCCACGGGATGCGCCTCGTCCGGTTGCGCGGTGACCTCCAGCAGATCCCTGGAGCAATACCAGAGCTTGCGGCCTCTCCTCCTGAGGGCGACATTGTAAGGGGGAGAAAGACGTTTGATCTCGTCGCACTCCAGCAGTGCCGCCTCCAGGGCCGAACCGGTCTCAGTGACATCCAGAAGTCTGGCCTGGGTGAGCATCTCCAGTGTCCGCTCCGCGTGACCACTGCTTTTCTGAAAGTAACTGTTCACCCGCCGTTTGAGCGAGCCGGCCTTGCCGACGTAAAGCACGTCGCCACTCGAGCGCAGCATTCGGTAGATTCCCGGTTTGTCGGGGAGAGCCAGTCTCAGACTGGAATCCATAGGATAATCGCGGCCGCATTTGGAGGCCCCTTCGGTGCCCGCCAGCCAATTCGACAAAGCTTCCAGGTCTCGAATTCCGCACTCTGACTCCAGCAACTCGACCAGCGATCGCCAGATCACCGCGGTCGCGGCCACGTGATGGGACGAGCGCCTCAATTCCGGTACGGAGGAGCCGAAATAGCCGGCTACGGCCCTCAGACCACGGCGGGGCAGGTGAGGAAGAAGGCGCTTCGCAATCTCGTGGGTGCAGATGATCCGAAAAGGGAAATTGCCGTTGCTCGAGCTGGAGTTCTGACAAAAGAGATGGCGCAAAAAAGGCTCCTCGAAGCGCGCGAAATGAACAACCGTGGGGCAGGGCCTGCCACACCTCACAGAGCAGGCCGCTTCGGCAAGCTTTTCCCAAACCGAGTGGGGCTCGAATGCCTGGCCGAAGTCCTTCGAGCCGATTCCCGTCATACGCCGGACTCGCCCGGAGATGACAGTCTTTTCGGGCAGCCGCAACAGGAACGCCTGCAGGGTCGATCGAACCGCCTCCTGGGAGTCGCGAGCGCACGTCCTGGCCCATCCGATCTCCAGGAGGTGATGTCTGCGCGGATTGGGGCCGGTCGCCTGACAATCCAGCACCAGAACATTCAAGTCTGCCAGCGAAGTCAAAACACCCTGCCTCCCCAGCCTCTCCTGTCAACCCTCGAGGTTGCTCCTCAGCCCGATGCAGTTCAGAATCCGCTGCTCCTCCAGAATCGGTTCAAGGCCATGCCGACGGCCCGTTCGCTACCC
>JBFKLX010000378.1:0-2915 GCA_041630155.1 Acidobacteriota bacterium
GCGGTATTCCACTCGCAAGTCTTTCTCCGCCAATACCCACACCAGCGCAAGTTGTCTCATCCTGCCTCGATGCTGCCTTTGCTACTTCTCACTTGCTACTTCTCACTTGCCACTTCCCACTTCGAACTTCGAGCTTTCCCCCACCCCTCCTTCGACGGCTCGGAAGTAGATGCTCTCCAGGCTGGTTCGGTCGACCTCCTGCCGATCGGCCTGGAAGACGATCTCGCCACGGTGCTGGATGACCACCCGGGTGCTCAGTTCCAGTCCCTCCCCCAGGTTGTGCGTGATCAGCAGCACGGTGCGGCCCTGCTCGCGAAGCGAGCGCAGGACCTCGGTCAGCAGCCGGCTGCCGTGCTGATCCAGACCGGTGTAGGGCTCATCCAACAGCAGCAGCCGGGGCTGGTGCAGAAGGGCCCGGGCCAGAGTGAGCCGCTGCTTCATGCCGCGTGAATAGCCGCGAACCAGCGCATGGGCCGCCTCTTCGAGCCCCATCTCGAGCAGAGATTCTCGCGCCAGGCCCGGGGGGTCGGGCAACCCGTAGAGCCGGGCGTAAAAAACCAGATTTTCCAGGCCGGTCATCTCGTTGTACAGCAGGCTCTGATGCGAGACGTAGCCCACGTCGGCGCGACCGTGACCGCCTTCACCCAGGTGGACTTCACCACGGGTGGGTTTGATCAGCGAGGCGACGATTTTGAGGAGGGTGGTCTTGCCCGCTCCATTGGGGCCGAAAATCGCGACGAAGTCGCCTGGAAACACGTCCAGATCGACCTCCCAGAGGGCCGTCACAGGGCCGAACCGATGTGTGACTCCGGAGACTCGAAGCAAGGGTGCCGCTGCGGCGGAGGGCATTTCAGGACTTCTTGCCTTTTCGCTTCGGCTGCTGCTTTTCCAGCTTTTCGATTTCCCGCAGCTCCGCCACTGCCTTGACCTCCTGCTCGGATCTGAGGGCTTGATAGTCCTCGTCGGACAGCTTGCCCATGCGGAAGTCCATCTCGATGTCCTTGATCGTGGCGATAATGTCTTCCTTTCGCTTTTCGGCCTTCTGCAGAGCGGTCTCTTCGCGTTCCTCGCGGGCGCGATCGGACGTTTCGGTCAGAAAGGGGTAGGCGACGAAAACGATGACGGCCACGAAAAGGACGGGTGCAATCAAGAGTGCCATGATGATCCTCGAGCGTGGCGTCCTATTCTGCGAGTTCCCGATTCAGCAGTTGGCGATACTTGTCGTCGATCTGGGAATCCGCCGCAGTGGCTGCAACCGGTTCGGGCTCCCGGGTCCGCAGCCGGCGGTAGACCAGCATCACGATCGCCCCGCCAAACAGCAGAGCGGCGAAGGGAGACAGCCAGCCGACCAGGTTGAAACCCTCGGCATCGGGTGCGGCCATGACGGCTGGACCGTGCTTTTGGATGTAGAATTCGTAGATTTCCTCGTCGCTCTTGCCCGCGGCCAGCATGCTGGCCACCTCGCGCTGCATGGTTTGAGCCTGGGTGCAGGAGCAGTGACGCACCAGATGGGTGGGCGGGCATCCGTCCGAACCGCAGGTACAGACGATGTTGGTGGTGACGCGAGCCACCTCTTCGGGGCTGACATCTTCCACCGCCAGGGCAGAAGCCAGGGTCATGAGAGCCGCCAGGAGAGCCACACTGCTAAGCCGCCGCATCTCGAACCTCCTCCGTGGGTGCCACTACCGCCGCTCTGGCCCTCTTGCGATCGGGCAGCAGGTTGAAGAGTCCTCCCAGCACCATGATGGCGACGCCGAGCCAGATGACCATCACCAGGGGGCGAACGTACAAATGGAAGGTGGCCGCTCCGGTCTGATCGAAGTCCGACAGCACCACGTAGAGATCCTCACTCAAGGTGGAGCGGATCGCGACTTCCGTCTGAGGCTGATTGCTCTTGTGATGGAGATGCTTCTCCGGCGAGAGCTTTGCCACCAGTCGGTCCCCTTTTTGAACTTCGACAGGGGCCAGAATCACGGTCTTCTCGGGGTCGTCCCGTTGCAGCAGTTGATCGAAAGTGAGCGTGTACCCTCCCAGGCTGAACTGGCCGCCCGGCTGCACCACGAAGAACTTTTCGACGCCGAACAGTGAACTGGCCACGATTCCTACGAACACCAGGACCGCCCCGGTGTGAATGATGAACCCGCCGTAGCGCCGCTTGTTCATCGCCGTCAAGTCGATCAGGGCCGTGATGAAGTTGGTGGGACGAATCACCTGCCGGGCCCGCGAGCCCTTGTAGAACTCGAAGAAGACGGTCAGCGCCACGAAGCCCGCCGCCGAGAAGAACAGCAAAGCCCAGGCGTCTCTGACACCAGTCAGCAAAGCCAGCCCTCCCGTGATCGCTCCGCCCACGATGGGGTAAATGAAGTTGCGGCGAAAATTCTTCCAGGAAGCTTTGCGCCAGGCGATCAGGGGACAGATGCCGGTCAGTGCCAGCAGACCCAGCCAGAGGGGGGCTGTGACCTTGTTGAAGAAGGGAGCCGAGACGGTAATCTTCTCCCCGGTCGCCCACTCGGAAAGGATGGGAAAGACCGTGCCCCAGAAGACTGCGAAGCAAATCGAGACGAACAGCCAGTTGTTCAGCAGGAATGAGGCCTCGCGTGAAAGAAACGACTGCATCTTCAATTCGCTGCGCAGTTCTGCCGACCGGTAGAAAATCCAGAACAGCCCGACAAAAGTCGAAAGGGCCAGAAAGACCACGAAGAAGGGGCCCAGGTTGGAGAGGGCGAAGGAGTGCACCGAGGAGATCACTCCGCTGCGGGTGATGAAGGTTCCGAAGATCGACAGCAGGAAGGAGAGCAGGATCAGGGAGAAGTTCCAGGTCTTGAGCATTCCTTTCTTCTCGGTGATCATGATCGAGTGCAAGAACGCGGTGGACACAAGCCAGGGCATGAACGAGGCGTTCTCCACCGGATCCC
>JBFKLX010000379.1:0-2843 GCA_041630155.1 Acidobacteriota bacterium
ACCAGGTTTCGTCGCGAGGCGTCGGAAGCGCCGCGCTGACCAGGCGTTACGCCCGAGGCCCCCGGAGGCGTAGTCGTGCACTCCGTCGAGGAGGCCGAGGGCGGGCAACGCAGTCAGCGCGGATGATAACGGCGCCGCAGCAGAACGCTGGGTAGAGTCCGGGTTGGAGGTCTGATGGACCAGAAGACCATTCCAGACCCAGAAAGCACACCCCACGCCCCACCCCCTAGGCCCCTTTACCGGCATCCTGCCGGTGTCACGCTTCTTCCACCAGCAGCACGACCTTGTCCAGGTTGCGTCCGCTTTGCAGGAAACGGAGTGCAGCGGGGGCTTCCTGGAAGGCAAAGGTTCGGCCGACGAAAGGCGGCTCCTGCAGCAGTTCCCCCATCTGGCGGTAGAGCCTTTCCAATTCGTCTACTCGGTCCCAGAGCCAGATCAGGTTGAACGCCATGAGGCTGCGATTCTCGGCGATCATCTCCAGCGGATCCAGGCGGGGGCGGAGCATGTAGCGGAGCCCCAGACTGAGCCATTGGGGGCGCTTTCCGGCGGGCATGAAGTCGGCGGCGCCGAAGAGAACCAGGCGTCCGCCCCGCGCCAATCGCCGGTATCCAGGACGGAAATAGGGTCCGGCCACCGAGTCCAGGATCAGGTCGAACCCCTCACGATCGAGCTGATCCAGAGCCGCGTCGAGCTGCCGGCCAAATTGCTTCCGATCCCTCACGATCACGCGATCCCGAGGCAACCCGAAGCGGCTCGCGAGGAAGTCGACCTTATCCATGCTTCCGACCGTACAGACGGGCTCCGCACGTGAGTTCAGCGCCAACCGGACGCAGTGGAGGCCGACGCCCCCGGCGGCGGAATGGACCAGCACTGCCTGCCCTTCCTCGAGATTCCCCAGTTCCCGGCAGGCGTAGAACGCGGTCATTGCCTGGGCGCCGAAGGCGGCCCCGCCGGCAAAGTCCCAACCCGGCGGCAGGGGCCGCTAATAGCGGTAGTCGGCGTTGATCCGGGTTGCGTAGGCGCCGAAGCGGGTCAACCCCATCACCTGGTCGCCCGGCTGCATTCCGGCCGAACGGGGAGAGCCGGCTTCCTCGACGACTCCGGCGAACTCCAGGCCGGGGGTAAAGGATCCCTGAGGGGTGGCGGAGTAGAGTCCCAGGCACGCGAACACGTCGGCGAAGTTGAGCCCGATCGCCTTGACTGCTACGCGGACCTGGCCGGACTGGGGGGGCGGCAGGTCTCTTTCCAACAGCCGAAGCCGGTCGAGATGTCCAGACTTGGAGATTTCCCAGAGCCGACGGCGAGCCATGTTTCCAGGTTGTCGTGGAAGGGGGGGAAAATCAAGCTTCGCCCGCCCCGGCGGAACGGCCGGCCGATTGCTGATCCTGCGTGCGAGTCGTCGTCCCGATGGGCCGAAGCTGAACCTCGATTTCCGGGTCGACGACCACCAGGTGGCGGTCCGGGACCTCGCGCCAGTTCTCGTGGGAGATCGGTTCGGAAGCGACCACGGCGGCTTTGTACGACCCCTCGCCCTCCTGGTGGATGTGCGGAATCCCGCAGATCTCGCAGTCGCGGATGCCCGAGCGCTCCACCCAGTGCAAGCTGTTGTTCCAACGGGAGACCAGGAGCACCCTTCCGTCTGTGAGCAGGAAGTTGAGGCGGGTGGTCTGCCTGGACTTGGTGCTCTCACACAGCTCAGCCAGGCGAGCAATTGCTTCCCCGGTGAATCCCGCCAGCGCCTCGAGGTCGCTGCAACGGCATTGCGGGTCCAGACCGGCCCGCGACATTCCCGAAAGGAGCCAGAGGAAGGCCTGCTCACTGTCGGTGCTGCCGTGGCGCTCAGCCAGCAGCGAGGGGAGAGTCTCCCGTCTCAACCGCGGTTCAATCTCGCGGAACCCCCCCAGAGTGCCGTTGTGGGCAAAGACCCAGGGGCCGTGGAAGAAGGGATGGGTGTTGTCGGGAGCAGGCTCTCCCACGGTCGCCCTTCGCACGTGAGCCACGACGGTATGTGCGTAGACCCGTTCGGCCGTCGAAGGGAAATGCAGGTCCTCATAGGCGGGCGTGGCCCGCTTGACCAGGCTGGGCACGCCATTGGAGTAGAAACCCAGGCCCCACCCGTCCGCATGCGAAAGGCCCCGCATATCCGAACGACTCTGGATCAGCAACGCGTTTTGAGCGTGGATCAGAGTGCATTCAACTTTGGTGGGTTGGTTGGCTCGGAATCCGTAAAGTCGGCACATGGAGTTGGTCGAGCCGTACTCAGAGTTCCGACCAGCGCCGGCCCTCACGGCGCAACTCCATGAGCCGCCCCAGCAGGCGTTCCTGGATCTCCTCGGGGAGGGTGGTCAAGTGGCTCAGGAGCGTTCCGCAGCTGACGGCATGGTCGAGCCCTGTCTGGGCGTCCTGGATGACCTGTTCGCGCGCCGAGGCCGGCAGCTCCTCTGGATCGGCATCGAGCAGTGTGCGGATGGCTCGCAGCGCCTGTCCATGCTCGTCGTACAGCCGGCCCGTGAACTCTGACCCACGCGTACGAGCAATTTCCGGATACAGCACCTCTTCTTCGAACTGGATGTGAGGCCCAGCCGTGCGATCGAGTTCTTCGGCAATCTGGACTCCACTCTCCACATCACCGGCCCGCAGGGTCTTCAGGAGCCGGTTCAGTCCTCGGGTCAAATGACGGTGATCTTCCACAAAGGCATCGCGTAACGACTGCAGTGTCGACTTCATAATCAATTTCGCTGGATCAATTTCGCTGGCGCACCCCCTCATTGTAACACCTCCGACACGGTACCGTTCGCGACAAGAGGCTGCTGTATGACCGCCCCAAAGAGCCTTGCGGCCCG
>JBFKLX010000380.1:0-2774 GCA_041630155.1 Acidobacteriota bacterium
AACGTCGACCCGGGAGCGCTGGCCGAACGGGTGGCGGACGTTCTGCTGTCGGAGGTCCTGGAACCAAAGCCTGAAAAGCCGCGGAAGGTCACCGGCCGAGAGGGCAAATCCCTGCAAGTCGATCGCCACTTGCTCGAAACCTACGCGGGGCAGTTTGCCGACAGCCGGGGCCTGATCCTGGAGGTGAAACTCGAGGAGGGCGAGCTCGTTCTCGACTGGCCAGGACTCCCCCCTCTGCGACTTCTGGCGGAGTCTGAGGACACCTTCTCCCAGAACCTCGACGAGGACCGCCTGCGGTTCGTCAGGGGAGACGGCGGAGAAGTGTCGACCCTTCTGGTATTGCGCGGAGAGGAGCGCCTGGAGTTTCAGCGAGTTCCTCAGGTCTCGGCTTCTCAGCTCCTGGAGTTCGAGGGCGACTACCGGTGCGAGGAACTGGCCGCCACGTATCGAGTCCGGCCCGAAAGCGGCACATTACGGCTGCACCCTGGATACGCTCCAGCCTGGAGCTTGATGCCTTACGCCAGCGACGCCTTCGTCGCGCGCCCGGGCCTCCAGGTTCGATTCGAAAGAGGCAGCGAGACGGGACAGGTCTCGGGTCTTGCAATTCGCGCCGGCAGGGTCCATGACCTTGGCTGTTTGAAGCAGTAGACTTCCAACTCGCCCCAGATCCCTGGCAAGTGTAAACCGGGCAGGCTCGGAGAATGGGTCCGCCTTCCTCCGTTGAGACCAGAACATGAACATGTTAGGGTAGGAGATATTCACCTGCAATCTCAACTAGGAGGTGTCCATGGAGGACGCTGCTGGCACCCGTTTCAACGATCCAAACCGGCGCCGCTATTGGATGGTCACGTTCGTGATGAATCCGAAATTCTTCGAGCTGAGCGCCGAAGAGCAGGCCGATTTGGAAAATCGAGAGATCGATCAAGCACTGGCAGACTTTCTCGCCCGAAAGCAAACGGCAGGGTTTATCCACACCGAGTTTCGCCGAGGCTGGATCATCTACAACGCAAAAGACCAGGCGGAGGCTGAGCAGATCGCCAAACTCTCGCCGGTCTTCCCCTACTTCGATGACGTTCAGTACTTCCAGGTGTTCGACGGCAGAGATGGGGCCTTCAGCATCGGCAATTTCTATCGAGGCCTGAAGCTGCTCTTCCGAGAGAAGAAAGCAGGCGAGCTCTAACCTGGCGCATCTCACGGCCGTTCGATCGAACTGTGCGGGGGGGGGTGGATACGATCTCCCGCTCGAGGGCCAAGCGGGAGGAAAAAGCACCCGGAACCGGTCCAGCTTGAACTTTCCCCGCCCGCCGACGTCTGAAAATATGGAGGCGGTTGTGAAGGGGCGAAAAGTTTCGAAAATCAGAGCGCTGCTCCTGCTCTTGGTCTTTCTGACACTTCCCGTCTGGGGCGCTGCGCAGAGCTTGGACGAGGACCCGCTGGCACTGAACCCCGAAGTCGCTGCCTTCGTGGATGAGAACGTCTCTCGCCACTCTCCCCCCCTGGAGCGGCTGCGGGAGCTGATCGACCTGATCTTCCATGACGAGAGTCTGGGGTTTCGTTACGACACGCTGACCCGAACGGCCAGCCAGACTTTCGAGGAGCGCAGTGGCAACTGCCTGTCCTTCACCAACATGTTCATCGCAATGGCCCGCCACCTGGGCATCGATGCCCATTTTCGCGAAGCCGAGACCATTCCGATCTGGAGTCAGCGCGGCCTCGTGTTCACTTTGAGTCAGCACATCAACGTGGCGGTCAACATGGGGTCCCGCTGGTACCTGGTCGACCTGTTTCCCGAGATCGGCCAGATGGAAATCGGCGGGCGGGTGGTGTCGGATGAGCGCGCTCTGGCACACTTCTACAACAACCGAGCCGTGGACCACCTCAGTCGGGGCGACACTGGGGAAGCCCTGAGATACCTCCGCCGGGCCATGGAACTGGAATCTGAGGCCGCCTTTCTGTGGACCAATCTGGGAGTGGCCAGGAACCAGCAAGGAGACACGGACGGGGCCGTGGAAGCTTACCGCCAGGCGCTTCGCCTCCAGCCCAAGCACTTGCCGGCGATTCACAATCTGTCGGAGCTTTACCTCAGCACCGGCAGAGCCGACCAGGCTCGGCGTTACCTCGCCAGGGCCCAGCGGTTCCGAAACCGGAACCCCTATTACCACTTCAACCTGGGTGAGCGAGCGTGGGTCGAGGGTCAGCTGGAAGAGGCTCTGAGCCGTTATCGGAAAGCGGTGAAACTCAAGCGCGAGGAACATCGCTTCCATTTCGCTCTGGCCCGGGCCTACTCGCGAATCGGAAAAACGGACCGCGCTTTGCGGCACCTGGAGCTGGCGAGCCGGTTTGCTCCCGACGAGTCGGGCCGGCTCCGCTATCACCAGAAGCAACGACAGTTGCTCGCCCAGAGCCGGCCTTAGCCCTGTCCGTGTGCGGATGGGTCTCGTGCGGCGAGGTGGCGAGAGCGGAGGAGGCGAGGCCGGAGCATCGTCGACGAACAACCAGAAACAGCTCGACAATTCGACGCAGTGCGCCCTGGGCGTCTCCGCTCCCATCGATCATAGTGTTGCGGCAGCGAACCGGCGGTTGCCGGCACCGGAAGGTCGCTGTTTTCACTGGACCGTGAGTGCTCAACAGGCTGGTTGCTAGTAGCCCGGATCATGCACCAGGTTTCGTCGCGAGGCGTCGGAAGCGCCGCGCTGACCAGGCGTTACGCCCGAGGCCCCCGGAGGCGTAGTCGTGCACTCCGTCGAGGAGGCCGAGGGCGGGCAACGCAGTCA
>JBFKLX010000381.1:0-2723 GCA_041630155.1 Acidobacteriota bacterium
ATGTCGACGTTGTTCTTCCACGTCTTCACGATCATTCCTCCTTGATTTCGTCTCTTCGGTTCAAAGCCAATCACTCTTTCCCATCCAAAAGAATCGAGATTGCATTTTGAAGTTGTTCGATCACCATCGGATCAGTCTCGTAGGAGAGCGCCTTGCGCAGGGCGGACTCGGCGTCCGGCCCCAGCCCGGCCAGCCCATGCGCGGCCATCGATCGCTCTGCCGCCGAAGCATCGAACCGGCTCAGATGCTCCACCAAGGCGTCGTAGATCTGGGAGTCGCCGCGATTCCGGGTCCATTGGAAGGCCATCGAATTCAGACGTTCCAGGGGGAGGGCCGACTCTTGCGCCAGAAGCAACAGCCCGTCCAACACTCGAGGCGTTTCGTTCCCCAGGAGGCGATCCAGACACAGTTCGGCAGCCTCGTCATCTCCCAGCTCCCACGACTCGATCACCCGAGCGGCCTCCAACTGCGGATGCTCGAGAGCCTCCAGCCGCGCTCGAACCGTCGGGTCCGCGGTCTGGCGGTAGGCGTCGACGAGGTAGCGCCCCACTCCGCTCTCAGCCGACATGTTGGCGAGCACCTTTTGAATGAAAGGAAGCAGCTGAGGCGGTATCTCGAGCCACTCAGGACGAGCTGACAGAAAATCGACCAGAGCCGCGGCTGCTTCCGGAGAATCCAGATTGGCGAGAACGTGCAGCAGTTCCGCCCGGGCCGCCTCGTCCCCCGAGAGATGGGCGCCTACCAGCGCCTCCAGAAGGGCCCGAGCGCCCGCGGCGGTCCCGCTGGCAGCGAGTAGTTCGGCGGCTGCCAAGCGTTGCTCCAGGCTGTTTCCCGGGCCCAACAGGACCGGAACGAGCACGCTGACGCAATCTTCACAACCCTTGACTTCCCCCCTGAACCGGCGCAGCTCGGACTCGTTGATTCTTCCGGCTTCGATGATTGCGACCAGCTCCGGCGGCGGGCGCCGCGTTTCGAAGGAAGATCGCTTTTCCTCAAACTCGGCAAGCGACATTCTTTGGGCGCCTCCCTTCCGGTCGGGAGGCCCACTGGTGCCCTCTCTGGAGTGCCCGGACGCTTCCCGCGAGGCCGGTGTGCCGCCTGAGTCGAAAATCACCCCAAAGGCCAAGACGAGTCCCAGCATGAGGGCGGAACCGAACACCCACTTCTTCATCGCTTTCGCCTCGTTTCAACGGGTGAAGTCATCTCAAGGCCTCTTTCCCTGCGGCTGCTCTTCGGTGGAGGTGATCTGCGAGACGTCCCGAATCACCGTCACGACATCCACGAAATCCCGTCCCGTCGAGACGGTCCCGCCCAGGAACTCGAGGTCTTCGAATTCGTCGTCGGGTAGTGTGCTCAGCGTCAAGTCCACGCCTCCCTGGAGTACGCCGCCCACGAAGGAGACTTTGTCCAGACTGGTAGCCAGCCCGCTGGTGCCGGCCGAGGCAGCCGTGGCCGCCAAAACCACGCCCCCACGAGCGGCTCTGGCTTGCTGGGCCGTCAGGACGTTGTTTGCCTGCATCAACCCGATGGCCTCGTCGGCTGCCGTGGAGGTCAGCGTGATCGCCAAAGGAGCACAGGCCGCGACGCTTCCCGGGCCCGTGACGACCGAGGCCCCGCAGACGGCTGCCTGGCCGGTGATGACGAGAATCTTCACCGTCGTCCCGAACTCGAGATGGCGCTCGGCCACCAGCTGAGCCTGGGCCAGGCGTCCCTGTTCCACCATGGGGTTGTGGGTCACCTGGCCGTCCAGATAGAGGTAGTACTCGACCAGAGCTTGCTGCTCCGTCATCTGCGGAAAACTGAAAGTCGAGAGGTCGATCTGTTGCGAGGTGATGGTGATGTTCTCGTTCAAACGGAGCGGCTCGTTGAAATAGGTCTGCAATTGGGACACGATCTGGATCTCGTTTTGGACGGAAACGACATAGTGAATCGTGTAGGACGTTCCATCGGTTCCGATGTAGGTGGTCCAGAATTCCCCCTCGGAGTCGAAACTACCGATCGGATCTCGAGCGGTGCTGTCGAAATCGGTCCGCAACTCCAGAGGAGCACAGAGAGTTCGAATCAGGTCGTTCTTCCCCAAGAGAACATCTCGCCCGGGAACTGGACCACCGGAGGGATCTCCCAGCCACAACCGGTTCACCAACCGAATCCCCGTAGGAATCATGTAGGTTTTGTCCCGGGGTCCCTGGGCGATGACCGTCCCCACCGGTCGTCCATTCTCGTTCTCGAGCGAGACGTCGAGAACTGTCACGTCCTCGTCGGACCCGAATTCCACGCGAAGCTGGTAACTGCCTGTCCCCGAGGAACTGTAATGACGAACCGAAATGAAGTAGATGCCGGGGGAGAGAAAGCGAACGATACGGAAGTTTCGCCCGGCGCCGCTGTCGTCATTGCTCGCCCTGTAGGAGCAGTCGCTGTTTCTCAGAGTACCGTGAGTGTCAGTGTTTCCGGCCGTAAAGGCTGTCAAGGTTCCGGTGGTCGGCACCATGACGCTGAAGTAGTCCTGGTCGCCGGCTGGATCAATCACGCCGGCACGGCCATCATTCAAGGCCATCGCGGTGGCCGTCGCACAGTCGTTGCCGTGGTCGCCCACACCTCCTCCCCCCTCCGATGGGTAGAACTGCACGTTCAGGGTGTAGGCTCCCGTCCCGCTGCTGGAGTAGTGGCGCACCGAGACGTAGTGGGTCCCTGCCGAGACCGTGCGGCTGATCCGGAAGTTCAGC
>JBFKLX010000382.1:0-2712 GCA_041630155.1 Acidobacteriota bacterium
CGCCGCCGGGCAGGCGCTCTTCGACGCGAGTGACCCTTCGAAACTGATCGCCCGCTCCTCCAGCCCCTTCCTGGAGCCCACCGAAGCGGCGGAGAAGGAAGGGCAGGTTCCCGAGGTAGTGTTCGTGCAGGGGCTGGCCCGTTTCAAAGGGCAGTGGCTCCTCTACTTTGGGATGGCGGACTCCCATATCGGCGTGGCCGTCGCGCCCGTGCGACCCTGAGTCGACGGCCCGAGGCGACCGGGGCCTTCCGGAGGGTGACTCCGGTCGGATCCTCGAGTTGGACGGCGGCAGAAGCCGCATGCGAGGTTCAGGCACGGGAGGCAGCGATGCGCTATGTTCCGATTGATCTGAAGGAAAAGCTGTCCCGCTTTTCCGACCACTGGGCGCCCAAGATCGTGGCCCGGCTCAACGACTACCACTTCAAACTGGTCAAGATCCGTGGCGAATTCGTCTGGCACAGCCACCCGGAGACGGACGAGGTCTTCCTGGTGCTGGACGGCGAGATGAGCATCCAGTTCCGGGACGGGTGTGTGGACCTGGCAACGGGCCAGATGTTCGTGGTCCCGCGAGGAGTCGAACACAGACCGTTCGCCGAGCGGGAGTGCAGCCTCATGCTGATCGAACCCGCCGGAACCGTCAACACCGGCAATGCGGGCGGGCAGCGAACCGCCCCCGATGTCTGGCTCTAGGGAGAGCCTGGAAGGGTTGGGGGGCTACGCCCTCTCCAGCGCGAGCTGGGCTGCCGCCAGGTCTTCGAGTGCGGTCCCGACGCTCTTGAACAGGGTGATCTGATCGGAGGAGGTGCGTCCGGCCACCTCGCCCCGGCAGAGTTGAGCCAGGTCGCCTTGCACGTCAGACTCCTGCAGCCGCCCGCTTTCGAGCGCCTCAATCAGTTCGCCCGCTTCTCCCAGCGCCCCTTGCCGGGTATCCACGAAGACAGCCGATCGCAGGACGGCGGCCTGGTCCACTTCCCGCATGTCCGGGGTGAAGCTCCCCACCAGGTCCAGGTGGGTCCCCGCTCGGAGCCATTCTCCCATCACGAGAGGGGCTCGCGACGGTGTGGCGCAACTTACGATGTCGGCCCCGCGGACGGCCCTCTCGAGGTCCTCGACCACCTCGAATCGAGGGCCCGTGGAGCGCAGGCCTTCGGCAAGATGCTCGGCCCGAGAGGGGTGGCGGTTCCAGATGCAGACCCGCTCGATCGGTCGAATCGACGCATGGGCTCCAATCAGTTGCGGCGCCAGCGCGCCCGCCCCCACCATGACCAGTTTCCGGCTGTCGGGGCGGGAGAGGTACCGCGACGCCAGAGCCGAAGCGGCCGCGGTGCGGCGAACCGTGAGAGCCGGACCGTCCAGCAGCGCCAGCGGCTTGCCGGTCTCCGCCTCCATCAGAAGGTAGGAGCCGTTGATCAAGGGGAGCCCCTGTGCAGGGTTCGCAGGGGCCACGGTGACGATCTTGACTCCCAGAAGCCCCCCCTTCTGCCAGGCCGGCATCAGAAGCAGAGTATTCCCTCCATCCGGCCCCGCCGCGGGGACCCGATGCTGGTGCCGCAGGGGCACTTCCACTTCGGATCGAAAAGCGTCCTGAAGCCGGTCGATCAGGGAAGGAAAGTCCAGCAGCCGGCAGACCTGGCTGTGATTCAATACGTCCATGAGCTACCGCTCGCCCGGCCTCTGCGCACCTTTCTGGTTGCATTTTGCCACGGTTGGGCTAAAGTTATAACAGCGTAGCTGAGAGGTTCAAAACGATGAAAACATGCTGGACGTTCATCCTGCTGGCGATTGCCGCCGGCCTGCTGGCTTCGGCTCAGGGTCGCGCGACCATGGAAACCCCGGTCATTCGGGGGATGGTCGACAAGGTCACCTTTTCGACACGATTCAGCGATTTTGCAGCCGGAAGCGAGTACCGGATCGGAGTCGGAGGTGCGAAGGCCACGCTCAATGGTCTCGAGATGGAACTGTCTTCTGAAGACAGCGGGGTCCTTTCCCATCCCACGGTTTCGTTTACCCAGGGCTACACGAGTTCCTGGTGGTCCGTGGATGAAGTCCGAGCGGAAGGTTTCCTGTTCGAGAAGTCGACGCTCGACGGCAAGACCTTGACTTTGCGGGTGGAAGTGCCGCGGGACGCCGCCGAATCCGCCGGCCGGATCTTCGTCTTCGTAGCCAAGAAGTACAGCCCCACGACATGGTATCTGGAAGACGGTGCGGCTCTGACCAGCGAGTACTGGTAAGCTTCGCTGGGAGCGGCGTCGCTGGGGTGGACGCCGGCTCCGCTTCCGCCACCGGGTGACAGGCCGGTTCCGACAATTTTTTCGTGTCGCTCGTTACACTGCTCGATTTCCTGCCCCGCCTCCAGCAACTGGATTCCCGTGAGGCCGTGCGCTTCGACAACGGGATCCGCACTTGGGTCTTTTCCTACCGTGACTTGTACCGGCAGATCGCGGGATTCTCGCAGGGGCTGGCAGACCGCGGGCTCTCCAAGGGTGACCGCCTGCTGCTGTGGTGCGAGAATCGGCCGGAATGGCTGATTGCATTCTGGGGAAGCCTGGCTCGCGGCCTGCAAGTCGTCCCCGTCGACTATCGCTCCTCGCCCCACCTGGCGGCTCGGATTCAGCAGGAGGTCCAGGCCAGGCTGCTGGTCTACGGCCGGGTCCCGCACGATCAGCTCTCCCTGCCCGCACTCCCGGCAGTCGCACTCTCGCGCGAGCAGGC
>JBFKLX010000383.1:0-2583 GCA_041630155.1 Acidobacteriota bacterium
CCCCACGCCCTGAGTACCCCGATCCATGAATACAGCGACGTATGTTGCGGGCGTTTCCAAGCAGTAGCCGGCCCGCGGAAACCGAGTGACCACCCTGCTCCGAGGCGGCGGGCGCCTGTGGGTTCGCCCGCAACCCTTCGGGCGCACGGGGGTCTCGGGCGATCTCTTTGTCGTTCCTCCTGGACGATGCTCCGGCATCGCCTCCTCCTCTCTTCGCGACCTGGCCTCCAGAGCCCCGCCCGCAACCGTCACCGTTTTACGAACCGGAGTACTCAGCCCTACGTTTTTGATTTCTTCCTTGGCGGGCTTTGCGCCTTTGCGAGAGGATCCTTATCCTCAGATTCTGAATCGGCTGTGGGAGGCTACAGTCTGTCTGGCCTGAGATCGGTCGTTCCAGGCACCCCTGATCGAAAGAGCTCTCGATGGGGAGTCCTTCCATGCTGAAGGTGCTTGTATCATTCCCTCCATACTGCGCGCGGGTGCTTTTCCAGACAACTGGGTCCCCTTTCGCACATTTTCGGGCTAAACTCGATCGATGAACTGGCCGACCCTCCTGCTGATTCTGCTGGCTCAGACCGGTCAAGATCCAGACCGGCCAGTGCCGCTGGCCGAGACCGTGGTGGTCACGGCCACGGGAACCGAGGAAGCGGTGGCGGACTCCACCTCCTTCTCCAGCGTGTTGCAGCGAAGCGACCTGGTCGAGAATGCAGGCCTCACCCTGGACCAGCACTTGAGCCGGATTCCCGGCTTCGCCCTGTTTCGGCGCAGCAGCAGTCTCACGGCCCACCCCACGATTCAGGGAGTTTCACTGAGGGGGATTGGTCCCAGCGGTGCCGGGCGGAGTCTGGTCCTGTTCGACGGCATCCCGTTGAACGATCCGTTCGGGGGCTGGATCTACTGGAACCGCTTTCCCTTTTCCGCCCTGCAGCAGGTCGAGATCGTTCGCGGCTCGACCAGTCCGCTCTACGGGAGCGGTTCTCTGGGCGGGACGATCCAGCTGATTCCAAGAGAAAGCTCGC
This sequence comes from Acidobacteriota bacterium, assembly GCA_041630155.1. GTDB lineage: Bacteria > Acidobacteriota > UBA6911 > RPQK01 > JANQFM01 > JBFGHG01. Next base: position 1,020 of record JBFKLX010000383.1, read on the forward strand.
CGCCACTGGAATTCCGGCTGGCGGGGGGAAACGCCGAGGTCGTCGACGTGGAGGCGCTGGCCTCGCACCGCTCCGACGCCACCGAGCTGCTGCTCGCGGCGCGGGTCTTCGCGACGGCCGGCGTGTGGGTCATCAGCGACCAGCTGCGTGGTGAGGTCGACCGGCCGGCCGGAGTGGACTTCCAGAGCTTCTTCGGCCGACTCCAGCGGGGCGGCGCCCACTTCGGGTTCAACTACTACCATGAAGAACGGAACAACGGAACCGAGCTGCAGACCAACCGGTCGCGTCTGGCCTTGCTGGAAGCGGGGCTGGACCGTCCCGACCAGCGCTTCCGCTTCTATTTTCAGTCGGGCCGCCTCGAGAGCCGCTTTTCGCGCATCCTTCCCGACCGCAGCCAGGAGTTTCTGACCGCCGAACAGGACTTCCCTTCGATCGGTCTCGGGGCTTCGGCAGTCTGGGACCTCACGACCCAGACCACCGTCGGCGCAGACTGGCGATTCGCCTCCTGGGACGGCAACGGCCAGCACATGGCCGGCCTGTTCCTGCAACACGTGGTACCGCTGTCGCCCCGTCTGGATTGGTTGTTCGGAGTTCGGGGCGACATGTGGCAAAACCGCGCCACCCGCCCCTCACTCAACCCCAGGACCGCTCTCGTCTACCGTGTTTCTCCCAGACTTCGATTGCGTTCCTCACTCTACCGCGGTTTCCGGGCGCCTACCCTGAACGAGCTGTACCGGCCCTTTCGGGTCGGAAACGTGGTGACTCTGGCCAACTCAGACCTGCGCCAGGAGCGTTTGTGGGGAGTCGAAGGCGGAGTGGACCTGTATCCCGCCCACTGGGCACTGGTCCGCCTGAACCTGTTTCGGAACTCACTCCTGAACCCGGTCAGCAATGTCACTCTCTCGGTTGGGGACAATCAGATCCTGCGCCAACGGCAGAACGGAGAAGCCATCGACGCCGCCGGTTTCGAGGGAGAACTGTTCCTGGAGCGGAGTTTCTGGCAGCTGCGGGCCGCTTATCTCTTCACCAACTCGCACCTCCGGGAGTCCGGGCTGCAGACTCCCCAGGTCCCGCGCCACCAAGGGATTCTGGAATTGGGCTACGGCGGCCCGGTGACCCTTCGGGCCGGAGCGCGGTGGGTAGCAAGGCAGTTCGAGGACGACCTCAACTCACTGCCGCTGGGCGGCTTCGTCCTGTTCGATCTGAGTCTGCGCAAGCCCCTGGGGGAAGATCTCGAGCTGTTCCTGTCGGTGGAGAACCTGCTGGACCGGCAGTATGCCGTGGGCCGGACGCCCCTAGAGAGGTTGGGCGAGTCCCGGCTCGTTCAGGCCGGGATTGGCTGGCGGTGGAGTCGGTGAGGCAATCAGGGTCCCAGCCCAGTCTCGCGGGTGGCGTTGCTTCACCACCCGTCTCACGACGAATCCCTTCGACTTCGTGCCAGGGCAAACCGGGTCGAGAGGCAGCACCGCGTCACTCTTCCGTCCGCCGGTACACCAGCCGTCCTCCCAGGTAGGTCCGATCCACCTGGATCTCCTTCAAACGGTCGAGGGGACACGTGAGCGGG
>JBFKLX010000384.1:0-2534 GCA_041630155.1 Acidobacteriota bacterium
AATCGGCGTTGAACGCGTCACCCACGAAGTCCCATCCGGTGACCACTCGGCAACCCGGGCCGAAACAACCACCCAGATCGGCGTGGTGATAATCCACACCGGTGTCCATCACAGCCACCTTCACGCCGGCTCCGGTCAGCCCCAGGGTGTTCTGCGCGATGTCGGCGCCGGTCATGGCCAGGGCCGTGGCCAGGTCGGCCTCGATTGGATCAGCTGCGTCGGGAACAGCAGTGGAGAACACCGGGTAGAGGGCCATCACCCCGGCGACTCGGGACATTTTGCCCAGCTCGGAAGGACGGATCCAGACCGAAAATCCGTTCCAGAGCTGGTCGTAAGCGTATCGTTCCGTATAGCTCACTCCCGCCTGGCGTGCTGCGTTGCGGAAGTTGGCCTTCTCTTGCCGCAGGGATTCGGCACTCGTGCCGTCCGCCTGCGGCGCGTTCGTCAACTCGACGAACCAAAGTTCAGGGGTGTCGTTTTCTTCGCTGCTGTTGATGCTGTCCGGCGACTGAGCCGGTAAGCCCAGCAGCGCAAGGAGTCCAAGCAGCAGGGTTACCTGCATGACGAAAAGCTTTCGGGGGACCATCGTTCCTCTATTCCTCCGCAATGGGTACCGTTCACTCGTCTCGTGTCGTCTCGTGAGATCCTCGCGGGTAGGGAGGAAAGAGCGGATTCGGCGATTCCCCGTTCGAACTCGGGCCCACCTTGCTCGAGCTTTTCTCAGTCCCAACCAAGTCGTAATCTCCATCCACTTCAGGCAACGGCCTGATTGCTGCGGACGCCAGCCCGGATCTACTCGGATGGGTAGCGCCGGTAGCCCTCGCTGGGCTACCGGCGTGCGACAGAGCAGTCGACGGTCCGTTTTGACGTCGAGGTCAGAGTCTAGAGGGCAAGCAAGGGGGCACACATCGGACAGTACGCCCAAATCTCATGGCACAAAACGCCCATTTTCGGATCAGGGGTAGAGGGAAATCCGGTCTCTCCTGGAGAAATGCCCGGCAGAATGCCGGTGTCAGGCGGGGATCAGTAGATCACCCCGGTTCCTTCCTGGATGATCCAGTAGAGGTTCTGCGCGTCAGCCGGGGAGAGGCGGGTCAAGAACAAGCGCGCGGATGCTCGGGACGACCAGTGGGACAAATAGGAGAAGCTGGCTCTCGAGCGGATCAACCATCTCTCCAGAGCGGCGCTCGGCGCCTTCCAATCGCCCGAGGCAACCAGCCAATGCGAGCCGTCGGACAAGATCAGGTAGTAGTTCTCCGGCATATCGCTGACGCTGACCCGGTCTTCGGGCGATCCCACCGATCCTAGCTTGTCGTCCGGCTCGGTGGGCACTTCGACGAGCTTCACGATGGGGGATGGCACCCGCTGCTGAACATCGGCCGCGGAGAACTCGCCCGTGGACAGTCCTTCGGAGTCTTCGACTTGAAAACGTCTCACCTCGAGTCCTTTGATGGAAACCACGATAGAGTCTCCGTGGACCTCCAGATACGCCTGGTCGCGGCGGGCCAGGGCCAGGCGAAGCTCCAGCAGCGTAAGCTGGGGCGCATGAACCGAATCCGCGCCAGCTTGCAGTGTGAACAACAGCAGAAGAACCATTGACCTCAGAGCCGAGAAGTGGCGATCAGAAAATATAGACCTTGGTTCCCAGACGAACGGTCTTGGCCAGACGGACCAGGTCGTCCGAACCGAGTCGAATGCAGCCGTGCGTCACATTCTGTCCCAAGAGCCGTTTGTACAAGGTTCCGTGGATGAAATATCCATTGCCGATGTCCAGGGCGTACTCCCCCAGGACACCCCGTTCGAAGCGCTCCCACTCCTGTTCGGGGACGGGCTTGCCTTCTTCGAGGAAGGCCCAGTCGGGTCTCCGCCAGACGGGGTCTGCCGCTTTTCCGCGAATCGAGAAGACGCCGCGAGGGGTGGCGAAGGTCCAGCTGCGGTCGCCGGCTTTGAGGCGGCGTCCGCTCCCCGTGGAGCAAACGGCGTCCACGACCACCTGGTCGTTCTTCATCAGGTACAGGCGGTTGGCGCCAGTGTCGATCAAGACGTAGGTGCCTTTGGGCCGGAGCGTCTCGAGTTCCTGCTCCAATTGCTGCCGCCGCACGGCGTCATCGGGCGTGAGATCCAGGACTGCATCGGGCCGGTTGAGCCAGAAGGCCAGGACGCCCCCGAGTGCCAGTGAAAAGACGGAGAGACTCTTGCGTAGCTTCATGAGTCATCCAATCCTGCCGACGATGGTGACGGGCATCCCGGGGTAGGATTTGCGGTAGAGGCGTTTCATTGAAGAGTTGTCCAGGGCGACGCAGCCCTGAGTCCAATTCCAACCTTGTCCGCCGTCGCCATGGAGTTCGATCAGACCCCCCAGGTGGGTGTCCGGGGACAGGCGACCTTTTCGGAGAGCCTTCTCGAATCGGTGCCGGTCTTCCCTGCTCGGGTAATTCAAGAGGAGCGCCAGGTTGTAGCGCGTCTTCGGGTGAGCCTTGAGGGCTTCGACCCGGTAGCGCCCCTCCGGGGTTGCGCCGTCGCCCTCGTGAGTC
>JBFKLX010000385.1:0-2516 GCA_041630155.1 Acidobacteriota bacterium
ATCCCGATCAACACGTCCCGGCCGACCAAGGGATCAGTGAGGCGGCCCGCCAGAAGCCGGCTCCAGGAGATCAGGACATCCGGCCAGAGCCGGCGGACATGCGGTTCGATCGCCGCGTACAGCAGCCACACCAAGCCCGACCAGAAGAGACTTTCGGCCAGAGCTCTCACAACGAGCACTCCTTCCCCCAACGACGAGTAGTCTGCCCGGAGAGCCCAGCCAAGAAAGGACAGCGGCAGCATGAAGCAGAACAGGCGCAAGGCGCCTTGCCGGTCCACCCGTCCGCGACGGAAGTTCCTGAATACCAGCAGCAATGCGAAGGCCAGGCCCAGGAAGAACAGGCCATAATAGATCGTCAGCGCGACGTTGATTCCCGTCCTCGGCCGCTGCGGTCCGAGGGGTGCGGTCTCCTCTTCGGGCGGCCCCATCCGGAAGTAGACGAACCTCCCCTGATAGGCACCGGCCTCGACGCGCAACGGCACTTCGACTCGATCGGAGTCACGGCCTTCCCAGGCCGCCCGGGCATCACTGAACACGAGTGGTCTCCCAGCGGGCTCGACGGGTGTGAACCGAGACCACTCGAGCCCGGAAGCCTCGAAGAGAGGGCGCCAATCGGGGGGGCCGGACAGGGTCTCCGTCCCTTCCGTCACCTGCTGAGTCGAGAGGAATCCGACGAGCCGGCCGGAGGGGTCCAAGCGAACCGTGCTGATTCCGGCCAGCAAGGGCGGATCGTCGAGAGTGACCTTCTCCCCATTGGCCGGCACCATCCTTTGGGAACTCTGGCGGTACCAGAAAAAGAGGGGCGAGGGTCGAAGGGTCTCCCAGGTTCCGGGGCGAGCAGCGGACGAATCTCGGCTCGCGCCCAGCTCGAGGCTCTCGCGGTTGACGCCGAAGCCGCTCGCGCGGCTGGCGGGCAGCTCGTCATAGCCGAACGTCTGCAAGACGTCCCGGGCCCGCCAGGAGAGTGCCTCGGGAGGCAACTCGAGTGGAACCAGATGGGCCAGGAACACCTTGCCCGACAGAAAGAGCACACCGGCCAGGCCCAGCAGGATCGAGATCAGACAGGCGATCCCCAGAGCCGGCTCGAGTCTGCCCGTCTCGCCGGCGTCGGCCACCATGGAGGGCAAGGGCGTTTCTCCCGCTCCCAGCGTGGCCGCCAGGGATCCCGCGCCGGGAAGCATTGCCGCCACCGCCTGCGCCGACTCGGGACGCCGGCTCGGGTCGAACTCCAGGCAGCGCAAGATCGCCTCCTCGACGGCCCCGTCCAAATGCTGGACGAGAGCCGACGGGCGGGGCGGCTCCCGCTGAGCCCTCTTCAGATCCTCGATCGACCTGGCCTGGAAGGGTTTCTCTCCGGTGAACAGTTCGTACAGAACCAGGCCGAGCGAGTACAGATCGCTCTTCGCGGTGGTCTCGCCACTGGCCAACTGCTCGGGTGCCATGTAGCCGGGAGTGCCGGCCAGCGGTGCGCCGGCTCGGACTTCCCTGGCGAGGGCCGCCACTCCGAAGTCGGTGATGCGGACGCGTCCGTGGCCGTCGATCATCACGTTGGAAGGCTTCAGGTCGCGGAACAGGATTCCCTTCGCGTGAACTGCAGCCAGGCCCCGGCAGAGCTGGTGGGCGACCTGCAGCGCCTTTTCCTGGGGCAACCGGCCGATCCGCTGGAGCAAGGAGGAGAGGTCCTCGCCGTCCACGTACTCCATCGAGACGAAACTCCGCCCCTCCGATTCGCCGATGTCGTAGACGCGGCAGACGTTGGAGTGCGAGACCTGCCGGGCCACTCTGACTTCGTTCAAGAGGGCGCGCTTCAGGCGGCGTTCGCTCTTCGAAGGAATCTCCGGCATGAATTTGAGAGCGACCGGCTGGCCCAGCTCGAGGTCATCCGCCCGGTAGACTTCCCCCATCCCCCCGCGTCCCAAGAGGCTGACGATTCGGTAGCGATTGGCCAGCACGCTGCCCGGGACGAATCTGAATGGTTGGGTTGATCGGTGATCCGGGTCCAGGCGTTCTGTCTCCCCGGCCCAGGACGGTTCGGAGGCGTGCCTTCCTTCGACTTCGTCTCCAGGATCGGAGTTCATGGCGCCTCGCCAGGTTCAGTTGGCTACCCGGACTGGTTGGCAAGAGTGTTGCGAATTCCAAGGAAATTGTCCAGCAGGGGGTCGCTCACCGGGGCCGCCTCGACTATTTCCGCGGGGGAGGAGCGCTTCCCGAGGCTCAGCGTGAGGAATTTCGGGGGAGGAAGACCGTAGGTGACACAAAGCCTTTCGAATCATACTAACGAGGGTCTCGGGCTGGTCGCAAAGTATGCGTCCCTTAAGATCATGAAACCTGCCGTCCCTTGACAATCCGCGGAGGCTCGATTAGGAACGAAACGTATCCTTGGATCACTTTTTAAACCGCTGCGACGAAAGACGTCGATGGGCCAGAGGAACCGGAATTGGGTAAATCGAGAAGTATTCTTGAGCTACGCCCGAGAAGACGTTGACATGGCGCAGCAGATCGCTGATGCCCTGACC
>JBFKLX010000386.1:0-2494 GCA_041630155.1 Acidobacteriota bacterium
GGAGATAGGGGTCTTGGGACTCGGGGGCTTGGGGTCCGGAGGACGGGTGTGACACCGGCATCTTTCCGGTGATTCCCTACAAGAAATGGGCGCCGGGATGAGCCACCCTGGCGGATGGCCCCGCTTCTCAGACTCCGGGAGGGAAGTGTCGAGAGCAATTCCGGCGCCGCGTGCGATTCGGGTCAGCTCTTGGGGACGCTGAGGTGGCCAGTGACGAACTTCCTGTCCACCTTGTTCACCACCAGCTCGTAGGGCTTCTCTTTACCATCCACGTAGAAGAGGATCGGCTCGTTCACGTGCTGGCCCTTCTTGCGGATGCGCTGGCCGTTGGCCAGGATTTCTACGTGGAAGCGCTGCTTCGAGAAATCGGTGTCCTTGAGGCTGAGCGACACGTCGAAGACTTTGATCACCGAGCCGTTCTTCTGGAGCTCGAAGCTGTAGTAATCCCGTTCCAGCGAGTTCTTGACCGCAGCGATTTCCTGGCCGTTCGACTCAGTGTTCAGCCGCACCTCGTCCAAAGAAGTGCGTGTCTGGTCCAGGTCGACCCGGTTCCGGGTGGTCTGGTCGCGCAGGTCGCTGATGTTGTTGTTGATCTGGCCCACCCTGGTGTTGATCTGACCGACCTCACCTTCCAGGCCCGCAGCCCGGTCCGACAGTGCATCCACTGTTTCCTGGTCGGCCTTGCGAATGGCAATCGTCTCGAGTTCCTGGCCCTGTTCGGACTGCTGAGTCTTCAGGTCCCGGTAGAGCGTCTTGTAGCGGGAGATCTCCTGGCTTTGGCTGCCCAGTTTCTGCTCGTTTCGGGTCAAATCCTGCTGCAATTCCGTGAGCTGGCTCTGGGATGTCTGCAGTTGCTGGCTGACCGAGTTCAGCTGCTGCTGCCCTTGGGTGAGGCTGGAGCTGAGGGCCTCAATGTTCTGCTGCGCTTCATAGAGGAAGTAACTCACGATCGACAAGACCGCCAGCAATCCCAGGATCCCCAGGACGACGAGGGCCTTGCGGTTGCCACCCTTTCCTCCGGTGGTCGCCGCATGCTTCGAGTTCTTGTCCTCTTTCTTTTGAAGCCGCCCCATCAGGGGGTCATCGAACTGTCGAATTTCTTCCGGGCTCATTTTCTTCGAACCTCCGTTGACATGGGGCTTCGATCACCCCGTCCCGTCCTCCCGATTGGATAGAGGCCCCAGCAGGGAAAATGTTTCAGGCCGCAGTCGAAGCCCGGCTCGGCACCTCCCTGCCCGGCCACTGCAGCAGGACCTCTCCAAGCACCTGCTCTAAGGAAAAGCGTGTGATAAACTCGCCGGTCATGAAGGGGAAGTCGTTGGCGTTCATGCTTGCCTTGGCGGTGGGTTTGCCTGCCTTCATCGTGTACAACATCTTCTTCCAGTCTCCTGCGCCCCAGTTCGGCCCGATCAAAGGATTCGATCAGTACAAGCAGGCCATCGAGGGGATTAACAGTCCCGATTACCAGGTGCTGGGTGTGATCGACGAAGGCGCCCTGGTGCGGGTCAACATCCTCTCGGCGTCCCCCTCGAACGATCCCCTGGAGACACGCATTCAAACTACCAATGCGCTCTATGACGTGCAGTCTCGAATCGGCCGGGAAATCTCTGTGGCCGTCTGGAACTATCGATCCGCCGAAGCCGAACCATCTTCACTGCTGGGTATGGCTTTTTATCATGCGCTGGCCGAACAACTGACCTACAAGACTCCGGACGACTTCAAGTGACTTCGAAGAAGACTCCGCTGCACGAGGTTCACCAGCGTTACGGTGCCAAATTGATTGATTTCGCGGGCTGGGAGATGCCCGTTCAGTACGAGGGAGCCCTCCAGGAGCATTTGGCGGTGCGCCAGAGCGCCGGCGTTTTCGACGTGAGCCACATGGGAGAGCTGGAGGTCACCGGCCCGGACGCCCTCGCTCTGGTCCAGCAGGTGACCTGCAACGATGCCTCCCGACTGGCGGACGGGCAGGCTCAATACTCCGCCTTCCTGTATCCCCAGGGGACCTTCGTCGACGACGTAGTCGTCTACCGGCTGCACGCGCAACACTTCCTGGTGTGTGTCAACGCAGCCAATCGGGAAAAGGACTTCCAATGGGTGAAGCGCCAGGCTGGAGGGAACGTCAGGGTGGAGGACAACAGTGATCAGTACGTTCAGCTGGCCGTACAGGGGCCGCGCGCGGAAGCGATCTTGCAGCGGTTGACCTCGCTGGACCTGGCCCGAATCGAGTTCTATTGGTTCCAACGAGGGGAGGTGGCGGGAGCCGAGGCAATCGTGTCGCGAACCGGTTACACCGGTGAGGATGGATTCGAGATCTACTTCCCGCCCCGGCACGCAGAGAGGGTCTGGGAGGCGCTGTTTCGCGAAGGCGCCGATGAAGGTTTGAGACCGGCGGGACTCGCAGCTCGCAACACCCTCAGACTGGAAATGAAATATGCCCTGTACGGCAACGACATCGACGACTCCACGACGCCGCTGGAGGCCGGCCTCAGCTGGA
>JBFKLX010000387.1:0-2480 GCA_041630155.1 Acidobacteriota bacterium
TCGGCGAGCCGGGTTCCGGGGAAGCGCTGGTTGGCGTGCACCGGGTGGGGATCTGCGGGACCGACCTGCATGCCTATCGGGGCGAGCAGACTTTTTTCGACTACCCCAGGATTCTCGGCCACGAGCTGGGCGTGGAGATCCTCGAAGTGCGCGGCGACGCGGCTGGGCTTCGGGCCGGCGACCACTGCGCCGTGGAGCCGTATCTGAATTGCGGAGACTGCACCACCTGCCGTGCCGGTAAGACGAATTGCTGTGTCAACCTGAGCGTCCTCGGGGTTCACCAGGACGGAGGAATGTGCGACTGGTTGATCGTGCCCGCGGCCAAGCTCCACGTTTCACGAGAACTTTCGCTAGACCGGCTGGCGCTCGTTGAGCCGCTCAGTGTCAGCGCCCATGCAGTTGGCAGGGGGCGCCTCGCCAGGGGCGAGAGCGTCCTGGTCATCGGGACCGGACCGATCGGCCTGGGGGTGATCGAGTTCGCCGCCGTGGCCGGCGCCCGGGTGATGGCTCTGGAGACCCGTCCCAGCCGGCTCGAGTTTTGCCGCCGCTTCTCGAGGGCCGAATCTTGCCTGGAGGCCGACGGCGACCCGCTGTCGCGGATCCGGGAGGCGCTGGAGGGCGAACTTCCCTCGGCGGTCTTCGACTGCACCGGCAACCCGAGCTCGATGGTAAACGCATTTCAGCTCGTGTCCCACGGCGGCCGCCTCGTCTTCGTGGGCCACTTCCCGGGAGACGTCACCTTCCACGACCCGCTGTTTCACGGGCGGGAAATGACGCTCCTGGCGACCCGAAACGCCACGGGCGACGACTTCCAGCACGTGATCGCCCGTCTCGAAGACGGAACCATCGACGTCACTCCCTGGGTCACCCATCGGGTGTCCGCCGGCGAAGCCGCCGAGTCCTTTCCCGGCTGGCTCGACCCGGAGGGAAGCGCCATCAAGCCGCTCTTGGAGTGGAGCTAGCCTCGAGGCCCTTCGGAAATTTCAAAGTCCCTCGGGCCTCGAGACCCCGTTTGCTCTACCGTGCCCGGCGCCCGGAGGCCGGTTCCTTCGACGTCCTCCAGGCTGTCACCCAGTTCGGCACGTATTGCCTGCGCGAGCTCCGACAGCCGGAGCACCACTTCGGGATATTCCTCGGACAGGTCGTGGGTTTCTCCGATATCAGTGGAGAGGTCATAGAGAGCCAGACCGATTGTTCGGGAGTAATCGTACTTGCCCGGAATCCCGCCTGACCCAGCCTCACGGCCCTCCATGGAGCGGTAGCCGTGGGGGAAGTGGAGTTTCCACCGCCCACTCCGCATCGCTTCCAGAGCGTTGCGATGGTAGTAGAAGAAATAGGCCGGGTGCGGCGAAACGGCGGCCGGCCCACCCACGATGAGAGGCCAGATGTCTTTTCCGTCGATGGCATGGCGCGGCAGGGGAGCCTCGATCCGTCCGGCCAGCGTGGGAAGGACGTCGATCGTCATGGCAGGCTCCCGAATCGTCCGGCCGGCCGGGATCACGCCGGGCCAGCGGACGATTGCCGGCACTCGTACCCCGCCCTCGAAGGTCGTCCCTTTTCCTTCTCGAAGCAGGCCTGCGGAGCCGGCATGATCTCCGTAGCTGAGCCAAGGGCCATTGTCGGAGCAGAAGAAGATCAGCGTGCGCCCGTCCACCTTCAGTCGCTGCAGCGTGTCCAGGATCCGGCCCATCGACCAGTCGATCTCCTGGATCACGTCGGCGTACAGGCCGGCGCCGCTGGCTCCCCGGCGCTGGCTGGAAACATGCAGGGGAACGTGAGGCATGGGATGGGCGAGGTAGGCGAAGAAAGGTTTTCCCGCGGCCACGCTTCGATCGATGAAATCGACCGTGCGCTCGGTGAAGTCCGTCGTGAAACGATTCTGATCGGTGTTGAGGCCGACCACTCTCTCCCCTTCGAACGTGGGCAGGTCACCCCAGTCTTCGGGGTTCTCCGGGTGATTGGGCCACATGTCGTTGGAGTAGGGAATCCCGTAGAACTCGTCGAAGCCATGGCGGGTGGGCAGGAAACGGGGATGGTGTCCGAGGTGCCATTTCCCGAAGATGGCCGTGGCATATCCCTGCGACTGGAACAGTTCTCCGAGCGTCAGTTCGTCTTCGTGCACTCCGTGGCGGTCTTGCGGACCAAGAGCTCCGTGAATGCCGATTCGGTTCGGATACGTTCCGGTCAGCAAGGCGGCCCGGGAGGCCGAGCAGACCGGCTGGGCCACGTAGAAGTCTGTGAATCGCGCCCCTTCGCCGGCCAACCGGTCGAGGTTCGGAGTCTCCCAGGAGGTCGCTCCGTAGGCTCCCAGATCTGCATACCCCAGATCGTCCACGAAAACGATGATCACGTTGGGCCGCCGCTGATCCGGCCCCGAGCCACAGGAGGCAGAGAGCGCCAGGGCAGCGACACAGATTCTCGACCAGGTCGGCAGGAATCGAACAATCACCGGCAGAGGCTCCGATTCGGCGCAGAGTCCA
>JBFKLX010000388.1:0-2468 GCA_041630155.1 Acidobacteriota bacterium
GACCTCCACCAGCGGCTCGATTGCATTGTCCTGGCCACACGCAATCAGTTGACTCAATGAACTCCCGGCAAGGGCGGCCACGATCAACAGAAACGCGGAAGCGCCGGCTGCGCGACTCTCCACCACCTGGTATGGATCCACGATGAAGTCCTTTCGTAAAAGAACAGCTTCGGGCTGGTCCTTTCGAACCTCTTCCAGGTAGCCGAGAGATCCATCGAAAAAGTGCTTTTCCGTCAGGATCGAGAGAGCGGCGGCGCCGTTCTCCAGATAAGACTCGGCGATGGAGCGGGGAGAACGCTTGCAGACAAAATCTCCGCGGCTGGGACTCCGGTATTTGATCTCGGCGATGATGTTGAGCCTTTCGTCGAGCAGTGCCTGGCTCAAAGGGCGGGGAGCCGTTGGCGTTGCCGAATCGAGTACCTGTTGCAGAGGTCGTTTCTGTTTTACCTCTTCCAACTCCAGCCGTTTCCGGGCCAGGATCTGCTCGAGCATTCCCTCAAAACCCTTCGGTGACCACGATCAGCGTGTCCAGCTTGCTCAGCGCTGCCCCGGAGTCGATCGAATCTCGGGCGGCCGCCAGAGCACTCTCAAAGTCGCTATCGCCCGCCAGGTGTAACGCCGCGGCGGCATTGATCAAAACTACGTCCCGGCGGGGGCCGCGCTCGCGGCCTTCCAGGATGTCGCGGCAGATCCGTGCGTTGCGGGCCGGCTCTCCTCCCGAGTAGGCCTCCGAATCTCCCGGCAGGAAACCGTAGGTGGCCGGATCGAAGTCGCGGAGCCGGGATTGGTCGCCCTCCACTTCGCAGATCAGACCCGGGGCCGACGACGACAGCTCGTCGAGGCCGTCCCGGCTGTGCACCACCCAAGCTTTTCGGCAGTCTCCCAGGCGGGCCAGAGCCTGACCCACCTTCTCCACCCACTTCGCGTCCCAGACCCCGATGATCTGGTAAGGAGCCCCCGCCGGATTGGTCAGGGGTCCCAGCAGATTGAAGATCGTTCGGTGGGCCAGTTCGCCGCGGATTCTCGCCACTCTTTTCATGGCGGGGTGAAAAAGGGGTGCGAAGAGAAACGAAACCCCCACCTTTTTCAGGCAGTCCTCGGCCTGCTGCGGGGAGAGCTCGACCCGGACGCCCAGGGCCGAAAGCAGGTCGGCGCTGCCGGAGCGCGAGGTTACGGCGCGGTTTCCATGTTTGGCCACCGGCACCCCCGCCCCCGCGATGACAAAGCAGGCGGTGGTCGAGATGTTGAAGCTGGAACGCCCTCCCCCGGTCCCCGCCGTGTCCACCAGGCGGCGGCGGTCGGCGCCGACGGTTTTCGCTCGAGCGCGCATGGTCCGGGCAAAACCGGCTACTTCCGCGGCGGTCTCCCCCTTGAAACTGAGAGCGGTGAGAAGAGAGGCAATCGCAGCGTCGGTGCTCTCGGGTGCCAGGATAGATTCCAGGGCCATCTCGGCCTCGTCCTGGCTCAAGTCCTCCCGGTTGAGCAGTTTGGCGGTCAGTTCTCGCAGCATAGGAAGTTCTCGATCAGCTGTCCTCCCTCTCGGGTGAGAATCGACTCGGGATGAAATTGCACCCCGAATACAGGGTGGTCGCGGTGGCGGAGGCCCATCAGGACTCCGTCATCCGTCCAGGCCGTTTCGACGAGGCAACCCGGCAGATCGTCGCGTGGGACCACCAACGAATGATACCGGGTGGCCGTAAATGGGTTGGGCAGGCCCCTCAGTATCGACTCCTGCCTGTGATAGATCAAAGACGTCTTGCCGTGCATCAGAGTGGGCGCGCGGACCACCCGCCCCCCAAAAGCCGCGGCGATGGCCTGGTGGCCCAGACAGACACCCAGTATCGGCACCTTCCCCGCCAGCTCTCGAACCAGTTCCACCGAAACGCCTGCCTGATCGGGACGCCCGGGCCCGGGTGAGATGACGATGCGGTCGGGGGCCAACTCCTCGATCTCAGAAGTCCCAAGGACATCGTTGCGGTAGACCTCCAACCGGCAGTCCCGTTCCCCCAACAACTGGACCAGGTTGTAGGTAAAGCTGTCGTAGTTGTCGATGACAAGGACCAGGCGCCGGCCCCGGGCTCCGGGCTCCTGGCTGCTGGTTTCTGGCTCCTGGCTCAATTCCAGTCCTCCGTCTTCCGTCCTACGTCTTCCGTCTTCCGTCCTCTGTCTTCCGTCTTCCGTCTTCCGTCCTCGGTCTGCTTGACCGATTCGTCACGTCTGATGACACAGAGCCGAGCGTAGCGAGGACCCTGCAAAACGCTCGATCTGACTCCGGACTGTCACGGCTCACCCGGTCGCTGTCGCTCCCGGCTCTGTGTCATCAGGGGGCGTCCCCCTCGCCCATTCGTTCATTCGTTACTCGCCACTCGCCATTTCCAGGGCCTGCAGCAACACGCGGGCCTTGTTGTGACACTCCTTGTATTCCAGCCGGGGCACCGAGTCGGCGACGATGCCGGCTCCGGCCTGCA
>JBFKLX010000389.1:0-2449 GCA_041630155.1 Acidobacteriota bacterium
ACTATTATGACGGAGGTGGGGGAGGAGGGGAGCGTCACTTGTACGGATAGCCGACCAGGACGAAGTGTACTTTCAATCAAGGTCGCCGAGCCACACTTCCTCGACGGCTCGAAGGCGACTTCCACACCGGTTGCGTCTCTCCCCCGGTACGCTGTACATCAGCTAACCGAGCACCGCCCTGTAATCGGCCATCGCCTGTTTGTCTGCAAGAACATGGCCTTCTGGGCAAATGGCGGCGTGAGCGACGCTGCCCAGCCTCTCGTTCACTTCCTCGTCTGTCTGCCTGAGGACAATTGACGGTCCCGGCCCTCGCCGCCCAGCGAGAACGGATCGGGACTCGGGCCGTTGCCGAGGGGTGTGGCTACTTTAGGACGACGGCTAACCCCTCGTAAAATGAGCAACTTTGGGCTCTGGGAGCCTTCCGAGAGGGGGACAAAAACCGGGGATATGAGGATAACCCCGGTTTTCGCTCACTCGGTGCGATGGGATTGGGCCCGCTTGGCCTGAGCCCGGAGTGCGGTGAGGGACAAGCGCTCCAGCCGGTTCAGTAGGGACTTCAACTTCCGATACTGCTGGGAAGCAGCGGTGTACAGGGGAGCGGTTTCCGGGGTGAGCTTCACATTGACGGTTTTGCCGTTCGCCTTGTAGGTCCACTCGAAGTAGGGCCCGTGGCGCTTGGCGGGATCGCGATGGCAGGCGCATGGGGCCTTGCCGCACTTCATCATTCGCTGGAGCACGGTGCCTTTGCAGAAGTAGTCCAGCTTCTGGAGTTCCCGTTTGAGTTCCTGGAAGCGTTGCTGGTGGCGGTCGAGAATGGCGGAGGAGTGGGATCGGCGAGATGGTAGCATGAGAGTTGTCCTATTCCTACGGTAATACTACCGTAAGAGTATGGCTTCCGCAACCCACCCCGCCGCTCCGGCTTCGCCACCCGAGGCCACCCTCGTCTCGCTGGCCGCCCTGCAGTTCACCCAACTGGAATCCTGGCTGGCTTCCCGCTCGGCTCTCCAACTTCCCCTGCATCAGATCGAATCCGAGCAACGGGCCAAAGGCCGCGAAGTCCAGCGCCTCCTGCTGCAGGCTCACCTCCAGCAGCGCAGCCCCGGTGACATGGGGCCCGTTCTGCTGGTGGAGAGCAACGATGGGCAGCTGCGATACACCCACCGCCGCCTGAGCACACGTTCTGTCACCACGATCTTCGGAACCGTGGAACTGACCCGGCTGGGCTATTCCCGTCCTGGCTCACCCAGCCTCTACCCCCTCGACCAAGCGCTGGCTCTCCCCGCTCGCTCGTTCTCCTACGAACTGCAACGGACGCTGATCAAAGCCGCCGTGCAAACCCCCTTCCAGGAATCCATTCTCTCCATCACCGAACTGCTCGGTGTCCGCGTCTCCAAGCGCAGTTTGGAAGAGATCATCCGGGATGCCGCGCAGGACTTTGACGCCTTCTACCGCCAACCGTTCTCCAAAACCGCCAGCGGCTCGATCCTGGTGGCGGCCATCGACGGCAAGGGGATTCCCATGGTCAAGCCCGGCGGGGCTCAGCCGACACTGCGCCTCACCAAAGGCCAGAAGGCCAATCGCAAGAGAATGGCCACCGTGGCCGCGGTGTTCACTCGCCAACCGTGGGTGCGCACGCCCCAACAGGTAATCGAGAGTCTATTCCGCAGCCGCCGCCACACGGGCACCGACACGCCGCCTCCACCCCGTCCGGAGAACAAGCGGGTGTGGGCCAGTCTGGTCAAGGGCAAGACGGCCGTTATCGAGGAGGTGGCCGAGGAGATGCGCCGGCGCGATCCGGCGGGTGTCAAAACGCACGTCGCCCTGACCGATGGCGAGCGGGCGCTGCAGACGCTGGTCGACGGGAAGTTGAACGTCACCCTGATCCTGGACCTGATGCATGTGCTGGAAAAGTTGTGGAAAGCCGCCTATGTCTTCCACCCCGAAGGGAGTTTGCAGGCCGAACTCTGGGTGCTCGACCGCACCTTGCGGATCCTGTTTGGTGAAGTCGGCCAGGTCGTCAAGGGCCTTCGCCAATGCGTCACCAAACGTGCCCTCTCCGGCAACCAGCGCAAAACGCTGCTGGGCGTGGCCGCCTACCTCTACCGCAACCGCCACCGCATGCGCTACGACGAATACCTCGCCCAGGGCTGGCCCATCGCCAGCGGCCCGGTGGAAGGGGCGTGCAAGAACTTGATCAAGGATCGCATGGAGCGCTCGGGGATGCGTTGGACCGAGAACATGGCAGAGGCCATCGTCAAACTCAGAGCCGTCTACCTAAGCGGGGACTTCGACAGCTACTGGCTCTTCCATGTTGACCGGGACCAGCGGCGCCTTCACCCACCCAACTGGACCGTCGTTCTAAAGTAGCCACACCCAATTGATTTCTCCGCAAAGCCGGTTTCCGCGAGGGGTCAAAGAAATTGCGCGCCTGGATCTTGTCGTTACGCAG
>JBFKLX010000390.1:0-2415 GCA_041630155.1 Acidobacteriota bacterium
AGCCCACGGCCAGATCGGGGTCGTCGGGATGTTCGACGGTGAAGACGAAACTCTTGCCCGCCGCCTGGACGGTCTCAGTGCCGAAGTTGAGGGTCGGACCGTCCCAGCCGCCGCCCAGCCTGGCCAGTCGGTCTTTCAGACCGGCGGCCCAGCGATTGCTCGAGCCCAGGACCCAGACGGCGCGGTCCGCGGGCAGCTGCGTCAACTCGTCCTGGGCCAGGATCTGGAAGCGTTCGGGCTGCCCGCCCGTCCAACTCTCGGCCATGGCCCGCCATTGCTGGGGTGCGGCGGCGTCTTCCTCCCCCGGCAGGACGATCGAAATCCGCTCGGCGCCGAAGACTTGACCCAACGAGGCGGGGATCTCACTGCGGTCGAGGCGGCGGAAGAGATCGAAGGCAGGATCGACTTCCACCACCAGCGGACGCGCCGGCAGCCGGGCCTCCAGGGTGGCCGTGTTTCCAACCATCTCGAGCCAGTGCAGTCCTGCCTCGGGCCGGTTTTCCACGGTAACGGCCAGGGGCACGCGCAGATGGTACGGTTCGCCTCCCTGGGTCTGCCGAACTTCGACTTGCAGGCGGTACCCGCCCTGAGAGGGCTCGGCTGAGACCCGCCCCAACTCCAGCGCGGGCGCGCCGGTCCGCTCCACCCACTGCCGGAAGAAATCCGAGAGATCTTCACCGGAGACTTGGCTGAACACCGTTTCGAAATCAGCAAACGAAGCCCGCTGGAATCGATAGCGGCGGAACACGGTCTGCAGGCCTCGCACGAACCGGTCGTCGCCCAGCCGGAGCCGCAGCATGTGCCACAACATGAGCGACTTTCCGTACCCCACGGCCTCGGTCGAAGGGGAGTGGCGAACTCGGAACTGGCTGAGCGGAAAGTCCTTCTCGCCCCGCACGAAGTTCAAATAGCGTTTCAACGCGTCGCGCCGGTAGTCAGTCCCCTGTCCCTGACCCTCCTTGATCAGAAAGTCGGCCAGATAGGCGGTCAGACCCTCGCACCAATTGCCGCTTTCGAAGTCCACGAACACAGAATTTCCCCACCAGTTGTGGAGGATCTCGTGGGGATAGGACGAGTTGATGATGAAGGGGAGGCGGATCACGGCCGGGCCCAGCAGCGTGAACGAGGGCATGCCGTAGCCCGTTTCCCAGAAATTCTCCACCAGCGCGAACTTGGCGTAGGGGTAGGGGCCGATCAGGCGGGTGTAGAGATCCAGATACTGAGCGGTCGCCTCCAGATACTGGGCCGCCAGGTTGGGATCGGGAGTCCGCAAGAACGCCTGGGCCGTCACCGCCCCTGCCTGCTGGGAGTATTCCTGGAAGGTGGCCGCCACCAGGTAGATCTCATCCATCGGCTCGGGGCTGTCCCAACTCACCAGGCGCCGGCCTCCTTCCAGACTGTGCTCGATGCGCTTGCCCTGGCTCACGGCGTCCCAGCCCTCGGGCAGATCGACTCTCAGGCGGAACGAAACCAGCTCATCTCCGAATCTTGGGTACCAATGGGTCGAGCCGGCCAGGAACGCTCCTTCCGGACCGATCAGGCCGGGGCTGCTCGAGAAGCTGCGGGCGTACTCCTCCGCCTCCCGCTCGAGCGCGTGGTGGATCGTTCCCCGGTAGTGCACGGTCAGCTGTCCGGACTGGCGCGCTTCTTCGTCCAGCACCAGGCGATATTCGCGCAGAGGCAAAGAGGAATCCTGAGCCGCTCCCGGTGAATCGAGCAGCTGGCCCCCCTCCGACCCGGTCACCTCCAGGTCACCGTGCAACTGGAATGTCAGGGCGTCCTGGCTTCGGAGGTCGCCCAGGGAAATCGTGTCGCTGACCTCCAGCTCATGGGTCAGCGGTGAGAGCCGGACCTCCAGCCGGTGGTGCAAGGGTGTCTGAGAGGCGTGAGCGGTGATCGCGCTCAGGGCCACCGCACAGACGAACAGTCCCAGTTTGCTCGAGTACTTCATGCCGTCCTTCCGTCGCTGCTTCGCATCGTTTCTGAAAGCCACATTATAGATTCCAGGCCGCCACCACCGCACGCAGGGTTGGTGTGCGCCGGAGGTGAGCCGCATTTCACGTCGAGCTCACGGCCGGAATTGCTTTCCGATCTGCAGGGTGTTGCCGCCCAGGATCGACCCTCCTCCGATGCAGGAACCACTCACGGCTCAGGGCTGTGGAGTCTGGCTGTCCCGGACTACTCCTGAGTACCCCGATCCATAGATACAGCGACGTATGTTGCGGGCGTTTCCAAGCAGTAGCCGGCCCGCGGAAACCGAGTGGACCACCCTGCTCCGAGGCGGCGGGCGCCTGTGGGTTCGCCCGCAACCCTTCGGGCGCACGGGGGTCTCGGGCGATCTCTTTGTCGTTGGTCGTCGACGATGCTCCGGCATCGCCTCCTCCTCTCTTCGCGACCTCGCCTCGAGAGCCCCGC
>JBFKLX010000391.1:0-2362 GCA_041630155.1 Acidobacteriota bacterium
CATGAAGGGGGGGAATGTCATCATCGTCCGGGCCTTGAAAGCCCTCCAGGCCGCAGGCGTACTGGACTCTCTGTCGATTCGAGTCGTGCTGACGGGGGACGAAGAAAAGACGGGGCGGCCGCTGGAGCTCTCGCGGCGGGTGCTGGCCGAGGCGGCCGATTGGGCCGATCTGGCATTGGGATTCGAAGACGGTGACGGCAGTCCACACACCGCCGTGATCGCCCGGCGCGGCTCGACCTCCTGGACGCTGCAGGTCAGAGGGACGCCGGCACACTCTTCACAGATCTTTCAACCCGAATTCGGCGCCGGGGCCATTCTGGAGACGGCTCGCATCCTGGACGGCTTTCGCCGTCGCCTCGAAGGGAAGGAGCTGCTGACGTTCAATCCGGGAGTCGCGCTGGCAGGGACCACGGTGGATTTCGATCCTTCTCAATCGCGCGGCAGCGCCTTTGGAAAGGAGAATGTGATTGCCGAGCACGCCGTCGTGACCGGCGACCTGCGCTGCATTTCCCCCCAACAGCTCGAGGAGGCCCGGGACGCCATGCAGTCGGTCGCTTCTGCAAGCTTGCCGGGGACTCGAGCCGACCTGGCCTTCTCCGCCGAAGGCTATCCTCCCATGGCCCCCAGCCAGGGAAACCGGCTGCTGCTGGGGATGTACGATCGAGTGAGCCGGGACCTGGGGCTGGGTCCCGTAACGGCTGTCGACCCGCGAAAGGCGGGCGCCGCCGATGTCTCCTTTGCCGCCGATCGGGTCGAGATGGCCCTGGACGGACTGGGTCTGATGGGACGGGACGGTCATACAGTCGAAGAAACGGCCGACTTGACCACCTTCGCTTCCCAGACGCGGCGGGCGGCGCTCTTGCTGTGGCGACTCGCCCAGCAGGAGTAGTGGTCGGACCGGGCCGAGCGCCGGGAGCGGTCGGGCTCCCGGGTCGTGGAGCACGGCTCGAAGAAGTCCGAAGCTCACCGGATCGATAGGGCTCGGAGAGGGCCCGGGGGGCGAGGGTCGAGTTGATCTGGACGATCGGACACTCCAACCGGACCTGGGAAGACTTCTGCCTCCTGCTGGAGGAAAACCGCATCGAGCTACTGGCCGACGTGCGATCCTACCCCCGTTCCCGGCGGAATCCTCACTTCGACGGGGAGACGATGAGGGCTGCGCTCGGGAATGCCGGGGTCGGCTACCGCCACTTTCCCGAGCTGGGCGGGTTTCGCCGGCAGGGACTCTCCCCCTCTCCCAATACCGCCTGGGAGAAGATCGGCTTTCGCAACTATGCGGATCACCTCGCCAGCCGGGAGTTTGCGTCGGGAGCGGCGGCCCTGCTGAGCGAGTCGGCCCGACTGAGGACGGCCGTCATGTGCGCCGAGGCCAGTCCATATCGCTGTCACCGGCGCTTGATCTCCGACTATCTGAGCGCCGTGGAGGGCATCGAGGTCCGACACGTTCTGGCCGCCGGCAGGGTAGAGCCCCACCGGCTCCACCCGCAAGCGCGCATCGCCGGAGGCAGTCTGGTCTACCCGGCTTCTCAGAACGAGCTGTTCTGACCGGAGCAGGACGAGCGTCTCCGCGGTGCCAGGGGATCGAGCCGGTCGTGTTTCTGAATAAGGTTCCCGAAAGCGGCTGGAACCATCCGGATCGGTTGGCGTGCTCGAGCCGCGGGCGCTGTTTCTCGCCCCGGGAACGAGGTATCTTTGGGGAATCTCTGTCCGGGCCCGGCTGGACGGCCTGTGGTAGATTATCCGCAGAGGATCGATGGCACTCACTGGCGAAGCTCCCGGGACATGGCCTGCATATTTGGGCTTGGGTGTGGCCGAGTTGGAGCGGCGTGCGCGCCGGGCGGTGGCGTCACTCCAGGACTGCCGGGCCTGCCCGCGTGACTGCCAAGTGGACCGGCTCGCCGGCAGATGGTCGGCCTGCAAGACGGGGCGGCACGCCATCGTCAGCAGCTGTTTTCCTCATTTCGGCGAAGAGGACTGTCTGAGGGGTTGGAACGGCTCGGGCACCATCTTCTTCTCGCACTGCAACCTGCGCTGCGTCTTCTGCCAGAACTACGACATCAGCCAGGCCATCAAACCGAGCGAAGCGCCTCCCGGTGCCCGGGCCGACGAGATCGCGTCCATGATGCTGGCGCTGCAGAGTCGAGGCTGCCACAACATCAACTTCGTCACCCCCGAGCACGTCGTTCCCCAGGTTCTCGAGGCCGTTGCGTCGGCGATTCCAAGGGGTTTCTCGCTCCCCATCGTTTACAACACCAGTGCCTATGATTCGATTGCCTCTTTGCAGCTCCTCGACGGGCTCGTCGATGTCTATATGCCCGATTTCAAATTCTGGAAACGGGACACCGCGCGACGTCTTGGCAAG
>JBFKLX010000392.1:0-2302 GCA_041630155.1 Acidobacteriota bacterium
ACGAGCCGGTGATGGTCTGGAAGGTCAAAAACGCCTGGCCCACCAAGATCCAGTCCACCGACCTCAAGTCGGACGGCAACGAGGTGGCCGTCGAGAGCATCGAACTGGCCCACGAAGGCCTCGCCATCCAGAACGACTGATTTCGCCGCGAGCCCCGCGGCCCTGCACCGCATCATGGTCAATGAAGCGCTGGATTACATCCGACGCGAAGTCCGAAATCACCTCGGTATCCCCGACTCGGACGTGAACATCGACAATGTGCACGGGCTGAAGGACGATACCAACCTCACGGGCGCCTTCATTTCGCTGGTCAACCTCCAGGAGGAGGCGGCCCTCAAGAACACGGAACACCATGTTCGGCAGAACAGCCAGCTTCGCTACAAGGAGCCCCCCGTCTACCTGAATCTCTACGTGTTGTTCGTATTCAAATTCGAGGACTACGCGGCCTCTCTGCTGCGACTTTCCCAGACCGTGGAGTTGTTCCAGAGCAAGCGGTTCTTCACGCAGCAGAACGAATCGGCCGGCAACCCGTTTCCGTCGGCTCTGGAAAAACTGGTGTTCGATTTCCACAACCTGAATTTCGAGCAGTTGAACCATCTGTGGGGCATTTTGGGCGGGGCCTACTTCCCTTCGCTGGTGTACAAGGTCAGACTGGTCAAGGTACAGCTCGACCAGTCGGTGGCGGGTCCCGAAATCACGACCGTTCAGGTCGACACGGCATTGCAGTGAGTTTTGTCAGCCAGTTTCATCCGTTCCTGGGCGTGAGGGTCGAAGAGGACCCGAGCGCCCAGATCCTGAGTGGTTTTCGGCTGGTCCCCACGGAAGATTGCCGCAAGGCTTTGAACAACCGGGCGATCGTCTTCCGTCCTCGGGAGAGTGGCTTCCAGCTCTTTTATGAGACCAATCCGCTGGCGGCCGATCCGCTGTTGGGCCCGATCACCAGCCGTGAGCAGTTCAGCTTCGCCCTGACTTCCGACCGGGCTGACCTTTTCGAGCTCTACGAGCCGGACCTGACCGCGGCGACCGGCCCCCAGCTCTACCTGGACAATCTGACGCCGTCAGGCAACATTCAGACCAAGACGACGCTCACGGTCAGCACAGTCGTCGCGACCGGCGACGCCGTACGCATCGCTCCTCCGGTCTTCGAGTCGACGGTGGACGTGAGCGGCGGCAGTCCCCCCACGCAGCTCACCGTCAAAGAGAAGTTTCCACCCAACAGCGTGGTGCTGCAGGCCGCCATCCCGCCTTCCGCGGGTGGGCGCAGTGCGGTCAAGGTCGACCTGTCGGACGAGTCTCCGGGGTTGTTCACCCTGGAGACCAACGCGGCTGGCTCCCCTGTCACCACTGTATACGTGGCCGACGAGTTGGCCGGCACGGGGGTCCTGGGGGTGGTCGACCTCTTCTGGGAGAGCCGCCAGGACACCGTCGCAGCCGGCGGAATTGCCTATTCGATCCGTTTGCGTAAGCGCTGAGTGCCAGCTTCGATGAGTTCTCGAGCGGCCCGTTTTCCTGACAAACGCTACTCCCGGGTTGGGCGTCTCGAGGCTTGAAGTCATGTCAACCGGGTGAGCCCGCTGGGGACACCCACAGATACTTTCGAGGGAAGAACGATCATGCCGACTTACAAGACACCGGGCGTGTATATCGAGGAGATCTCGAAATTCCCGCCCTCGATTGCCGCCGTGGAAACGGCCCTGCCGGCCTTCATCGGCTTCACCGAGAAGACAGCCGACGCCAACGGCGTTTCGCTGTTGAACCAGCCGGTCCGGATCACCTCGCTGCTGGAGTTCGAAGAGATCTTCGGCCGGACCAGCCAGCAGGCCTTTTCCGTCAACGTGACGCAGACGCGCCTGACGGCCACCAACCAGATCGTGGCCACCGAGGTGGTCTTCAACGGGACGCCTCCCCAGATCCCGGCCCGCTTCCTCTACTACAGCATGCAGCTGTTTTTCGCCAACGGGGGCGGGCCCTGCTACGTGGTGAGCATCGGCAATCTGTCGGCGGCCTTCGCGACGGCGCTCTTCACGGGGGCCATCACGGCGCTGGAGGGGCAGGACGAACCGACCTTGCTGGTCTTTCCCGACGCCTGCCTGGGCACCAACGCCCAGCACGGGGACATCGTGGACGCGGCGCTGGCCCACTGCAACAAGATGCAGGACCGGTTCACCATCATCGACGTGCGCAATGCGGTTCCCGGGGAGACGGACGACAACGCCGACGTGACCACCAACTTTCGCGGGGAAGTGACCAGCGACCTGGCCCAGGTCAAGTACGGGGCCGCCTACTTCCCCTTCCTGCGCAC
>JBFKLX010000393.1:0-2276 GCA_041630155.1 Acidobacteriota bacterium
CCATCCCCGATCGCGACTGGACTCAGCCAAGCTCTGGTGCCGGCGTCAGAATGAATCCAGGCTCACCGTCTCGGCTTGCCAGACTGATGGAAGTGGACTAGACTGAGCCTCGATTTTCCCAGCTTTTTTCGAACGAATTGAATGAAGTCCGTCGAGCAGCACGCATTCTTGGCGATTGCCAGAGTCCGGAAGGGACACGAGGAGCGTCTCGAATCGCTGCTCGAGGAGATCATGCGAGCCGATCCAGAAGAAAACCCTTGGGTCCCCTTCGCCCAATTGAAGTCGATCCATTTCGCACGCTGGGCCATCCTGCCCCTCTCCCACGACGCTGCAGGCCGGGAAATTCCAGCCCAACTCTTGTTCGCCACCAATTACGACGGGAGTCTGCAGGAGCATCTGGGCGAACTCGTGAAAGTGGCGGGCCCCTCGGGGCTGGATCAGATCTATCGACACTGCGAGGGGTTTCCCGACCTACCGGGAGATCAGGAGCGGGAGGCGTTTCTGCGAAGGCATCAGGTCGCCTACAACGCTTTCTACGTCGGTACGGTGGGGCGAACGGTCGACCAGATCGCCCGCGAGAATCAGCTGGCACATGCGATGCAAGATTTCTTGAACACGAAACCCAGTTGGGATTCTGGCACCGCGGCACTCAGAGGAGCCATTCAGAAGTTTGTGTTCGAGCAGCAGCGGCAGCGGTTCGCCTGGGCCGGTACGCCGCCCCCTCCCTGGGTGAGTGCCTGGAGGCGCTTTCTGGAGGGGCACCTCAGTGGAGTTGCGGCGGCGGTGCTGCTGCTACTGGTCGCCGTTCTGGCCGTCCTGGGGACCTTCTTGCCCGGCCTGCTCTTGGGCGGGCTCGCGGTGGTGCTGCTGTTCTCGAGTGCCTATCTGGTGGTCCTGCGCTTCAAGGAGGAGCGGGACGAGCAGCAGGAGCCGGGCTATTCCTGTCCGGCGGTGGCCGAACAGGTCGAGCGTGAAGACCGCGGGGTGCAGAATCAGATGACGGCCTTCCTCAACATCAAACCGGGGTGGTTTCGACTCTACACGCTGCGCACGGTGCTGGCGATCGTCAATCTTTTCGCCCGCAACGTGGCCCACCAGGGGAGCCTGGTGGGCATTCCATCGATCCACTTCGCCCGCTGGGCGATCATCGACGACGGCCGTCGCCTGCTTTTTCTCAGCAACTTCGACGGGAGCTGGGAGAACTACCTGGGCGACTTCATCGACAAAGCGGCATTCGGCCTGACGGCGATCTGGACCAATGCCACCGGCTTTCCCAAGACCCGATGGCTCTTTCTGGCCGGTGGGGCGCGCGACGAACAGCGGTTCAAGGACTACGCGCGAAGAAGCCAGGTGGCCACCCAGGTCTGGTATTCGGCCTACAAGGAACTGACCGTTCAGAACATCAACAACAACTCCCTGCTGAGAGCGGGCCTTTACGGCACTCTGGACCCGGAGGAGTCGGAAGAATGGCTGAGGCGCTTTTAGCCGAAGCGAAGACGACTATGCCCGAACTCGAACACGCCGACATCCAAGGACTCCTCCTGCGGGGTTACGGAAACCTCCCTGCGGCTTGTTTCGTCCTGCTGGTGATCGAGGACGGACGAAGAGCCGATGTGGGGCGGTGGCTGCGACAGATGGCCTCCCAGGTGACCACGGCCCAGCCCCGGGCGGAGCGAGAAACGGCCGTCCAGTTGGCCTTCACGCGGGGAGGACTGCGCAAGCTGGGACTGACAGAGGAAGTCACTCGCTTCTCCTGCGAGTTCGAGGACGGCATGACGGCCCCCCACAAACAGCGCATCCTCGGAGATCACGGCGAAAGCGACCCCTCCCACTGGGTGTGGGGAGGCTCTCAGAGCAGCACGCAGGTAGACCTCGTGCTCATGCTCTATGCCGCGGCCAGGCATGCGGGAGACACTTCTCGGCTTCGAGAGCTCCATAGCGAGCAGCGCAGCCGCTTCGAAGAGGCGGGACTTGCCGAGTTGATGAACCTTTCGAGCCGAACGTTGCTGCAGCGCAAGGAACACTTCGGCTTCAGAGACGGGATCGCGCAGCCTCTCTTGGGTGGCACCCGCCTCGCCGAGGAGATCGGGGACCAGGCCAACGTCGTGGCGGCCGGGGAATTCATTCTGGGATACCCGAATCAGTATGGAAAGCTTCCGGAAACGCCGACCGTTGCGGCCCGCTTGGATCCCGAAAATGATCTGCCGGCGGTGGCCGGCGGTCTCCACGATCTGGGGCGAAACGGCAGCTACCTGGTGTTTCGCCAGTTGAGTCAG
>JBFKLX010000394.1:0-2268 GCA_041630155.1 Acidobacteriota bacterium
CTGGGCGTCGGGATCGAGTCGTCGTAGGAAGCACCTTCGAGCCATTGAATGTCCGACTGCGCCCAACCCGGCTGGGTGAGCGCGAACAACAGCGCGGCCTGGATGACGAATCGTTTCTGCATGCCCCTCCTCCTCGGACCCCCTCGAGGCGAGCCCGACGGCAGGATAGGGCTGCAGCGGAAAGTTTGCAAATCGATCGGAACCGGAGCGTGCAATCACCGTCTGGAAGCAAGTGTCAGGCGACGCAATCACCGCGGGAAGGGGGCGTCCCGATCAGCTCGCCTCACTCTTTGCGCACCAGGGGCATCAGCAGGCAGTGGGGGCCGCCGTTGCGGAAGGAGAGGAGCTCTCCGGGGACCGTCAGGACCTCGACTCCGGCCTGGCGCAGGGCGCGATTGGTGTGGACGTTGTGCTCGTACGCGATCACCTTGCCGGGGGCCAGCTGCACGACGTTGGCTCCTTGCCACCGCAGCTCGTACAGGGCCCGCTCGAGCAGATGCGGCAGCCGCACTTCGGGATTGGGCTCGCCCCCCACCATGATCACCCGGTAGCCGCGGCTTCGAAAGTAGTCGACGAGCTTTTGCTCGGTGGGCTGCGCCTCACCCGTTCCGGCCTCGAATCGGGTCACCCATCCGACGGCGGGAATGGCCTCCGCCGTGGCCCGGATCGCTTCCGCATTTGCCAACTCGTATTCCGGCTGCAACTCCTCCATTCTCTCGACCTGCCGAGCAATTCCGCGCAACACACCGGCCAAGGGATGGGAATCCGAGTACTTCTTTTCCAGGAAATACGGCACCGCCAAAACGGTACGGTCGTCGATCAGGTTGAAGAAGGAGTCCAGGTGGAGCAGCTGACGGCGCAGCCCCCCTCCTGCGTCCAGAGAGGGAAGGTCGACGGCCAGGACCGTCATCTGGAGGCGCTTCGCCAGCAGGGGAGCCGCCTCGCGGCTGGTGCGGTTTCCCACACCCAGCAGCAGGGTCCGCGGGTCCAGGACGATCAGATCACCGCCGTCCAGGTAGATTCCTTCGCGACGCGCGTCGAAGGCGATCGGGAAATCGGAGAGTTTCGGGGCGAACTCGAACAAGAGCCGCGCCACCGCATTCTCCACGACTCTCCCGTGATGGCGGCTGTGGCCCAGAATCACCCCTTTCGGCGTGGATATGGCGAAGTCGCGAGCCCAATACATCGAGGAAAAGCCCGAAAAAACCGGAGAGAAATCGCCCTCGGCATCCGCCGCGTAGAAGAACTCGTTGCGCCGGGCCAGCAGCGCGTCAGCGTCGACCTCCTCCAGCCGTGCAGCGGCACGCTCGGCGGTGGCGGGGAAATGGGCCCGCAGCCATTCCTGCAGCTCGCCCTTTTGCCGAGCCTGCTCCAGGGCGCTTTGCAGCAGATCCCGAACGTCCAGCACCTCGACACCCTGCTGCTTCAAAAGCTGAACCAGCGCGGCATGCTCTCGAATCGCTCCGCGCGGCAGGCCGCTGGCGAAAAAAGCATGCCGGCCTTGAGCGGCCTCCGACGATCTGAAAATGTTGTCAGAAATGGACAGAACCAAGGCCCGTCGCAGCGGGGCGAAGTCTGCCACCACCGCCGGCCCGCTCTCATCGGGATTCTGCGGCGCCAACAGCGAACCCGGCAGCAGCGCCAACAAGCCCAAGGCCCATGCGATCCAACGAATTCCCATCATCGCGTCAACTCCCGCAGGCGCACAACCTTATCAAAGGCCGGCGCGCGGGTATAGATGACTGAAGGGACATGGGGGGCGAGACGGCTGCCTTACGAACGTGCAAGAAGCGAAGGTCGCTTCAAGGATTCACTGCTTCTCTGATTCGCTTGTAGATCTCTTTGAATCGCTTGTTCTGCTCGGCCTGGGGCAAGCTGTCCAGGGGCGGATCTTTGTGGACCGCCTGGTACCGGATGATGCCCGTGTCCTCGACCGTGCTTTCGCTCACGGCGATCCAGAGGATCTGAAGCCCCTTCTGCTGGGCGGCTTCCAGAAGCTGTGGCAGCTCGTTGTTGGTGATGAAGTCCGAGACCAGGAAGTCCTGGCTGACGAGCAGAACCGCTGCCTTGGCAGCCGCCAGCGACTCCTGGATCTTGGCGTGCCAGTCCTCTCCGGCCTTCAGTTGCTCATCGTCCCAGACCGCGATCAGATCCGCTCTCTCCAGCGGCTCGAGCCATTTTCTCAACTCGTCCAGCCACTTCTTGTCCTTGTGGCTGTAGCTGATGAAAAGCGTCTTGGACACTCTCAGTTTCGGCGCCACCAGGTGC
>JBFKLX010000395.1:0-1930 GCA_041630155.1 Acidobacteriota bacterium
AAGCACTGGCTGACCATTACGGAAGAGGGTGACTACGCCGTGATCAAGCTGGACAAGAGGATCTTCCGGGAAGTGATCGCAGCCCTCGAAGCCAAGGCGGGTGTCGAAGTCGAGAGGATCGCCGACAAGTAGAGTCGGCTCAACCAGGTTCTATCCCGCCGCAGGCCCTCCAGGCCAAGAGGCCCGAAGGAGTGCTTTAGACCTGGTTCATGGGGTTTTGTTTGGAATGTCCGATCTGGGCAACACGCTTTCACCCCTGCCGTACTGTCAGCTTTGCCATCCTGTCATGGGGGCGGCACGCCCCCGAGGCCCCAAAACCAAGGGAATCACGAGCGGGATGCTCGTGCCACGGCCAGCCCCGAGTCCTTTACTCGGAGCGCAGGGCGGACATCATGTTGGTTTGCAGGACCTGGCGGGCGGAGAGGAGGCTGGCGGCGGATCCCACCAGCAGTATCAGGACTCCGACTCCAAGGAAGATGAGAGGGTCTCGAGCGCCGACGCCGTAAAGCATCGATCCCATGAAGCCGGTCATGGCGAGAGCCAGTAGAGTGCCTAGCAGCGCGCCCAAACCCGCCAGCAACAAACCCTGTCGAACGACAAGCCGGAGCAGGTCCTTTCGAGTGGCACCCAGCGCTCGCCGGACGGCGATTTCACGGGTCCTTCGACTCACCGAGTCGGCCGTCACTCCGTAAACCCCCAGGGTCGCGATCCCCAGGGCCAGGAGGGCATAGAGCAAGAAGGTCTCGCTGAAGTAGCGCATTACCCACTGCACTCGATGAATCGCGTCATCCATGCTGATCACTTCAGAGATGGGCAATCCAGGCGCTTCCGTCCTCAAGATTTGGCGGATGCGCGGCGTCACGGCCGCCAGTGGCGCGGAGCTCCGGAGCACCAGCTTGAACGAGCTGCGCTGGGTGGAGGCGAGTGGCAGGTAGGCCTGCTCATTTTCGGGCAGGGAACCGGAAGAGACCATGCGATGTCCGGTGTGAACGTCGCCCACGACGCCAACCACCGTCCGCCAATTCTGTGCGGGAAGGAGTCTGAGTCGCCGGCCCAGGGGATCGGCCCCGGGCCAGAGAAGCTCGGCGAGAGATGCGCTCACCAGGACGACATCGCCTCCCCGGCTTGACTCTTCCGCCGTAAATCCACGGCCCCGTTGCACGGGAAGCTCGAGCGTGGCGAGGTATTCTCGGCTGATCGTGTGGAGGGTGGCTCGCGGCCGCTCCTCCGGCGCCACCGCCCGGCCCTCCAATTCGATGCTGGGGATTTCGTAGCTGTTGCTCACCGGAAGGAAGGTGACTGCGCCGGCTGAGGAGACCTCGGGCAACTCATCGAGTCCTCGAAGCACACGGTCGAGAAGCGCCATCCTCGACTGCGGATCTTCGAGCTCCTCTCCGGTCATGGAGAGATCCAGGGTGACGAGATCTCGGGTCGAAAAACCGGGATCGATGCTCTGTTGATTGATAAAGCTACGGACCATCAGCAGAGCGCCGATCACCAGGGCCATCGCCAGCGCGAACTCGGATGTCACCAAAGCCGAACGCAAGAACCCGCCGCCCCGGCTCTGAAGTCCTCCGGCGCCTTTCTTGAGCGCCTGAAAGACGTCCAGGCCCGAGTTGCGCACGACAGGCGCCAAACTGCAGGCCACGCCGGCCAACAGCGAAATGAGTAGCGTGTAGGCAAGTGCCCGCGCGTCGAAACCGAACTCGAAGAGGTAGGGGACCTGGACGGGAACCCAACTCTTCATCCAATCGATGGTCGGAGCCGAAAGTGCGGCGCCTGCACCGCCCGCCATCAGGGCCAACAAGATGCACTCGGTCAGCCATTGACGAACCAGCCGGCTCCTTTTTGCTCCCAGCGCTGCACGGAGCGCCGTTTCCTGCCGTCGCGCGGTCGCCTGGGCCAGAAAGAGGCTGGCCACGTTGGCAAG
>JBFKLX010000396.1:0-1916 GCA_041630155.1 Acidobacteriota bacterium
AGCATCCGAGCAGTCGACGATCCAGGAGCTCGGGCAGCACGGCGACTGGAAACTGATCCTTCAGAAGTACACGCCTCCGCAGGAGCCGCCGGTTCCGCTCGTGTCGCACGGGTTTGTCCAAAAGCACATTGTCGACCGCACAAAACTCGGACGCCATTCCGTGTCGCGTCCCGAGAGCTACACCGATAGCTCCAAGCCAGAGGTTAAGGATCCGCTCGCGATCTGGGTTCATTTCGAGGCTCCGTTCTACCGCGGTCTCGACAAGAAGTGGGTGGCCGAACTCCGGCTGCGCTTTCTCGAAGAGAGAAATCAGTTCTACGCCGTGCCCGTCAAGCCGCCGTTCGACGAGATTCGCGTTCAGATCCGGCCCCTTCCGTTCGAGACGGGGCGGCCCAGCCGATCGGCCGGCCGGGCCCATCACAAAGTGCTGCCGATCGAGGGGGAGGAGGTCGTCGTTCTCCTCGACCAGTCCCAGGCCCGATTCGTGGCCGAGAAGGCGTCCATCGAGCTGGTCGGCAAGGACGGCGGGACCAACCTCACTCTGTGGACCGGTGAGGGTCTCGGGGCGGGCATGAATGAGCTCGGCTGGGACGCGTTGGCGACGTTCACCGCGGGGCAGGGTGCCGCCGAGGAACTCGAGCGGGCCGCTTCCGGGGCACCGACCCGGCCCCAGGATGTCCCAGAGCGAACAGGTCTGGCAAAGGAGTTCTCGGCGCAGGAGTGCTTCGAAAGGGGAGCGCGCTTATACGAAGGCAAGGGGGTCCAAGAGGATCACGCAGAGGCCCTGCTCTGGCTCACCTGGGCCGCTCGCCAGAACCACTCCGGTGCACAATACTACCTCGGCCGTATGTTCCAGGCCGGTCACTGGGTCGAGCAGGATCCCGCCGAAGCCTACCGCTGGTATTTGCTGTCGGCCGAGCAGGGACTGGCGCAAAGCCAATTCGTCGTCGCCAAGATGCTCTGGCAAGGGAACGGCACCGAGAAGAACCAGGGCTTGACGGCCACCTGGCTGAAGCGGTCAGCTGAACAGGGGTTCGCACCGGCTGCAACAGATTTGGCGGTCCTCTACTTCCAGGGGCAGGGAGGACTTACCGCAGACCCGGACCAGGCCGTCGTGTGGTGGCGCAAGGCCGCCGAGGCTGGCTACGCTGAGGGACAATACAGCCTCGGAGCAGCCTACGCCATGGGGGTCGGTGGGCTGTCAAAAGATTACGCGCAGGCGACGAGCTGGCTTCGCAAGGCCGCTGCCCAGGGGCACGCGAAAGCGGCGGAGGCGCTAAAGCAGATCAGGCCCTGAGCCCGCGGCAGGGTACTGTCAAGAATCGAGTCAAACGCCATACCCAGCCCGAGGCGTGCCCAGCCTAGTCCTCGAAGCGGCGACTGGACAGGTGTTTTTCAGCAAGTGCGAACATATCGGAACTGATATCAACCCCACGACCTGGCCACCCTGGCCCACGATCGCAGCTGCCCGGTCGACCTCACGTTTCTTGCTCAGCTGCTCCAGTCAAACTCATGCAGATTTCCAGAGCTGCCCTTCCAGCTGCGAAAGTCAGGATCAGACCACTGGCTTTCGTCACTGCTCGCCAGATTCATACTGTCGATCTGAAGTCCTGCTTGGGACATCGCGCCAGATGGTCATCAAGCTGTACTTCGGAGATCATCCGTCGGCGACCTCGTGGTGTGAGACTTGGTGTGAGAAAATTCGTGGAAAATCTGCCACGATCTGGAAAATCTGCCAAAATCGGCAAAACCGAAAGTCTCACCGTTTCAGCAACTTGTTGAAAAAGAGGAGGTTGCGAAGATCGGTGGATTGCCTATCTGGGTGGAGTGCTGCTCAGCCGGGTCGTTACCGTCAGCGTGCCCCTGCCCGACGGATCACCCCCTATACCGACGGATGTGCTCTGGTGGACGGTGCG